>BQJP01000004.1 GCA_021604765.1 Thermodesulfobacteriota bacterium
CCCCTCAGAATATTGTATTATTTGTAGGTCCGGAAGGTGGGTTTACGGACAATGAAGTCCTCCTTGGTAACAAAATGGGTTTCATCTCTCTGGGTCTGGGTCCTAGAGTCTTGAGAACCGAGACAGCAAGTATTTCGGTTCTTTCAGTTATTCAATTTCACTACGGAGATTTGTGATTACAACCTATCACAGTCTCCGTGTAACTTTTTTAACCTCTTCTTTCTTCATTTCCCTTATATTTCTATACTTTTGCTCATCAATTTGACCTGCTTCAAAGCTGTCATCCAAAGATGCTATTTCTTTTAAGAGCTCTATCCTCTTTTCTTTAAGATCTTCTACCCTATCCTCTTCAAATTGATTATTCGCAATGGTTTTGTTATTAGAAACTAAGGAATAGACAACTCCAACAATTACAATTAACAATAATAGTAATATCGCTCCCCATTTTATATATTCAATCTTTGCTATTGGAGTTTTAAGTTCAACTTTAATTTGTTGACCAGGTTCCAAGTCAGTTGCTGTCCACTTTAGAAAACTTTCCCCCTGTATTTGTACAGATTCCCCGCCAGTAAGTCCCTTTACTTCGGCAGTCCTTTCTAAATCTGAGATTAAAAGCAAGAAGCTTGAAGTTGGATAATCTATTGTTTTATCAAATTTAGTACTTCCAGAACTCAATGGCAAGTCATACGTATAAACAACCCTTTTTTGTCCTGGCATTATGCTTGTAGTATCAGCAAACCCGTATGCAGTCTGTACTATATCATCAGGATTGATTCCGTGGATAAAATTAAGACTTTGTGCTCCTTTGGGAGTATTAAATCTGAGTGACTCTTTTCTGCCATCATTTAGTTCTTTGCCACCAACATAAATTTTATCTCCTGAATTGTCGAATAGCGTCAGGTCTGCAACTGATAACACACCATCCCCAGCCTGTACGATCATATGTGATTCAACAACGCTGATATCATCTTCTTCGACAGTAGGTTCAAATATAGGCAAATTGAGTATTTTTGTTTCTTCATTTGGGAAAAACACCATTTTATCTGTTGCATATTGCGCACCTTTAAAATTAATTGCAATTTGATAACTCCTATCCCAATTAAGGTTATCAAATGAAAAATTTCCTTGGTCATCTGACTTAATAGTTTTCTCATCTGTTGGCCTATCACCCATATACGATGTAAGGGTTAATTCAACTCCCGGGGCTGGTCCCTCACTTGTTTTATTTAAAACCTGTCCAGAGATGCTTCCTGTTTTAGAACTGCCCTCAGGAATATCAACTGAAAGTATGTAGTCCTTAATTGCTTGAGCTTGTGCTGGAGGAACATTCATAGGAGGCATTGGGGGATAACCTTCATTAAAGGGCATTTTGCCGCTTGACTGGTAAATTTGCTGTGGGTTCTCAATCCATTTAATTATTTCTTCTTCAGTATATTTGTTGTTAACATTTGCTAAATCTGGTCCCACAAATTTCCCTCTGCCAATTGTATGACACCTTACACAGCGGTTCTCTATGAATAGTTCCTCACCCGACAGACTAGCCATAGAGGGATCTTGTCCTTGGGCTTTAACTTCATGTTGAAATGATAATTGACAGCATAGAAAGGTTATTAACACTATAATAAATATAGAAAAGTTGCTTTTGTATATAGTTTGCATTTTAGTTTAACTTTGCTCCACATTTAGAACAGAACAAGTCTCCGGCCCTGTGTTCCGAACCACAATTCTGACATTTAATTTTGGATTCATTGTTTTGATTAGCGCTTCTGAATGCTGTTATTTCTTCTTCTATTAGAGTGTCATCAGAGTCACCAGTTTTTCTGTAAGATAATATTTCGCTCTCAATATCATCCCCAGGTGTTTGTCTGTCGTCTTGTTTTTGAATTTCATCTATCTCTTTTAGCACAGATGCTGCTTCTAATTTATATTTATTGTTTAGCTCTTCAAAATCTTCTTTTGAAAGTTTTCCAAGACCGTAATCAAACTCTATATCTCTGATTGCAGAAAGTAATGTCTCTTTCTTGTTATCAAGAATTTTTAATTTTTCAGTTACAGGGTCTTCTTTGTTAGTATAGGAATTCATCAAAGTTTCATTTGCCAAATCCCTTTTTTTAATGAAGAAAGGTAAAGCTATATAAATAGCCGCTGCAGCAGTGATAATTAATATTATTATAATATCCAAATTTTTCCCTTATTCCCGAATTATCTCAGAAGACAAATTATGACGCCTTTACAGGATTATCATGGTCACTAACGGTGTATCTTATAAATGCTTCCTGCCGGCTTCTACTTCTAGTAGGCCACATAGTAACAATCGCTCCTAAAACAAGAACTAGACCACCCGCCCAGATCCAGTTTACGAGCGGGTTTATCATTACTCTAATAGTAGCGCTACCATCTTCATTAAAACTGCTTAGAATAATATAGAGATCATCTTTAAAAGTAGATCTTAATGCTACTTCAGTCTCTTGGTTTATTTCACGATTGCCTTCATATTTATAGATGTTTTTTTCAGGCGCTATTGTATCTATTTGTTTACCACCTTCAAGCAATGTAAGATTGGCAATTGTGGCGTTCTTGGCATCGGTTGTATATTGCTCGAGTCCATCAAATCTTAGGTTGTAATTCCTTAACTCCATTGACTCTCCAGGTGCTAATGTTGCCTGTTTTTCCGTTACAAAAACAGATGAAGCTGTAACACCTATAACGATAAGAACTATTCCAATATGAACTATATATCCGCCGTAGCGTCTTTTATTTTTGGACACCAACCTTGTAAACGCTAAAAGAAAATTCTCTCCACGCTTAGTCCTAACCCGTGTTCCCCTAAAAAATTCTGTAAACACAGTTCCTGTAACAAAAGCACAAAGAGAAAATGAAATTAGGGCTACCACATCTTTCATTCCAAAGACTAATAGTACAACTACTGTAAGAATTGCAAGCAAGATAGGATAAAGAAAATTTTTGACCAAGTTTTTAAAAGATGCTTTTCTCCAGGAGATTAAAGGCCCTACTCCCATAAGAAAAATTAAAACAAGTGCTATTGGAACATTCACCCTATTAAAATAAGGAGGTCCTACAAGTATTTTATTCCCAGTTACTGCTTCTGATAAAATGGGGAATATTGTTCCCAAGAAAACTGCAAATGCCGCTCCCAGAAAGAGCAAGTTGTTAAATATAAATGCGCTTTCCCTAGATAGAATTGAATCAAAACTGTTTTCAGTCTCAAGATCATTTATTCTATAAAGAAACATTCCAAAAGAGAAAAGCAATATGAATGCTATAAATCCTAAAAATAGTGGTCCGATGTCAGATTGAGCAAAGGAATGGACTGATGAAATTATACCGCTCCTTGTGATAAATGTGCCAAAAATTGAAAGAAAGAATGTGATGATAATCAACGACATATTCCATTTCTTTAGCATCCCCTTTTTTTCTTGGATCATTACCGAGTGAATAAATGCGGTTGCTGCAAGCCAAGGCATAAATGCTGCATTCTCTACGGGATCCCATGCCCAGTAGCCTCCCCAACCTAGTTCCAGGTAAGCCCATCTGGCTCCTAAGAGAAGTCCTATGCTTAAAAATGTCCATGCAAAGAGCGCCCATTTGCGGGAATACCTTATCCACTCATCCCCAAGTTTTCCTGATATCAGTGCACCCATACCAAAGGCGAAAGGTACTGTCACACCAACGTATCCGAAATAAAGGGTTAGAGGGTGAATTGCCATGTAGGCATTTTGTAAAATAGGGTTAAGACCCCTTCCCTCTTGTGGCATAAAAGGCAGTTTCTCAAAAGGACTTTCTACGAAAGCAACAATGCCAATAAAAAAGATTGATACGGTTGCCAGAGTTGCAAGGACATAAGGCATAAGCTGTCTATCTTTGTTTCTACTTTGCAAAACCACAATAGCGGTATAAATAGAAAGAACCAAACACCATAAGAGTAGTGACCCTGCTTGTCCTGCCCATAGAGACGTGAATCTGTATATCATGGCAAGATCAGTGCTGGTGTTTAATGCTACGTATTTCAAGCTGAAATCAAGATTAATAAGAGAATGTAGAAGAGCAATTGTTGCAATAATTAATAAAAACAAAACTGCGATAGCTCCGTTTTCAGCGCTTCTTACAAAATCCCATTTTTTGGTTTTTACTCCGTAAAGAGAAGCGATCAAGACATAAACAGAAATAATAAAAGCTAAGAGTATTGAGATACTTCCGGTTTCTACCATTTAATAAGAAGTTTCCTTATTCTCATAGAGGGAATCTGTTGATTCATACTTTGTTGGACATTTTGCAAGGAGAGTATCGGCTTCAAATACATCATTTTTCGCATATACACCTTCTACTACAGCCTCTACGTCGTCAGCAAAAATGTCAGGGACAATACCTTCATATGCTACGTCTATAGTTTGAGTGCCGTCAGTTATCTGAAATTCGAGTGCGCCGTTGGTATCTTTCATTATAGTTCCCGGGACCACCATGCCTGAAACCCTTACCCGGCTATCGTATACAGTTGGCACTTGCGCCTTAAGTTCTTCAACAGTAAGGTAATAAACCATAGTGTCTTTTACTCCACCGTACACAAGATAACTCACTGTAAGAGCTATTACTGCAATTGCGATAATGAATTTTAATTTTCCTTTTAGCATTTATCTTAACCTTAACTACTAAATTGCTTCAAGCTCCTTCTTTAGTTGTCTATTCTTTTTTAGCAGATCATAAATATAAATTATCAGGACTAACCAAACAACTATATGGCCCCAAAATAGATAATTCAATCTTAGCGGGATAACCTCAAGTTTAACTGCATCGAGCCAGACCTTTCCCTGTCCTTCTACAATAAGGTTTAACTTAACTTTTTCAGGCGTATGCCCTTTGTCTATGTATAAAACTGTTTCTGCGGATCTCCAATCAGTAGTGCCAGATATAGGTACTCTAGGACCACGTGATACAAGCTCTTCTCCGTCAGGAAATTGTGCTATTAACTCTATGTATGAAATACCTCTCATATCTTCGGTAGCAATAAGGTTTTCAGAGCGCATTTGGGCTCTGTATGTTAAGCGTTTGTTTTTGAAATCTTTTCCATTAGGCTCAAAGAGCTCAACTGTAATAGGGTTGTTCGCATTAATAACGATTGAACCATTGTCATCAGTTGTGATTTCTCTGTCTATCTCAACTCCTGATTTTGTTATTATTTCTTCTAAATTAGATACAGGGAAAGCAAGTTCTGTCTCTCCATGAGCTAGAGATTTATAGGCCAATCCGCATGAAATTAAAAATACTAACATTATTAAGTATAGTGCCTTTATCATATCTGAATCCAGGATATAGCATACCTGCGATTTTTAACATAAAAAGATATTTCTACTAATAGAGAGGATACTTTTTATCAATTAGTTTCTAGAGGTTTGTTATTGCGAGGTTAATATTATTTATTGTCTTTTTTCTATTCATCTTCGGGGTTTGGGTCTTGAAATTTCTACACCATCTAAATTCTCTATCTTTTTAGGGAATACTATATATTGAGTAATAAAACCCAGTACTCCAAGAGCTATCCAGCTTAATAGGATCCTGTACATCTCAATTTCGCTAATATTGTTTATAAACTCAGGGGTAAAGGGGGTGAAATTGCTTTTAATGATGTAAAGAGCCGCTATAACAGTTATCCAGGCCCCCGCGAAAGATGTAATGAGTATAATCATGAACTTCTGTAGCAATAAAGCTAAAATCCCGCCAAATAAGGCAGGTACGATATATATAAGGGGTGTTGTGTTAATGTTTGTTATCGCTAAAGTTCCAGAAAAAATTACAATTCCAAACAATGCTCCTAATAGGAAAACACCTGCAGAATAAAGAAATAATAAAATTACGGCTGCAATTAAGCCACCACCTAAACCGGCTATGACTATGATGATTATCTCTTTCCCCTCTGTTAAGGTAAAGCCAACCCCTGCTATAAATGATGCGCCAATGATAAATCCGACTACAGCCAAGACTAATCTTAAGATTCTATATCCGAATAGACATATAAAAAGACCAAAAAAGATAGATGAAATTGATATGATCTTAAGTGTGATTGGGGTCATGTCCAATGTCAGCTCCCTGTATAAACACTTTAACTTTTTGCTGTATTGAAAGATAATAATATTCCAATGATAGCATAGTGTTAGGGTATTGATAGTTATGCAGTTGTTAAAGTTGCTTAAAGTTCACTTTTGACCTAGTTATCTCTTAATTTGAACTGCATAAGAGTGTCTTTCATTCGCTCTAGATCAATCCTTTCAAGCAAAAGAACAATAAACAATAAAGAGCAAGCAGCAAGATTGATTAGAAGCGCGTTCATCATCTCAGGAGCTATACCACCTCCGCCAGGTCCGAATACAACAGGGGAAATTCCCCTCATCACTCTGACAGAAATATAGACCAAGGGAAGGTCAATAAAGGCGATAATAGCAAAGACAGCAGCATATTTGGCTTTTTTAGTATCATTCCCTGCTGAAGATCTCAAAACAAGATAGACAATATAGAGTATCCAAAGTATGAAAGTAGTCGTGAGCTGAGGGTCCCAAGTCCACCACGTACCCCAAATTGGCTTGGCCCATACACTACCAGTGATAATTGTAAGTGTTAGAAATAAAACTCCTAACTCCGCAGAACAAAAAGCTAAAATGTCCCATTTTCTCGTACCTTTCCACAAATACATAATGCTTGCTATGAAAACGATTATAAATGCTACAGTCGCAACCCATACTGTTCCCATATGGAAGTAGAATATCCTTTGTATATGACCCATCATAGGTTCAGTGGGTGCATATATAAAAGCGGCATATATAGAAACTATAATGCCCACAAAAGCTAGAATAAATAGTAATCGTCTCATCATAGGAGTTAGAGTATCGAAAATTTGTTAAGATTCATCTATGACATACTCAAATGTCACAGCGCATGCTGTCACAAAGATTATATCGAACGATACAAGGAGTTTCAAAGATGAACCGGCAGCAAAAACTGAATTACCATCCAAAACCTGACCACTTAACTTCACCGCACTTACAATAACAGGGATTATAATCGGGAATAACAGTATCGGCAGTAATACTTCTCTAAGCTTTGTATTAATTGCCATAGCTGAGAATAATGTACCTACCGAGACAAACCCAATTGAACCTAAAAGCATTATAGGAAGCAGTGGGACTAAAGTAGTTAAAAAGCTGTAGTTAAAAAACAAAATAAACATTATTACAGTTAGTATTCCTACAATAAAGACAAAAATAGTATTGCTTATCATCTTACCTGCATAGATTAAACTTCGATCAGTTGGAGTGAGAAGCATGCCTATTATAGCATTTCCTTCTTTCTCTAAAGCAAATGAGCGGCTTAGACCTAAAACTCCGGCAAAGGTAAAAGCAATCCATAACATAGCGGGTGCTGCTAAGTTAAGAATTTCCACTGAAAATCCGAACGCAAAATTAAATACTACTATTATAAGCAGAGCAAAAAGCAACATAGAGGAGAACAGTTCTTTAGTCCTGAGCTCAGTGATAATATCCTTTTTTATTATTGCCCAAATCTTATTCATTAGTTTTCCAGCAAGAATAAATATTAAGCGAGTATTATAACAGATACGATTGTAAAAGTTAGTTTCTATATATATCCATTTAATTACGACAGGTTAAATCAAGTTCTTAAGGTAGAAAATCAAGCAATATTAATAAAAGAAAGGGCGGCAAGTGTAGCGGACTTACCGCCCAAAGAGAAGGGAATACAAATAAATTTTAACAAGTATTTAGTTTGTTACTTAACCTCTGTCATGATGTCATAAATACCACTTACTGATGCAATATGACAACCTACACATCCTTTAGGCTTTCCAGCTAATGTAACGCTCATTTTTTTACCATCCATTTCTACTTCTTTCACAGCAACAGTGCCGTTAGGCATGTATTTAACCCAGAAATAGTCGTCCTTTCCGTCCCCAGTTTTATCCATTACCGTAATTGCACCTAGTGTTTTATCGGGCATATAGTTCTCTTTTATAATAATCGACCCCTTAGGCATCTCTTTAGCACCTGCTTTAAGGGCATTTGCAGCTGTTTCATTGGTATATGTGGTTAGTAAAGCCCCATGAGGATGCGTTCCTTTGTATAACTTGCTCTTCCCTGGCCACAAAGCCCAATTGTTTTGATAATCCGCCTCTTGCATAGAATTCCACAGTTTAGCTGCTTTATCTGATTCGTCCTTAGCAATTCCAGATCCAATATAAACAAACCCCACAGCTAGCACAAAAGTAATTACAAAAAGTAACTTTCTCATACTAAGCCTCCCTACCATATTTCTTATAAGATAAGATGCAGAAAATGCGGTTGGGTTTCACATATCTAAAAAAAGTGTAAAAAAGATAGAGGGACTATTGGAGAGTATTAACTATTTTCAACTTTGGAAATATACAGATCTTTAAAATTTATAGGGTCTGTTTGACTCGTAGGGCTATCATATACAATTTTTCCTTTGGACAGTATTCCTACCCTATCACTTAAATCCAAACCCTCATCAATATTATGTGTAGTCATAATTATTGTGCGGTTCTGTTTTTTTAGTTGTGATAGCATTTCCCCAAATATTTGAGCACCATGCTGATCTAACCCCGTATATGGTTCATCTAAGAGGAGAATTTTGGGTTCATGAACAATAGCTCTAGCTACTGTTAGGCGTTGTTTCATTCCCCGGGAAAAGGTCCTGACTAAATCATTGCTTCGTGATTCAAGACCTACTTGCTTTATTACAGATTGTGCTCGTTCATTAATGTCAGCAATTCCATATAACTCACCGAAAAACTTAATATTCTCAAATGCGGTTAAAGTTTCATATAAATAAGGATCGTGAGAAATAACGCCAATGGTGGATCTTATTTTCTGAACGTCTTTTTTTACATCAATGCCTAGTACAGATAATTTACCAGATGTTGGGTCTGTAAGGGTTGCTAGTAGCTTTGTTAATGTAGTCTTGCCGGCTCCATTAGGTCCAAATAGAGTATAGAATTCACCATTTTTCACACTCAGATCAACTCCTCTAAGCGCCTCAAAATTGCCATAAGATTTTTTAAGATCTTCTGCTTTGATATCAAAGTCTTGTTTTTCTAATGAGTTGTTCATAGCAGATATTGTTCATACTAAACTTTAAGTATATATTTTAGAAGCTCATCTGTTCCACCTATTTTCGTTACCCAATCTTTGAGCTCCTCCATTCCATCATCCATGTCGACCGCAGGTTTATAGCCAAGATCTGATTGGGCTTTCTGGATACTATAACTTCTGGAACCTGAGAGTGCGGCAACGGCCATTTTTGTTAGTACAGGAGGTTTCTTAGATTTTGTTAATTTGAAAATCACTTCCAGGATAGCAGCCACTGCATAGGCAATTTTATATGGTATTGAGACCCCAGGAGTCCAATCTATACCAGATGAATCGAGTTGTTTTGTTAAAAAATCCATATACGGAATCTTAACTCCGTCGTTTATAAAATATATATTCCCCGGTGCTTTTTTGCTCTCAGCCAATAATAGTAAGGCATTTACAAGGTTTTTAACATGGCACGGTGTCACAAATCTATCTCCGCTCCCCATGGGATAAAGGATTCCTTTCTTAGCAGCCATAGCTATCCTTGGCAGTATAACCGTATCTCCCGCGCCCCAAACGTTGGATGGTCTAACTACAGTAGTCTCGAGTCCGTTGTTGTTATTTTTCAAAACTAATTTTTCAGCTTCTGTTTTAGATGCATTGTAGTTATCTGTCTGGTTCTTCGTATAAGGATATGTTTCATCAATATCTTCTAGTTTATGAATGTTCCAAAAATCTGATTTCCATACAACAGTAGAAGAGCTCATATATACGAATCTTTTGATATTGTTAACCTTAGATGATTCTAATAGTTCCTTAGTAGCAAGCACATTATATTTATAGAAAGTTTCAGAATCTCCCCAGTCTGTTACCAGAGCTGCAAGATGAAATAATATCTCACCATCTTTGGTTATATTCCTTAATACCTCAAGATCTCCTAAATCTCCATATAAGAGTTCCACGCCAAGCTCATTAAGACGGGAAACATTGCTTGTTTTTCTGACAAGACAGCGTACCTCATACCCCTGTTCCACAAGAGACTCTACAAGTTTGCCGCCAATAAATCCTGTTCCACCAGTGACTATTGCTTTCATAATTTGTTGATCCTGTTGTTGCTATCTATAGCTAGAAACCTTACTAATATACTCTTAAAGTTAGAATATCGTCAAAGTTTTGATTCTCTCTAGAAATATTTATTTGTATTAATCGTGTAGTAAAAAATAACCCCGTTGTTGTATAACTATTATGCAACAACGGGGCCAGGAGGATGGATGGTACAATAGTTCTTAATTTATGTCATTAAGCCATTTCTCCATCCACTCTTTTGTGCTTTCTGCCTTTTCTCTTGTAGATGTGGTGGAAAATTCTTTGTTATCTATATATATACCCCAATAAGTTATTGAAGTGCTCGTACTTTCAATATTTGCATGAACTGTGTAAGGTTCAATTGAAATTGTCATATTTAGTTACCTCCAATTTTATTTCTATTACCCTTATAATCTTAAAATAGTCATGAAAAATGGGTTTTCAAGCAACTTTACAAACATTAGGTCTGTACTAAGTATTGAATTGACTCTCTACTAAAAATAATCGCAAGAAATTTTGTCGGTTTATGTCTATCAATCCCTTTTTGCCGATTATATAAAACCCATTGACAAGTTAGCTTAAATGGTATAAATATAAGCCACTTTACTAATGGAGGAGTGCTTTGTTAATACCTAAAACAGCATTTATAACTAAAGGGGTAGGAAGACATAAAGAAAAGCTAACCAGTTTTGAAATGGCGCTTAGAAATGCCAAAATTGCAGAGTTCAACTTGGTTAAGGTATCAAGTATATTCCCACCAGATTGCAAACTTGTCCAAAGAGCTAACGGGCTAAAGAATTTATTTCCAGGTCAAATTCTTCATGTAGTTATGAGTGAAAATGCTACAAACGAACCAAATCGCCTAGTTGCAGCTTCGGCGGGTGTCGCTATTCCCAAGGATTCCTCCAGACATGGTTATATATCAGAGCATCATAGCTTTGGACAAAAAGATACAGTGGCGGGCGATTATGCTGAAGACCTAGCCGTGTATATGCTAGCTACAACATTGGGTGTCCCTTTTGATCCTGATAAAAGTTATGACGAACAAAAGGATATATGGAAGATTAGTGATCATATTGTAAAAACAATTAATGTCACTCAAACTGCGGTAGGAGATAAGAACGGTTTATGGACAACAGTAGTTGCTGCAGTGGTGTTTGCTACTTATCGTTAAAAGTATATCTGTTCTAAGTTCTTATTAGCTGTAATGCGCCTTGATCCAGTCAAGGTATTCTCCGCTACGAACATTTTCTACCCATTCTTCGTTGTCTAGATACCATTTAATAGTTTTCAGTAGTCCGGTTTCAAATGATTCAACGGGCTTCCAGCCAAGTTCATTATTTATTTTTGTTGAATCAATTGCATAGCGTCTATCGTGACCTGGGCGATCGGTAACGAATGAAATAAGGCTCCTTCTTTTTTCTCTATTAGGTCTTGTTCCAACAATTACATCTAAATAATCACAAATCATTTCAACAACTTTAATGTTTTCCATTTCATTTCTACCACCAATATTATATGTTTCACCAATTCTTCCCTTATCCATAATTGTCCATATAGCTGTGCAGTGATCTCTAACATAGAGCCAATCCCTTATATTAAGGCCATCACCGTAAACGGGAAGCGCTTTGTCTTCAAGAGTATTTAGAATCATAAGTGGAATAAGTTTTTCCGGAAACTGGAACGGGCCATAATTATTTGAGCAGTTTGATATAGTTATAGGCAGTTCATAAGTTTTAAAATAAGCCCTAACTAGATGATCTGAAGAGGCTTTTGAGGCAGAATAAGGACTATTAGGTTTATATGAAGTGAGTTCCGTAAAATATTTCTCTTCTTCTAGACTCCCAAAGACTTCATCCGTACTTATATGGTGAAATTGTTTTATACGTCCTCCCCTTTCTCTACTAAGTTCAAGAAGATTGTATGTTCCTATGATATTAGTATTTATAAATTCATCAGGGCTTGCTATTGAACGATCAACATGAGATTCCGCAGCAAAATGACATATTCCATCAATTTCATATTTATCAAAAATTACTGATAGTGAGTCTCTATCTACAATATCAGCTTTAACAAAAACATATCTGTCAGCATAATTTGTTTCTATATCGCATAGGCTTTCAGGATTACCGGCATAAGTGAGTTTATCTAGATTTATAATTCTTCCCTCATAGTCAGATTCTTCCAAAAGATAACGTATGAAGTTAACTCCAATAAATCCTGCGCCTCCTGTAACAAGTAGATTTTTCATTGTTTATACACCGGCAATAATTTCTCTGGTATTTGATCTAATACGGGAGCTTGAGAGTCTTTCTTTGACACAAGCGGTTTGGAGAAAGGCCAGTCAATATTAACTTTTGAATCTGACCAGAGAAGACTATATTCATCCTCAAAATCATATAGGTCTGTACACTTATACAACACATCAGCACTGTCACTTAATACACAAAATCCATGAGCAAAACCCTCAGGTATAAATATCTGTTTTTTATTCATTGCCGATAAGTGAAGACCTATCCATTTGCCAAAAGTCGGTGACCCTACTCGAATATCCACAGCTACGTCAAATATTTCTCCCGTAATCGCAGTGACAAGTTTTCCCTGTGGTTTGTTAAGTTGATAGTGGAGCCCTCTTACTACACCCTTTTTTGAATTCGAATGGTTGTCCTGTATAAAGACTTCTCCAAGATCTTTGTATTTATCTGAATGATAAACTTCTTTGAAAAATCCCCTTTCATCTTGATGTAAGTCGGATTCAATAATTATTACACCTTCAAATTCAGTTTTGGAAAATGATAATGTCATAGATGTAGTTAATTTTCTTCGTTTAGTATTTCTCTAAGATATTCTCCGTATTCATTTCCTGACATTTGCTCTGCGAGTTTTTTAAATCCGTTAGTATCTATTAACCCTTGTCTATAAGCAATTTCTTCAATACAGGCAACTTTGATGCCTTGCCGCTCCTGTATGGCTTGAACATAGCTTGCTGCTTGTTGCAGTGAATCATAAGTTCCCGTATCAAGCCAGGAAAATCCTCGACCTAATACTTCAACCAACAAATTTCCTCTTCGCAGGTATTCTAGATTAACATCTGTAATCTCAAGCTCCCCTCTACTTGAAGGGGTTAAGTTTGTCGCAATATCAACAACTTGGTTATCATAAAAATAAAGCCCCGTTACTGCATAACGCGATTTAGGCTTTTGCGGCTTTTCCTCAATTCCGACAACTTTTCCATCTGAATCAAAATTAACAACACCATAGCGCTCAGGGTCTTTTACTCGATATCCAAATATAGTTGCCCCTTCTTTAAGGTTTGAGGCCCGTTCCACAATATCCAACAAACCCTCACCATAGAACAAATTGTCTCCCAAAATAAGACAAACAGTGTCATTACCTATAAACTCTCTTCCAATAATGAAAGCCTGAGCTAAACCATCAGGATTAGGTTGCTCAGCATATGAAAACGACAATCCAAGCTGAGATCCGTCTCCAAACAACTCTTTAAACATAGGTAAATCATGTGGTGTAGATATAATAAGGATTTCTCTTATACCAGCGGACATAAGAACTGATAAAGGGAAATAAATCATTGGTTTATCATAAACGGGAAGGAGTTGTTTACTTATAGTACGAGTTATAGGGTAAAGTCTTGTTCCTGCCCCGCCTGCTAATATAATTCCTTTCATTTGTTATCCTTAGGTGGTTCTAACAACAATATTAACTTTTTTTTTAGATAGTGTAAGTAGTAAAATTAGTGTTTTAACATTTCTTGTGCGGCATCTAAAGTTTTTTGGGTGATGTTAAAGCCGCCAATCATTCTTGCAAGCTCTATGACTCTCTCATTGCCTACTAAATTCTTTATCGTAACCTGAGTTTTATTGTCTTCATGAGTTTTTGAGACGGTTAGGTGCGAGTCAGCGAATTTCGCTACTTGCGGAAGATGTGTAATACAAATAACCTGATATGATTTCGAAAGATTCCTGATTTTCTGACCTACTGCTTCTGCTATAGCTCCTCCAACACCAGAGTCGGCCTCATCAAATATTATCACCGACCCGCCCTCCACTCTTGCAATTACCTCTTTAAGTACAAGCATGATGCGTGATAACTCTCCGCCCGATGCGACTTTTGTTAAAGGCTTGGGGTCCTCATCAGGGTTAGCAGAAAATAAAAAAGACACATCGTCTATGCCATTTGAAGATATTCTTTTGTCATTAAATTGTATATGGAAGTTGCCTCCCTTAATGCCTACTTCTTTTAACTCATCTTGTAAAGTTTGGGTTAATTTCTTTGATGACTGTTTTCTTTTTCTAGATAGTGTTTTGGCTAACTTTAATAATTCGTTCATTAAACTATCTGATTGTTCAGTTAAAGATCTAACACGTTCATCAAAATGCTCAATATTATTTAGTTCCTTCTCTATTTCATCACGTTTGTTGATAATTTCAGATACCGTATCTCCGTATTTTCTTTTAAGATTATTAATCAAATGAATTCTGTCTTCAATCACCTCAAGCGTTCCAGATTCTGATGAAAGTTGAGATGTATAATCTCTTATTAAAAATGCAGCTTCTTGTAATTGCAACATCCCCTTCTCTATTGATTCTGCTATCTCACTTAGCTTAGGATCAATTTTTGCCGTTTCTTTAAAATCATTAGAAAGTTTTTGTAATATTCCTAACACAGAGTTCTCTTTTTCATAAAGTGTCTCATATGCGCTGCTCGACGAACTTTCTAGTCGTTCCGAATTAACAATTTTAAGCTTTTCCTCTTCAAGCTTTTCATCCTCACCTATTGCAAGCTCAGCATTATCAATCTCATTTAACTGATATTTGAGATATTCTTCTTTTTCCAGTCTATCTTTCTTTGACTGCTTGAGATCTTCAAGCTCTTTTTGAATAACTAAATAACCTTGGAACTTATCTCGTAAGGCTACTGCTTCATTGGTACTCTTTCCAAAATCATCTAAAATTTTTATATGATTATCTTCTCTTAAGAGACTCTGGTGTTCATGCTGGCTAAATATATCTACAAGCCCTTTAGTTATTGTAGACAGCAAGGTCAGTGTTGAGAGACTGCCGTTTATAAAAACACGGCTTCTTGCACTACGGTGAATTACACGTTTAATCAGGAGTTCTCCTGACGTAGTATCAAACCCTGAGTTTGTGAGTCTCTCCTTGATTGCAATATCATTAGATATATCAAAAAGCGCCTCTATGTGAGCTTCCTCTTTTCCTGTTTTAATGTTTTCCGCAGAGGCTTTATCACCCAAGATAATATTTATAGCGTCAACGATTACAGATTTCCCAGCACCTGTCTCACCGGTAATAATGTTTAAACCGGGACTTAGGCCTACAGATAGGTCTTCAATGATAGTAAAGTTTTTTAAGGTAAGTCCTAAAAGCACCAGCTCTACTCAAGAAAGCTTTTTAGTATGGTTCCAACTTCGGACCCTTCAAGTTTCTCTAGCGATCTCTTCTCAATTTGTCTGATACGCTCTCTTGTGAGTTCAAAGTGTTGACCAATTTCGTCCAATGTAAATGTCTTCTCAAAATCTATTCCAAATCTCATTTTTAAAATTTGCTCCTCTCTTGGTGTTAGAGTTGATAGAGCATCCTTAATTTTTATGGTTAGTGTTGCCCTTGCAACAGCATAATCTGGAATACTGGAGATATCGTCTGGTATAAAATCCAGCAAGGTGGTTTTTTCCCCATCTAAAACAGGAGAGTCTAACTGTACGACTTCTTTTGTCGCTTCAAGAACTCTTTTTACTCCTTCCACAGAAATTCCAGTTTTTTCAGATATTTCTTCCGGGAGAGGTTTTCTTCCTGCTTCTTTATTCATTATAGAGCTTATTCTATGTACTTTAGAAGCTTGCTCTAACACATAAACAGGCACTCTAATAGTCCTTGTTTGATCTAACAAAGATCTTGAGATAGCTTGATGTATCCACCATGAAGCATATGTAGAGAATTTATACCCTTTAGTATGATCAAACCTTTCAACAGCCCTCATAAGCCCCACATTACCTTCCTGAATTAGATCAGGCAGCGGTAGTCCGCGGCTCATATATCTTTTCGCAATACTCACTACTAATCTAAGGTTCGCTTTTATAAATCTTTCTTTAAAACGCTTTGCCCTCAAACCATAAACTTTGGAAAGTAAATTAGATCTCTTAATACTTTGTTTAGCAAGATTTTTTTCAAGTTTAGATTTTACTGCTGTACTCTTTTTTTTACTTTTAGATTGTTTAAGTTTTTTTAATCCTGTGTTTTTTTCTACATTAGAAATAGTGTTACTTAGAGTATTGCTTAGACTTCTTTCAAATATGGTTTCCATGAATATTCTTGCTTCAATGGCTTTAGTCTCACATCTTTTTATTTTCGCAGATACTTCGATTTCTTCTTTTGGAGTAAGAAGAGGTTCGGTTCCCATTTCTTTGAAATACACTTGCAGGAGCCTAAACTCTTCATCAGGGGTAAACTTTGGCGTTTCGTTTTCAGAAGCTTCTTCTTTAGAAGTGTCGTTTTTTATCTCACTTTCATTCTCTGAGAGTTGACCTATTAATCCTTCGTCAATTTGCTCCTTGAACAATGTTTCTTGATCTAAGTTTTGCTTCTCGGTTGGGTAGTCTTCAAAGGAATTCTTTAAAAGTTTTTTTCCAGGTTCTTCGGAGCTTTTTGATCTCTGCTCGACTCTGTTCTGAACTTTGGTAGATCTAGCACGTTTCTTCGACTTTAATCTAGCTTGTCTCATTACCATCCTCCTTTAATAGATGGAATTATTCTCTTATCTGCCCCTCTCCTAGAACGATAAACTTTGTAGTTGTTAACTCTTCAAGACCCATTGGGCCAAAAGCATGAAGCTTAGAAGTACTGATACCTATCTCGGCTCCTAAACCCAGTTCAAAGCCGTCGCTAAACCTTGTTGAGGCATTAACCATTACGGTTGAAGAATTAACGCCGTTTATAAAACTTTGTGAATTTGCATAGCTTTGAGTAATAATGGACTCGGTATGCATAGATCCATATTTCTCAATATGCTCTATTGCATCTTCCATGTCTCTTACTACCTTAACACTCAATATTAAATCCAGATACTCTTCAAACCAATCATTCTCATTTGCTTCAATAACTTCTGGAATTATTTCTTTAGTTTTTTTACAGCCTCTCAATTCAACGTTGTTTTCTGAAAAAGCTTTGCTAATTTCCGGTAAGAAAGACTCTGCTATATCCTCATGTACAAGCATTGTTTCCATTGAATTGCATACACCCGGTCTCTGTACCTTCGCATTAACACAAATACTTTGTGCCATATCAAGATCAGCGGTTTCATCAACGAAGATATGACAGACTCCTTTATAGTGTTTAAGAACAGGAATTCTAGAATTCTCAGCAACAAATCTAATTAAGCCTTCCCCGCCTCTTGGAATAATCAGATCTATGAGTTCATCTAGTTTTAGCATTTCGAGCACAGCATTTCTATCTGTAATTGGGATTATTTGAACTGCATCTTCCGGTAGTCCTGATTCTGTTAGCGCGTCTCTTAGTATTTGCCCAATTGCCATATTTGATCTAATTGTTTCTGATCCACCGCGTAATATCACTGCGTTTCCTGATTTAATGCATAATCCCGCAGCATCAGCAGTAACATTAGGTCTAGATTCGTAAATTATACCTATCACTCCAAGAGGTATTCTCATTCGACCCACTTTAAGACCATTAGGCCTAGTCCACATACGAACGACTTCACCAACCGGGTCAGTTAAAGCAGCAACTTCTCTTAGCCCCTGAGCTATTTTCTCTATTCTTTGCGGTGTTAAGGTAAGTCTATCAATCATTGCAGATGACTGTCCTTTTGATTCCGCTTCTTCTACATCTTTTTGGTTTTCCGCTATTATGTAAGCAGATTTTTCAACAAGGTCCTGAGCCATTTTGTTAAGAGCTTCATTCTTTAATCCTGAACTTGCCCTAGACAATTGCGCAGATGCAATTCTTGATTTACTCGCTATATCTATTAGGAGGTTTGATAACTCGTTGCTCATTTGATTTTTTGCTTTGATTGCAGACATTTAGATCAATTTAAATAAATCACCGCTCCAGTAAGGATGATAATACACTTGCCGACTCAAAGTCAAGCATATTTTTAAATATACCACGTTATTTATTATATAAAATTAGATTGCCTCATAATGGGCGTAGGTAAAGTGAGCAATTTCATTGCCAATACTGTCTACAGTTCTAAAATGGTAGGTTTTTGGCTCTAACTTATCCCATAATTCTTTAGGAAATCTCCAAACTTTCATACTCTTATCCAATATAGGCATTGCTGCAGCTGGAATACCCAGATCTTGCTCTGAAATTTCTATCCAAATAGGAGTATTTCTAATTTTACTGAATGAACCAATATCAATAAGTGGTAAACCTGTCCAGGAAAATGTTTCTGAATCTTGTGTCTGGTTATCAAGGTTTGCAACTTGCCTCATAAAGGGCACCATTTTCTTAAGGAATGTATTAAACAAAGTCCCGTAATGACGTTTTCTAAATATTTCACTAGATTCTTGAAACCAAATTTTGGCTTGGGGTTCTTTCGCTGCACTCTGGTTGTACGTATGTATAGCTTTGGCTTCTGGAACATAATAGGACTTGAGATCACTTTTCTCTAATCTTTTAAGCCAATCAGCTTCCTCAAAATAGAGCTGATAAATCTCATCAAAGGGCCCTATTTTATTCCAAGCTTTTCTACTAATTGCGAGCAGTGCACCGGTCAAACAATAACTTTCTATAGGTTTTTCAGAAGCCCAGTACCTCTTAGCTTCCTTTCGCCAATGATTACGAACTGATTTAGCCCAGTTGTGCCCTAATGCGGATGATCTCCATAATATTTCATTCTTAATAGTGAGATCCATTAATGGTGGATGCAATATCTTCATTTCTTTATCAAGATAGAACCTGGGTCCTGCGGCTGCGGCTCCCTCCTCAATTACATCAACCAAGGATTTAATACAATTGGTAGAAACTTCAACATCAGGGTTCATAAAGAAAAATATATCTGCATCTGTATTTTTAACTCCTAGATTTACTCCTTTGGCATAACCTAGGTTTTCTCCAGGGTTTATTAAGTTTACATCTAAAGAGTTTAATAGTTCTTGATCCTCAGGAAGACTTCCATTATCTATAACTATTATGTCTGCTTCAAGCCCGCTTGAATCTAAGTCTTTTCTAACTGCTTGAACTGCCGTCACAAGAAGATCCGGTGTGTGATAGTGTACAAAGATAATTGCTATTTTCATTTCCTAATTCCTAAACATTATAGTTTTATTAATTGATTATTCCTGTATAGAACTCTAATAGGGATTCTTCCATTTGTTTTTCAGTATAGCGGAGAGCCGTATTGTAACCATTTTTTCTAATTTGAGATAACTCATCTTGGATATTGTCATAATTGTCCATTAAATAGAAGAGTTTTTCTAAAAGAGGGTAAATATAGTTATTCTTGAATACAAAAGCATTAACATTATCTTCAAGATAATCATCTCCTCCATAGGCATCGTAACAGATTGGAATGCACCCGGCTGCCATAGCTTCAGGAACCGCGACATTAAATCCTTCAACCGTATTTACACATACAAAGAATGAAGATTCCTTCATAATGCTTGCAACTTCAAGGTGTGTTTTACCTCTAAGTTCAACCATGTGCCACTTGCTCTTGTCCTGACGTGTTATAAGCCCCAATAATTTCTTAGCGTTATTAGCAAATCTACGGTCTAACATTTTTTTAAGAATATCGTAGTCTAATTGTCCGAGCTGTCTATATACATCTTTGGGAAAAAGCAAAACTGTCTTTGATCTTTCTTTTTTTAAGTCTTCATTATTTATAAAGAAATAAGGTGCTATATAAGCTGGAATGATATAAGCTTTGGCACCAAAGTGAGTATCAACGATTTTTTTTATATTAGGCATTGTCACAATTACATGATTGTATCCCAAAGCACTAAAATCTTGTGCCTTCTGCATCTTGAGAAGAATCAAGAACCCACCTTGGATAAAAACTATTTTGTTGCACTTTATTTTTTGTGGTTCATTGTCCAGAATATTGACCTCAGGAACAACAAGATAATCCTCTTTACTTATTTTTAATTCTGGGTCGTTTAAATATAAGATAGGAACATCTGATTGAAACCAACTGTATCTGAAAGGTGATTGATGATGAAGTATCTTCGCGTTAATACCATTCTTGTTTAGGAGCTTAACATGAGCATATAGGATAGCATTCCCCCAGCTTGGTATATCGTAGTCTGGAGCTAGATAATAGATTGTCTTACCCTCTATTATGGATATTTTACTCATAGAATATTAATTTAGTGAAAAGTATTACTTTAAAAGCCAAGACTTTTTATATTTAGAACATTCCTTGCTACTCTTCTGAAAAACGATGCTTGTTTGAAAGATTCCTTTTCAGGAATGGCAAAGACACATTTCTTACATATGAAGTTATCTGGAGCTTCTTCTATTCCATAAGACCATCTTCGGATCTTTTGTATTTCAGGTCCTGAAAGCACTTCTTTAACGGTCTGTTTATTTAAATCCCCTATGACATAATTATTTTCATAATCCTCACAACAGATGAAACACTCGCTTTTGGGATTTATATGAATATGTTGAAGGGGCCTTGATCCTATATTTTCGCAGCCACAAAGATTAGAGCGTGGTGTGGACGGTTTGTGTCCCACGTTCAAGTATCCTGCTCTATCCATAATCTCTGCATATTTAACATTAAAATAGCTATTGCTGAAGTATTCTGATATTTCCTTAAAGTCATTTTTGTGGGTTTCATCACCTTTTCCAAGGACAACAACGTCCATTGCCTCAGCAATTTCTTTGTCTTTTGCATAGTCAAGATTCTTCATTACCACTTTAATATGATCTCCTTGGCGATCCTTTTTGTACATATCTCGGTCCATAGTAGAAAGATTAATAGAGAGGTACCCTATTCCCCCCATATCCATAATAGCATCAGTTCGTGAAGGCGTCAGTCCTGTCCCGTTAGTATTAATCGCTGGTACTAGTTCGTATTGTTTTAATATTCTTACTTGATCAATAAAATTCTTGTCGAGTGTGGGCTCGTTGTAATTAATCATAAAGACAGCTTCAATACTATCTTTATATTCTGATAACTGGCTAACAATATTCTCGTACTGTTCTAAGGACATAAAAAAATCCTCTCTAGGATCAATGGAGACAGGACAAAAATAACAAGCCTGATTACAAACCGTATGGGCTTCAAGTGAAACATATTTTAAAAAGAAGCGTTTTGATAATTCCTCATCATTGCTTTCAGTAATTATCCATTCTTCATTAATTAGAAGAGATTTAATTTCCTGAGGCAAAGAGTTAATTGGCTTATTCTTTTCGACAATATCTCTTAGTTCCTTATAACCTCTATCTTTAGCAAAAGTTGCCCTATTTGTGATAGGGTTATATACCCTATCTCCAAATATATGGAGATAGGGCTCTATTACCAAGTTAATTTGGTTTTCTATATGGCCTGTGGTATTTGAATGTACATTAGTAGACATAAATTTAAATTACCTTCCTTTATATTCGTATGCAGATAGAAATTCACAATCCTGGTTCTTATCATTAATGAAAATTATCTAAACAAACGATCTCTAATCTTAAACAATATCGGTGGAATGAATAATGCAATGGTTTGTTTTATAGATGTTTTAGATTGAGTGTTTCTTAGGAGCTGACCCGGCCTAATTTTAAATAGAGTGCTGTGATCCTCGAGTCCAGGATTAATTTCTTCATCAGGTCTTCCGTTAGTATAATAGTAGAGTGCAATTGATTTTCGGCTATTACCCTCTTCACAGTTAATAGGATTTGGATTTCCGTGATAAGAATAATCAGTAGTGCTGAACATAGCCATAGTGTTGAATTCGGGTACAACATCCACATGGCATTCTTTCATTTCTTTGTCCCACAGTTCAAACTGTCCGCCATTTTCAGGTTTCCAATCTTTATTTAAATATATAAGGAGATTAAGCCTCCTATCAAGCTGCATTTTTGGATGACGGTTAAAGTCAGCATGGATATTTAAGAATCCGCCGTTTTTTAATTCGTGAAGCCCTCCTCCAAAAAAATGAGGATCGGGTATCAATCCATTTATACCTGTCATCTCTTCTAAAAATACTATAAATGGTCTTGAATTTAAAAAGTGTAGGAAATGTTTTGTCTCTGGTCCAAAATGATCCTCACCTCTACTGGCGAGTTTAAGCTCATGCTCATTATCATATGATAGTTTTCCTTCAGAGCTCCTTAAATCAGGGAATTCATCTAATACTTTATCTAGAATGTCGTTGCTGAACATATCTTTGATTACAATATGAGGAAATGGCTTATTGTCTTGATATTCCGAGCTCTTTGCTTTACCGAATTCCTCTAAATCTAAATTAGAATTTTTTATATACATTTAAATTGCCTTGTTTATTTATTAAACTGAATAGTAATAATTATACTAAAGAAAGAGCTTTTAGATATACCTTTTAGTCATAATAATTTAAGTTATGAAATCCTCCCATAAATTGACATCTATTTCTGGAAACATCTTAACAGTCTGATCGACTTCATCCATATAATATTGAGCTAGTGTTTTCCGCTGTTTAGAGTTTAAATCCTCTAATATGTACTTTCTTTTATTAACAAGCTTATCTTGCTCATTCGGTTGATAACTGTCATCAATTCCTAGGAACTTGTAAGTTCTAGAAATTTCTTTTTGAGTATTTTTCTTACATTTCTCGTACTGCAGGAGAAGTATTTGACTGCGGTCATAATAGGATAACAGCTTTTTGAGTTGAGTTGAAAGACAACTTTGCAAAAATGAATCAGGATATGCCCAGAAAGTTTCCATCAAATATGACATCTCTTCGTTATCGCCGAACCTATGTTTAGAATCTATACTGGCTTGATTTAAATGTGATAGATATCTATCAATAGGATTCCTCAGCATTATTAGTATTTTAGTTTCGGGCACAGTCTTAAACAGGTTCTCTAATGCTAATGGAAACCAGAGATAACTTGGGGACCATTCTCCTGAAATCGATCCCTTAGGTGCGGCAAAAGCTTGCCTGTAAGTAGATATTGCTTCCTGATTTATCTCATCTAATCCATAGTGGTAGAAATAGGCAAGCTCCTTTTCATTCAATCTATTTTCTTGAACCTGGGGGTGGTCCAATATTAAGGAATACCACCATGACGTGCCGGCTTTAGGACTCGAGATACCTACAAAGTCAGGAGCCCTTACTTTCCAATCATTGGGAATAGACTTCATATCTCTCAATCCAAAAGGTCCTAGCATAGGCTTATAATGAGCCAATTCGTTTTTATTGGATCTTATAAAAGAAAATTTAAGTCTTTTAAAATGTTCTCGAAACATAATAATTATTAAAAAAAGGCTAAAGTCTAAGCAGACTCATGATGAACTTCTGAATATCTTTATAAATACCTTTTTACATAACTTTGATTTATCGTATTCTTTGTGTCTTCTTATATTCACTTTTTTTTGGCATACTAGCTATCAACTATAATTTTGTCCGTATAGAACGAATAAGCAAGATGATCCTCTCGGGAAGATATTTTTTGATAGCAGTTTTTAATTTCCAAATAATCTTACCATTCATAAAAGACCGGGAAGAATAATTAGAACTAGCCATCTCTTTATTATTTGCCAAGCGTCTTCTCAAATACCGGTTTTCTTCGTAGAGGTCATCAATTCGTTTTAAAAACCAATGCTCATGATTTTCAGTCTTAAAGTAGTCTTGATATTTATCATATATCTTAAAACGCCACTTGCTAAAATCGTAATTGTGATCAGCAAAAATTCTGTATTCAGCCGTAACCCCAGGAACTCTGGCGGAATCGGAGTGAATACTAAGCCTAAGAAATAAATCCCAGTCCTCATATATTTCTAAAGTTTCATCGGGGTAACCAACAATTTCACATAGATCCTTTGCGAACATAACCGTCATGTTTGGAAGGTAATTAGTAACATAGAGTTGGTCCAAGTCATGCTCTACTCCTCTAAAAAACTCTTTTTCACCCTTTAAAACAAACTCTTTCCCTTTCCATTCATAACGTCCAATTTCACAATCACTATAAGCTACCTTTTGTCCAGTTGTTTCTAAGTAATCAGCTAGTTTCTGAACGTGATTATAGTAAAAAACATCATCATCATCTAAAAAATTCAGATATTTACCTTTTGAAGCCCTTATACCCGCATTCCCTGCTGCTGTACGGCCCCTTAAATCTTCAAGTTTGATATATTGAATCTGAAGGTATGCATTAAATTCTTCAACAATGTCAGCTAAATCATCATCCCCGTCATTAACTAAAACTAGTTCAATATTCGGATATGACTGCATTACAATGCTTGATAATGTGTCTCTAAGAAGAATAGGCCTGTCTTTAGTTCGAACGATTACAGAAACCAGAGGACGGTCTTGTTTCTTCTCTGTGAAAGCTGAAAAGAACTGCTGCTTAGAGAAATACTCTATTGGATTATTAATGATCTCAGTACTGTTCATAATAAAAAAACCTTCTGCATGAGTACATTCGGAATTTACAGTTAGAGCGCGGAAACGATTAAGTCCTAAAGAGTAATCTGTATAAGGAATATTCTCTAGTTGACTCAAGTAAGAATCACAGGCTTTTCGTTTTGTATCTACTGTGCTGGAAATGTCTACTAGAGAATTAACTCTGATTGTTGTATTTATCTCTGAAAATGCGACCATGCAATCATGTTGTATTTTCTGAATGGCTCGCCAAACTATATCAGCTGTAGCTCTATGATCAGGGTGAAATTCCAGCGGAGAAGGCACATAGATTAATGTTGGCTTATATTCATTTATTAGATCGTATAAACGGCTAATATTACTAATATCAGATTGCAAATTCCTATCTGGGTTCTTCCAAAATTCAATCTCCGAGATTCCTAGTATTTCACAAGCTCTTTTGGCTTCTTCCTCTCTTTTTAAGACGTAATCTTCCTTATGGTACTTCCCCGTAAAGTCAGCCTTAGATCCATCAGTAAGTACGACTACTTTGACAGAATCACCGTTTTCGATATGCCGGACCAAACTCCCTCCACATGAAAAAGATTCATCATCTGCATGAGGGGCCAGCACAAGAACTTTATTATTGGTAAGGTCTATAGTCTCAAATGGAGTGTAATCTTCTTCCCATTGATGATTAATTTTTACAGGGCTTCCATCAATCTCTTTTTTCTTATCTTCAAGAACAAATCTAAACTCATAGCTTCCACCATCCTGAAATTCTGGTGAAATTCTGTAGATGAATCCGTGATAGCCCTTACCGTATCCCCTATCTTTCAAATCCCATCTGAAGATTGACGGAACAATCTCGGAGACTACATCTCCCCCCTGCTCTACTAAAATTTTTATTGGTTTATCAGGTTGATTTTTATTTAAGGCCCATCCCTTAACAATTGAGTTGTCAGAATATTCTATTTGCCCTATTATTTTTGAATCCGATTTAGTCATATTAAATTTTAAGAAATTTCTACATTCGCCTAATTATATTTCTATCAGTATTTATCAGACAAATCTTATACTAGATCTGAGTCTCCCATAGTAAAATAAAGATTTTTGATAAATTTGTTAGAATCCAGATCAGGATGAAAAGACATGGCAACAAGAAATAGGTCATCATGCTCTGAAAACTCCCAATTTTTATTTAATAAGATATTTTTAACCTTTTCGTCATTTGAAAGCCAAATCTCAAGATTCTCAATCCCAGAATAACGCGCTATATATTCTATCCGGTTTTCAAGCTTTATTAATATTTTCTCATCTTCTCCGTCCCATAGAAGGTCGATCCACTTTATCTTATCTCTCTCCGACTTAAAAACAGCCCATGCACTTAATAGCTTGTTGTTGTAGATTGACAAATAGATATACTTATTATTAGGGCAATCATAATATCTTCGCTTAATATAATCTCCGTTTCTTACAACTGAAACATCATATCGATGTGAAGATCGTTCCCATAAGTCATCTATTGATTTGGGACTTTGTTTGTAGAATTTAGTTAATCGTCTTATAACACCAGGCAGCTTTATCCACTTTAACCTCTTTTCTTTCAGGATATTCTTTTTGCCAACAGTTACCGATATAGGATTACCGTAATCAAGCTTTATCTGCCCAAGTTTTAGAACCCTAGCACTAGGAAATCCATAGAGTAGTTGAATTTTTTCTTTAGCTCCAAAAGTCTTGAAGAATTCCCTGACGGTTTTTAAATAAAGCCTATGCTGAACTGAACCCTCTTGTTTAACTGAATAAACATCCACGGGTTGTCCACATTTATAAATTTTTCCATTAACAGATATATCTACTAATGTTGCTGCATAGTGAGCAAATACTTGGTTATTATTATCAACTGCTACCATAATACGAGATCCATTATTATCAGTTTGAAACTTCCAATACCACTCTTCAATTGAGCGGTTCAAACCAAACACTTTATTAAAAGCATTATTAATATTTATTTCGTCCCCTTCTTTATAGGGTCTTATTTTATAGTCTTTCATAATGGAAGTATTAGATTATCAAAAGTTTTAAAAAAGATCTGAATCACCCATAGTAAAGTAAAGACGTTTTGTAAGATCGTAACCATCTATTTCGGGAACATAAGTACCGGATACAATAAAATAGTTATATGGATTTTCTTTTATTTGCATTCCCTGAGACAAAAGAACATTTTTGGCATCCTCATCGTTATTTAGCCACATTTCTACATTAGCGGCACCTAATAGAAATGCTACATCTTGAACTCTCTTTTCTAATTTTTTGAGACTTTCAGAATTTTGACCATCCCATATTAATTCTAGCCATTGCAAACAGTTATTATAAGAAGAAAGAACTGCCATTGCTTCTATTCTCCCATTGTTTTTAACACTTAGATATATATAATTTCGTGCCGGATTGGTTAAATATCGTCCGTTTATATAATTTCCATTTCTCACAAGACTTACATCATATCGGTGTGAAGAACGATTCCATAAATCATCTATTTCTTTTAATTCAAAAGATCTTTGCTTTGTATACCATTTCCAAGCAAACCCACGAATACACATTCCAAGCACCCTTTTAAATATTTTCGTCTTCTTAAATAAATAAATAATTGGTACAGGTGTGCACATACCTTCCTTTAATATACCAAGTTGAATTTGTCTTCCACCTCCGCTGCCGTAATGCCAGGGATACTTCTCAGGCCACGGGCCTGCGTAGTTTTGGATATACTCTTTGAAAGTTTTAAGAAATAATCTTTTTCTTAAAACATCTCTTGTCCTTAATGAGAAGTTATCTAGAGAATGTATATATATGCCTTCATTTCCATCTATTTGCATTAAGACTTTAATTCCCGCATAATGCGCAAGAACTTTACCCTGATTATCTACTGCTACTGAAATTGCGTAGCCATCTTTCTCCGGTTTAAACTTCCAGTACCATTCTTCAAGTGTACGGTTCTGTTTAAAGACCTTGTTAAAGGCATTGTTAATATTAACTTCGTCCCCTTCTTTATAGGGTCTTATTTTATAGTCTTTCATGTTAATATTTCCAATGCTATTCCTCTATTGAACGGTTCTGATTAAAACTTTTGTTGAACTCAAATTCATCGCCCTTCTTATATGGCCGTATATGAAGCCTTATTGATTCATAAGCAAAGTATCCATCAATCAGATCTGTGAAAAATGGTTATACTTTCAATACTACATAAAAACCTTTTGTACTTAAGCTTTCGAGATCTATATCATTTGAATTTATATACTTTAAGAATCGAAATCGCCTAGGTAGCTCTGTTTTTTGTTGGATGATTTCATATGAGGAAAAACCAACTCTTTCAATATAGTCAACCAGTGTCTTATACGTAAAAAATCTGAAATGTGTATAGCATAAAAGGCCAATTGGCACATAATCCCATCTACCAGCAGCAAGGTCTTCTACAACTGAGTAATGACCTACATTAGGTGTAGAGAGAATTATTGACCCTCCAGGATTTAATATATTCTTCATTTTTATTAGGAAATCTTCTGGATAGTTTAAATGTTCAAATAATTCGGTTGCAACTACTGCGTCGTATTTATCTTCTAACTCAAGTTCTTGTATATTTCCAACTATAACTCGAGAGATATTGTTTTTTGCATCTAGAGCTGCCAGAGGGTTAAGCTCAACACCGGTAACACAACATCCAAATTTTTCTTCTATCATCTTTCCAGTAATTCCTCTGCCACAACCAACTTCTAAAACATTCTTAGCAGTTTCTGGAATGTATTGCAAAATATCTTCACGCGGTTCTGCATAATAATCAATATATTGATGATAAACACCTGTATTAACTATTTTTGAAGCAATATTTATATCTCTAAGAAGTTCTTTATTTGCAAAAACTTCACTGAGTGAATTAGTTTTCAAGATATTTCTAAATACATTTGCGGAAAAGAGTGAAATTGGAAGATGAGATTTATTTGCATCAATGGATTGATGAGATGCTTTTAAAATTTTGTCTTCTACAGACTCATATCCACGGACCGAATATATTGGAGTAGTATGAGATAATTTAAAGCTAGAGAGACTGTCCGGTAATACAACACCAGTATTTGGACTTAGAGAATTACACATATGTCTCAAGGTTTCTGAAGAGAAAAAGATGTTTTCTTTACCTAATACCAAAACATAATCAGAGTCAGGAATTGCAATATCTGAATTTTGTTCATTCCAGATAAGAGTTTCTAGCTTAAACAATCTTTTTACTTGCAAAAGACAGTCTGACAGTAGATAGCTAAACTCAGGTGATTCAGCGTCTTCTCGTTTTTGATGTTTAAGAATTAGAATTTTCTTCATATCAAGTTTAATACAATTAATTTATAATTATTAGGAGTTAGGAAAGGATATCTTTAAAATATTTTATAGTATTTAAAAGTCCTGTTTTCAAATCCATTTCAGGTTTCCACTTAAGCCTTTCTGTAGCCAGAGTTATATCGGGTTTTCTTCTTTGTGGGTCATCCTCGGGGAGTTTTTGAAATATAAGTTTTGATTTTGAGTCAGTCAGACTAATAATATGGTTTGCTAAATCCAATATTGTTACTTCATTAGGATTTCCTGCATTAAGTGGACCTGAAAACCCTTTTTCTGTATTCATCATTTGGATAATGGCTTCTACCATATCCTCTACATAACAAAATGACCGGGTGTGAGAACCATCTCCATATATAGTTATGTCTTCACCTTTTAGAGCTTGAATGATGAAATTGCTAACTACACGACCGTCATTTGGGTGCATTCTAGGTCCGTATGTATTAAATATACGAAGTACTTTTATATCAATATTGTGCTGTCTGTAATAATCAAAGAAAAGAGTTTCAGCGCACCTTTTTCCTTCGTCATAACATGCTCTGGGACCAATTGGATTTACATTTCCCCAGTAGCTCTCAGGTTGAGGGTGGACTTCAGGGTCGCCGTACACCTCACTGGTAGATGCTTGGAATATTCTTATCTTAAGCCTCTTAGCAAGACCTAACATATTAATAGATCCCGAAACGTTAACTTTGGTAGTTTGAACGGGGTCAAACTGGTAGTGGATCGGTGAGGCTGGGCAGGCAAGATTATATATCTCGTCAACTTCTATATAAAGCGGCTGACATATGTCGTGCCTTATAACTTCAAAATAAGGATTAGTTAAAAGATGCTTTATATTATCTTTTGTGCCTGTAAAAAAGTTGTCGACACAAACAACTTCATTCCCCTCATTTAGAAGCCTCTCACATAAATGAGAGCCAATGAAACCTGCCCCACCAGTTACCAGTATCCGTTTTTGCATTAATTTATTCCCTTAGAATAAAACCGCAGAACTAACTGGAATTAATCTGAGGGAAGAACTCCTCTTTTTTCTAAATAATCAACAAGTACATTAACTGACTCTTCTAAGGATAGTTTGCTAGTGTCAATTGTTATTTCTGCATTTAAAGGCGCTTCATATGGATCATCTATTCCTGTAAAGCCTTTAATAACTCCTTCTCTAGCTTTTTTGTATAGCCCTTTAACGTCTCTTTCCTCACAAACTTCGAGTGGAGCATCTACAAAAACTTCAACAAATTCTCCGTCTTCTACAAGTTCTCTTACGCCGTCACGATCTACAATGTATGGAGATACAAATGCGGAGAGTACGATAGAGCCGTTATCAACAAACAATTTTGACACTTCACCAATACGTCTTATGTTCTCTCCTCTATCTTCCTCAGAAAACCCCAGATCTTTACAAAGACCCATTCTAATATTGTCTCCATCAAGGATATAGGTTCTGGTTCCCATTGTTATGAGTCTCTTTTCAAGCTCGTTGGCAATGGTGGATTTCCCTGAACTTGGAAGTCCGGTAAACCATAAAATAAGAGATCCGTGTTTATTCAGACTACGCCTGTCTTCCTTTGTGATCTCATGCTGATGTGGAATTACAAATCTTTCCATTTAATGCCTCCTATCGAATTCATAACTCATGAATTGTTATAATAAAGTGTATTTAGGGTCTTGATTTTATGTGATATTACGGAAAGGTCAAAATTTCTTTCCTCTTGTTTCCCATTTACCTCTAAAAGTAATCCAAAAAGAAAGTAGAATTAACTTTATATCAAGCTTAAAACTTTGCCTCTTTATATATAATAAGTCATAAGCAAATTTGTGCTTTCTGACTATATCTCTGGGAGCAAAAATTTGAGCTATTCCAGTTAATCCTGGAGTAACAGAAATTCTTTTGTCATAACCTGGGATATCCGAAATAGGAATAGGCTCACCGCTACCGCCTTCACCAGTTTCTATCTCCACGGGCAAAAGCGCTCTTGGACCCACAAAGCTCATATCACCTCTAAAGATATTCCACAACTGAGGAAGCTCGTCCATTGCTGTAACACGCAGTATTTTCCCAATTTTAGTAATTCTTTTGTCGTTCTCTCTGGCTTGAAGAGGTCCGTATTTCTCATCAGAGTCTGAAACCATTGTCCTGAATTTCAGATTGTCAAACAACCGTCCCTCCTTACCTACTCTTTTAGAGCTATAAAATACAGGTCCTCTGCCTTCGAGCAATATTATAATGGCTATAACTAACCAAAGTGGAGATGAAACTACAAGTCCACCTCCTGAAAGCAATATATCAAAGGGTCTTTTTAAAAGATATTCTTTTTTGTTCAACTTTAAGATAGAAAAAAAGGATTTATTCTAAAATGGATTATTTGTTAAGTATATTTTCTCTATACCAGGAAATGGTTTTATATAGACCTTCTTCAAAATCTGTTTTGGCTTTAAAATCAAATTCCTTCTCAGCTTTTGTGACATCTAGCATTCTTTTAGGCTGTCCATCAGGTTTTGATGTGTCCCATACAACCTCACCTTCAAAACCGACCATGTCTTTAATCATATTTACAAGGTCTTTAATTATTACTTCTTTTCCTGAGCCCAGGTTTACAGGATCACTCTTGTCATATTTCTCAGTAGCTAGCACTATAGCTTGGGCAGCATCTTCAACGTATAGAAATTCTCTAGAAGCAGAGCCGGTTCCCCAAGCAATGATTTTATCAAGACCTTTTTCCTTAGCGTCAATAAATTTGAGTATTAGCGCCGGTATTACATGAGAATCCTCAGTATTGAAGTGATCTCTGGGGCCGTAGAGGTTTACTGGCAATAGATATATAGCATTAAACCCATGCTGTGCCCTATATGCTTCAGCTTGAACTAATAAAATTTTCTTAGCTACTCCATAAGGAGCATTAGTTTCTTCTGGATAACCATTCCATAGATCATTTTCATTAAACGGAACAGGGCAAAATTTGGGATAACTACATACTGTGCCAATAGACACAAATTTTTGAATACTTTCTCTTCTTGCAGCCTCCATTAGTTGAATACCCATAATTGCATTGTCATAAAGCAGGTCACCAGGATACTTCATATTAAAGCCAATACCCCCAACGCTAGCGGCAAGATGTATTACAATGTCTATGTCTTTTACTGCATTAACACAGTTTTCCCATATTCTTAGATCTAAATCGCGACTTCTGGGAATCCTGATATTTTCAGTTTTGACTCCTTTATTCAAAAGTTCTTCAGCTACAAACGAACCTAAAAAACCGGATCCACCAGTGAGTAGAATTTTTTTATCTGCGATATCAATACTCATATTTTTAATTTTTCCTATTCAATTGTATTAGCGCTATTAATCTATCTTCCACCATCTGTCAGGAAATTTCTCTTCTAGAATTCTGTCCCCCTCCCCAATAGCCTCTTCTCCAATTGCCCTTAGATCTGCATCAATCATTATTTTTAGCAAATCACTGAAAGTTATTTTCGGTTCCCAACCTAGTTTTGCGGCTGCTTTTGTAGTATCTGCTTTCAAACTGTTTACCTCAGTTGGGCGGTAAACCTTAGAATCTGTTTCGACATAATCGTTCAAATCAAGATCGACATATTCAAATGCTTGTTCTAAAAACTCTTTAACAGTATGAGTTTCTCCAGTACCAATTACAAAATCTTCAGGTTCTTCATATTGAAGCATTTCCCACATTGCTTCTACATACTCTGGGGCGTATCCCCAATCTCTTTGAGGATCTAGGTTCCCTAGAAACAATTTATCCTGTTTGCCAGCTCGGATTTTAGCCACTGCTTGTGTAATTTTTCTAGTTACAAATACATCACCTCTTCTAGGTGATTCATGATTGAAAAGTATGCCGTTTGATGCAAACAAATTATATCCGTCTCTGTAGTTCACCACTGTCCAATAAGACATGAGTTTTGCGCATGCATATGGGCTTCTAGGCTGAAAATGTGAATTTTCATTTTGCGGAGGCGAACTAGAGCCGAACATTTCACTGGTTGAGGCCTGGTAGAATTTGCAATTCAGGCCGCTTCTTCTAATTGATTCTAAGAGTCGGAGTGTACCAAGTCCTGTTATATCACTGCTATATTCCGGCATATCAAAACTAACTCTTACTTGGCTTTGAGCCGCTAAGTTATATATTTCATCTGGCTCTATATTGTAAATAAGGTTTGTAAGATGGCTAGAATCTGCTAAGTCGCCATAATGAAGATATAAATTAGGATTTGACGGGTGTGTATTAAAATTTATATGGTCGATAAGACCTGTATTAGAAACACTTGTTCTTCTTTGAATTCCATGGACCTCGTAACCTTTAGAAACGAGAAGCTCAGCTAAATAAGAGCCGTCTTGACCTGTAATCCCCGTAATAAGAGCTTTTTTCATAGTTATTATCCATCCCTATAGTTTAATTAATTTCCAATTTTAACTGAATAGTATCTTAATTTCTAAAGAATTGTCCAACTTTTGAAAAGTTTTTATATAAAAGAGCCATGGAGGGGTTCGTTAAACCATTTGATTTCATTATGCTCCAGTCCTCTTTCATCTTAAGTGCTATATTTTTTATGCTTCTGTTAGAATGTCCACCAATACGCATATTTACTAAGACTTCAGGCAGATAAAAAGTAGTAATACCACCCTTTGCCATAAATCTTAATATCAAATCATAATCGGCCGCAATTTTGAGATCTGTATTAAAGCGGCCTAGTCTATCATAAATTACCCTCTTCACAAAAAAAGTTGGATGGGGTGGCATCCATCCTTTCATAATTAATTCTTCATTATATTCTCCTGATTTCCAATAGCGTATTACCCTGGATTTATCTTGACTTACATAGACCAAATCACCATAACAACTCTGTGCTCCTGAACTTTCAAAAGCAGAATTTACTCTTTCTAAAACCATATCTGAAGCATACATATCATCAGAGTTTAGAATCCCTATAATATCTCCTGTAGCAAGGTCAATTCCCTTATTAATTGCGTCATAAATTCCTTTATCAGGCTCGCTGACAATTTTGAATATACGATCTTTATATTTATTAATAACATCCAGAGTCCCGTCAGTAGAAGCACCGTCTATAACAATATATTCAATATCATGATGAGTCTGATTGAGGACGCTCTCAATACATTCACCAACATACTTTTGATTATTATAAGCTACTGTAATAATGGATATTTTCATTTATCTGTTCTGCTTTAATTATTAGCTATCGTAAGCAAATTATTATTGATAATTAGTTCAAATATCGCATTGGCAATAGTCTTGTTTCCTTTCTCATTAAAATGAATTCTATCCCTGAAATGAGTCTTTCTTAAATCAAGCTCTTGATTTAGCAAGTTTACATATGGAATGTGATTTTCTTCTAAAATATCAATTATCTCTTTTCTTTCATCCTCGTAAACTTTGTTATCTAACTCATTTTTGTATGGTGTTAGAAGAACAATAAGCTTTTTATTACGTTCATCTGCTAATTTGATAATCTGTAAAAGAAAATCAAGATTTTCTTTAAACTGACTATCAGGGTTTAATATTGCCTCGTATGAGGAATTGTTTTTGTTCTCTGGAGATAGAATATACTTATGAATTACATATCTGTTTAATAATTCATAGATTGCACTAGGAGGATTTTTATTAGGCAAATTAATTGTTCCAACCTTATTGTTAGTACTTTTGGGTTGAAAAAAATCATCAGTATTTATTTGAAGAATAACTATATCGGAATCAAAAAAACCGAATCTTTTTATATATTCATATTCATTCTCAATTGCCCAAGATCCCGCTGAGGCGTTGAGAACCTCCCCTTTTACATTGTAAAAATTATCAATTTTCTCTTCTAGGAATTCAGTTATCGTCTCGCTTTGATCTGTTAAAACACCTCCGTTGGTAACAGAGTCTCCGAGCATTAAAATTCTATATTGTGGGTCTTTTTTGAGTTGATCAGAGCGTTGGTGATAACTATTATAGATAATGCGATTACCGAATCTATTTAAATCTTGGTTTTCTTTAAAAAAATATCCAATCTGTTCATCTGCTATCATTAAAGGCGGCTGCCCCAATCCGAGAAATACTCTCAAAGATAATTCAGCTAATATAAAAAAAACTAGAATTACTGTGAACAATAAGGCAAATATTTTTAACATTTGGAGTTTCTTGTTAAATAACTATAACTATTACTAGTTCTAATACTATTCTATAACCCTTTTCCCAACTAATTCTGACGGAACGCCGCTATATATTCCATAGGGTTCTGTATTCTTACTCACAATACTCCCGACGGATATAACCGAATGAGTTCCAAGTGTAATACCTGGGCAAATTACCGCTTTAGCCCCTATCCAAACTCCATCTTCGACCTCAATAGGCTGTGTCATTAGATCAAATGTTACTTTTTTATAATTATGGTTTCCAGTTAGAAGAAAAGCCCCTTGTGAGATGCAGACGTTATCTCCAATTTGTATGTCTGTTAGATTGTCTATCCAGGTATTCTCACCTATCCACACGTTGTTACCGATTTTGAGAAACCAAGGATATTTTATATTCACACAGGGTTTAATGATGATACCTCTTCCAACCTCAGCTCCAAATTTTCTTAGTAATAGTGCTTTGAATCGATTGGGAGTTGGTATTGAAGACTTAAAAAAAAGTATATTTATTAAATACCAAATGGCCCTTTTTGCACTACTGCCAGGGTTATAGCAACTGTTAGAGTATTTACCTAAATCAACTTTATTCATTTATACATAACTAGTAGACACTTGGAAATGAAGTATGTCCTTAGGTCTATTAATTCTCCTTTCCCTTTTTTTGTAAATCAATTCCGTAAAGTTCACGAATCGAATCAAGAATTCCAATCCCCTCAGAATTGGATTTCTTTTTGATTTCATATATTTTAACGTCAACCAAAAATCTATACCAAAATCCTTGAAGAATGTGCCATATTAATCCTTCTTTACCATCGAGAAATCCTAGTTTAAAGATATATCTATAAATAAAGTAGAAAAAAGGCCTTACAAATAGAGGCATCTTTACATAAAAATTTTCCTTTATCCACCGTTTCCTCTTTTCCTGGCTACCGGAGAGTTCAGCATCTACTGAATCGTATTCCAAAAACTTATAGCTAAGATTTAAAATATCTATTGCCTCACGAGTAGCATAGTCATTGTGTTTGCCGGTCCACCAATGAAGGTTCTTTTTGTTATCGTCGATTATATCGTTTTTTAGGAATATCAAGTTTCCTTCTGAAACCTTCATATGCTCGTCCATCCACCTCTTCTCACAATGCGCCATTCCGTTTCGCCATATCCTTAGGAGCCAAATCGGATAATATCCCCCGTATTTGATCCACTTTCCCAGAAAATAGACTTTTCTCGGCACGTAAAGACCGGTAGTGTCATTATCTAACTTATCTAGTCTCTCACTAAGTTCGTCTCTTAGCTCCTGAGTCACAGTCTCATCCGAATCAAGCCTCATAACCCACTGTGTGTTTATGGGTAAGTTTTGTAGCCCCCAATTTAATTGGCTTTCATAATTTTTCCATGTGTTCTGGTAAACATCTTTGGTATACCTTGCTACAATCTCAAGGGTGTTATCAGTGGAAAAAGAATCTACAATAAATATCCTCTCAGCCCAGCCGTGTACGCTTTTCAAACACGCCTCAATATTCTTTTCCTCATTAAAAGTGAGTATTACAACTGAGAGAGGAATTTTATGGTCTTTATTTTTATGTTCGTTTTTATTTTTCATCAAAAGTCTGTTGGATTATATATTTTTTTCTCTAATTACATTGAATTTTACAAATGATTGAGAGAAGACAGCAAGAATCATTGCCGGTGGTTTTTTATCAATAGATCAAAAGACTGAATCATTCTATCAGCAACATCGGAGATATTGTAATACTCATTTACTAGTTTTTTCCCGTTTTGAGAAATCTCTTCTCTTAGTGAATCATGGTCTAATAAAGAAGACAAGCTAGCCAATAGATTGTCGACCCCATTTTCAATTACAATCCCAGCATGGTTTTTTTGAACTTCCTTATAGATTCCGACATTATTGGTTATTATCACAGGTGTACCACAGGCCATGGACTCAATAACAGACATACCAAAGTTTTCTGAATAAGATGAAAGCACAAATACTTCACTTCCAGTAAAGGCCTCTAGTTTTGACCTATCTGTAAGCATTCCTGTAAAAGTTATATCAGCTTGCTTTATCTCCTCTGAACTGAGATTCTCAAGACCCGTATTATCTAACCCCACATCAATGTATTTAAGCCCGCACTGAGTTATCATTTGTTTTACTTCAGCAGCATAGCTTGCCTCATCATTTCCTACTAGGAGCAAGTGTACGTCATCTATCTTTTCCTTTAATTCCTTAAATGCACTGATGAGTATGTCGAGTCCTTTTTTCCAGTTTAGCCTACCTAAAAAGAGAATAACCCTTTTACCTTCAAGGTGAGGAAAGTGCTTTTTGATATTATCTGCCGGCGGGAGATCTGCATATTCAGACAAAAACAATCCGTTTGGAACAATAAATGATTCGTTTTGAAGACTTAAAGCGCTATGGCATTTTGATGCTTCGTCATCAGTAGTGTAATGAATTGCTGATGCAGCTTTTAAATCCCTTTTCGCAACTAGAGTTAAGTAGGGAAGTTTTTTCCATGATTTGTGAAGCATTGTCTCTGAATATAAGGAGCCCACAGGAGAGATTACATAAGGCACGTTGAATTTTCTCGAGTAGTAAGAGGCTGCTGCCACAGGATAGTTCCATACAGATACGATATAAATAAGATCAAAAGATTTGATATCTTTCTTTAAAGCTTTTGTTAGTGGCAACGAAAATTGCCAACCGGTTTTTCCCAAGCCCTCAAATAAACTGCTAAACTTAAAATAAGTAACTTTTACTCCATCAACATCAGTTTCACTATTTGGTGTTACTTGTCCATTAAGACCAACATTAGTAGTATATACATGGATATCGACACCTTTCTCGGCGAGGGTTTTATTTAGATCATGTATGCAATAGATGGGCCCACCAAACTCAAACGCAGGCCAATAACTGGGTATTACAGTTAATACTCTCATTTTGATGTAGATCTTTTCCTATAATGTTTTAAATAGTATTTTAAGCCAAAATATGAGACAACAAGAACCAATAATAGTTGAAAATAAATTTGTATAGGAGAGATAAGAGGCATAAATACAAATACATAAGCACCAAATATTGCTGCAATTGCGACAAGAAACAGAACTGGCCTAAATAAAGTAGTCGGAATTTTAGAAACTGCATAAGTTAAAATTAATAACATCATAGAGGCAGATACAATTGTTGCGATTACAATTTCCGGATTCGTAAATGCTGTTGCTGGTAAAAACCATATTACAAATTCTCGCCAATTACCCATTCTCAGGTGATATGCACTGATAAAATCAACAATAGAAAGAAAAAGACCCAGAATGAAAAAACCTACTATAACACCCCAAGTTGCAAAATTACCATAAAGCTCAAGCACATATCCCAGACCTACAACAGTATCGTCAGGTATAAAAGTCCCTGTAAATTCAAATACGTAATCATCATTACCGGCATTTATTGTCTTTTCTGGCCAGACTATTCTTGGGACGAGGGCAAGAAATGAATCCATAAGTGTTTTCCCCATTACGAAATTATTCCTAAAGCTCATGTAATCGACGCCTTCTCCAACCAAAGTGTTTTGATTTAGACGTATAGCTATGATATCAAGGTGTTTAGAATCAAACGGATTAAATAGTTCAGGATCTATAAACGATTGTTGGACATGTTCAACTACTCTACTTGTCTCTGATCCACTTTTGATTAACTCTCTTAACTCACCGCGATCTCTCATATAAGTTTGGAATAGTGAAAGTCCCAAGTAAGCAATAATAATGCCAAAAAAAACTAATTTACGTTTTGGATTAATATATTTGATCACAAAGAAAACAACTATCAACAACCAGATTAAACCAAACCCTATGTGTCCCGAAAAGACGATAGTAACAAGGGGGAAGGTCATTGCAATCCCAATCCAAAATAAAAGCTCATAAATGTTTTTCTTTATTATGGATCTTAGACACATAAAACACGCACCTATTACAGCTAAAAAGATGCCTGTATTAAAAAACCCTCCTATAGTAGGTATTAACACTAACCTTGATATAACAATAAGTGTGCAGCCAATTCCAATGGCAAAATACATCAATCCTACATCAGTTAATTTCTTTATATCTATGTTCGGCTCTGTCCCATAGCCCTTTAGTTTGTGAAGTGGTAGTAGCCGAATAACATGAGGAGAGACAATTAGGCATGCAAATACAAAAGATAAAAGTCCAATCACAGTTAGACGAAAGCCTTTGAGTGTTAAATCTACATTCCCCTCAACATACCAGGGGAATGTATGTACAAATGCACCAGAATAGTGAATTAGATAGATATTGGCTAACAACAAAAGCACTAAACCGGAATTCATATCCCTGTGGTTCAGCTTTTTATATATCATTAGGGCTGCCAATAATGTGGCTAAGAATACCCACAGAATTAGTTCAAATTGAGGATTCATTTATCTTGCTCAAAAAAAATATTATTAAACATACTATAATACATTTTTTATATTACTTATACTTTTAATAGCTTCTAAAACCCCATCTGCCGTATTTTGGATTGAATATTTCTGGATAAAATTAAATGCGTTTTTTCCCATCCTACTTAGATTCTCAGTGTTTGATGCTAAACTGATCATTACGTCAGATAGTTCGTCTATATTCCCACACTGAAATATGTGGCCGGTCTCTTCAGGATGTACCAAGTCAGGTGCACAGCCTACTGTGTTTGATACTAATGCGGGTAGGCTGCTTGCCATTGCCTCATTTATTGTTAATCCCCATGATTCCGAGAAAGAAGTATTAACTAGGCAATCTGAAACAGTATATGCCATAGGGAGTTCTCCCTGATTTAAAAATCCAGTAAATTTGATTTGTATTTCTTCTCTTTCAGATTTATTTTGAATATCACTTTTAATTGGTCCATCTCCTACAATCAGACCCCAGATTTTGGGATTAGCCTTTGAGGCTTTTTGTATTGCTGAGATAAAGTCATCAGGACGCTTGCGTGGTATCAATCTTCCCACCAGAACAAATACGACTGCATCTTCAGGTATGTTCCATTTTTTTCTTAGTTCTCCACGATTAGGAAGTAATGAATCATGCCCATTTGAAAAGAATTCATTATCTACACAATGTGGTGTAAAAAACATTTTTTCTTCCTTACCGCCATAATGCAAATAGTATTCTTTGGCATATTTTCCAACAACTAGATAAGCACTAAATTTGGGAATAAACCAATTATAAATCGGATACTTAACAAGGCGCTTTATAGTACCTCCACCATGTGAAACAAGATTGGAATCCCCTCTTACTAGTAAAGGGGTTTTTGTCTTCCAGCATGCAAAAATTGCTTGCCACAGACCCTTTTTATGCCACCCCTCAACAATGAAAGCATCAAAATTACCATTTTTGATTATATCTTTAATCTCAGGTGTATCACACCCAAAAAAATTAAATACATTGGGATTTGCTGACATATTTTTAAGAAATATATACCTATACCCTTCTAGCATTGGGATATCCCAGTCAAAAGATATACCGTACCCCGCTTTACCATGATCCTCGGAAGTCTGGCTATGACTGAAATAGACAGTTAGGTCAACCTCCGGATTCTTAGCCAATTGTCTATACCATGGCACGTAATACTGAATAGGATGAGTAGAAAGAATTCCAACTTTGTATCTTTTTCTTGAAGACATAATCTTAAATTAGGTAAAGTCTGCTAATTTTTATATACATCATCTAAAAATTCTGCTAGTTTTTGTGACATTGCTTTTGCTGTAAATAATTCAAACTTTTCCCAATTAGTTGAGGGACTATAATCTCTAGAGAGTGATGCAACTTCAGTTAATTTGTTCTTGATTTCCTTGGTGTTTAAATTTGGAAAATCCTGTGAGTTAAACGTTATTGCTTTTCCAGAGCTTGTATTATTTAATATATCGACAACACTGCTATCTTCGTGAAATATTGCTAATATATGCTTTTTGGCAAGGATATAAGGGAATATTTTAGAAGCCGTATAGTGAGGTTCTTCCGAGCCTAGAGCTAAAAGAGTATGTGAATCGTGCATTAATTGAATAGCATCTAAATATGATACTCGTTCTGGCTGTTCATAAACATACTCAGAAATGCCGTATTCTTCAGCAATAGGAGTAATCTGATAGTTTAGTTGAGTGCCAGTATAATAAGATGTCCCTATAAACTTAAATCGGATTTGAGAAAACAAATTATGATTCTCATCTAATCCCAACTTAAAAGCTTTAAATAATGCTCTTACTGTATGTTCCATCGAAGCAGCATAAACACCTATATAACAAACATTGAAATATTCTTCATTTTTATTGTAAAAACTATTTTTTCTCGGATTTCTTTTTAGATATTCAAAGTCCTGAGGTTCAATTCCTAGAGGTATTTCTGCTGTTTTAAGATTTGATGACCAATTATATCGATTTAAAACATCGTCAGTTGTGCCCTGTGATACACCGATAATTCCAGATGCTTCTCTGAGTGCCGAAGGTTCTAATAGTTTAGATAGTCCATAGGCTAAATATGCTTTAGAACTTCTTTTACTAATCGGAAGTTTCATGAAATAATCAGACACCCAGGGGTCTTGATAATCAATCACATATGGAATTCCAAACTTCTTTTTAGCTAACCTGCCCAATATCATTGGTAAATGCGGTGGAACTGAAATAATAATTAGATCCACTAAACCTTTCGAACAATGCTCAGAAATAATATTCCAATAATGCCACAGGCTCCTCATTCCGATATCGTTTAGACCAAAGTATTTTGTATAATTTAGAGGTATGGCTTTAGATCTTATAATATTTAATTTCTCAGGTAGTAAGTTGCTGTTTTCTTTATCTACAGGGTAAAGAGAATAATCCGTATTTGTGGTTAAAATAGTGGGCTCCCATCCGAAATCTACCAAATGACTAACTAAAAATCTTAGTCTTAAGGCATTTGGAAGGCTACTCGGAGAAAAATCACACCCTATAACAAGAACTTTTTTCATTTAATGCCTGCAAATATAGAAAAGGTTATCAATTAAGAATCATGTTTATTTAATGGAAAAAGATACTTCATAATATTATTGGCCACTTTATATCCAAATACTTTTGAGAGTACCCCTGCTACCTTAGGCCATGTAAATTTAAAACCCGGCTCAACTCCATAAAGAGAATGTAAATTTTTTTTAAATATTGAGTAATCTTTTCCAAACAAATTTCGTGCTGTGTAATCGTAATTTTGTATCAATGCTTCGATTTGATCTGCATCCAAAACTCCTCTTTTTTTCCATATCGATTCGACTTCACAAGAGTTTATATATATATCTTTTAAGAAAGCTGTAGGGTCACTTTTGGACAAGCTCCCTTTGTTCCTGACTCGGTAAAAAGCCCCTAAATCTTCTACTTTTATGAATTTAGCACCAAGTCTGGCTGCATCAAAAACAAAGCGGGCATCCTCTCCAAATGTTATTTTCTCATTAAAACCACCTATCTGGGCAAATAATTTAGATTTAAACAAATACGCCGCAGGAGGTGCCCAAAATTGTGTAAATAATGCAATTTCTATATTAGAGTTTAGATCTTGAATACTTCTGGATTTAACGTCTCCTTTTACAAAATTGCCTTTTTGATCCTCTTTTAATTCCTGCCAGTCTGAATATGCCACATCATATGCACTATCTCTCAAAGCAGTGAGCTTTTTTTCCAACGAATCTGGGGTAAGTAAATCATCAGAATCCAGATACTGTATAAATTCTCCTCTTGCTACTTCAGTCCCTTTATTTCGAGCGGCACTTGCACCCCTATTTTCTTCAAAAATACCGGTAACACTAAATCCAAAAGATTTTATTATATCGGCTGTTTTGTCTGTAGAGCCGTCATCTATTACTATTATTTCACAATTTTTATAAGTCTGATCTAAAGCGCTTCGTATTGATTCAGCCAGGTACTTCTCAGAATTAAAACACGGTATAATGATAGATACTAGAGGAGACGGTGAATTTTCATTCAATTTTAATATCTCCTTTTAAGAAGCAGTTGCCGCAGACTTATCACCTAGTTTTAGTAAACTTTTATATAATCCAATCATATCTTTGGCTACATCCATACTCTCTCTTACCAGAGGTATATTAGAAGCGTACTCTTCAACAAGATTTTTATTGTTTGAAAGATATTTTATAGCTTGGGACCATTCATCAACGTTTCCAGGCTCTATAAGTTTTCCATTTACGCCGTCCTGTACATTTTCGGAAATCCCGCCCAGATCACTTCCTATTATTGGAATCCCCGCGGAAAAGGCTTCTAATAATACGTAGGGACCTGTCTCGAGCCAAATAGATGGAATTGCCAAAACATCAATGTTACTAAATACCTGTGAGCGGTTTTGAGGTGTGACCTCACCAGCAAATGTAATTCGTTTTTCATTGGTTGATAATGATTTCAATTCTTCTAAATATGCTTCTTCTTCTTCAGTATCTGCCCTGCCGTATATCATAACCTCAACCGCAACTTTAGGCTTTAATCTTTTAACGGCTTCAATTATTACATGAATTCCTTTAACAGGTTTAAATCTCCCTATATAGCCAATTGTTAGCAAACCATTTTTACTAGTAATTTTCTCCCTTTTTATTTGAGATATTTCTGATAAGCCATGACGAGACAAAAATATTTTTTCTTTTTTGACTCCATTTATTAGAATTATTTTCTCTAGCCATTTGGAGACAGAAACGATATAATCGGAAAGTTCAAATAAATCTTTAGAATTTTGAATTCGCTTAGTTATTATCTTTTTCATGCTCAAGGCAGTACCAAATTTGTTCTCTATCGTCAGACATCGCTCAGAAATAAAGTCAGGGATGTGATTTAGACAATGAGACAGCGCTTTTGGCATTCCGTGCATTTGTGAAACACATGCTGTACATTCTTCAGCAATCATCTCTCCACTACATACTGTATCTCCCCATTTGACAAGTGTCCCCCTTGCACAAATAAAATCTGGAACATGAATAGTTGTGAGCACTGGAATACCTTGATTCTTTATAAATTGAGCATGATAAACACTACAGCCTCTCGTATATGAATGAAAATGAGCAATATCAGGATTAATTTCTTTAACTATATTTTCATAACTTTCAAAGTGTTTAGGTTTTTCTTGCCCCCTTATCTCTCTTAGACTGGGAGATAAAGACACTGGGTATCTATAAACAACTATCCCTTCATATTCATATTTATTAGCTGTTTTGTTATTTGATGGGGCTAAAATTGTAACTTCATAGTCTAATGATTTTAAATCATGACAAAGAAGTCTGACATAATTTTCTGTTCCACCAACAGAGTCAGGATAGTACCAGCCTAAAACCATTAATATATGAGTTTTATTTGATTCCGGCATTGGTAAAGTGAATATTAAGTTAATAAGGAGATATAATTCTCAAGTGCTTGATCCCATGGCCTCAGCATATTAAGACCTAAGTTCTCTAGTTTGCTATTTGAGAGTACTGAATATGCTGGTCGACGGGCTTTTGCACCATATTGTTCAGTGCTTATACAATTTAGTTCTGTAGATAAACCCGTTATTGACAGAACTTGTTTTGCAAACTCAAACCAAGAACATTCACCACTATTAGTTATATGGTATATGCCAAATTTAGAGGTTTCCATCAAATCTGTAATAGCTTTAGAAAGGTCTTTTGTAAAAGTAGGAGAAAGAACTTGGTCATCAACCACATTTAATGGCTTACCCTCTTTAGCACCCTTGATAATAGTATTAACAAAGTTGCCACCCTTCCCACTTGAACCAGCCAATCCATATAGCCCGGATGAACGTATGATGAAGTTTTTAGTACTATAACTTCTTACCATATGTTCTCCACTAAGTTTTGAGATACCGTAGATATTTATGGGATAGGCAGGATCATTTTCTAAATAAGGTGAATTTTTTTGCCCATCGAACACATAGTCAGTACTTATATACACACACACGGCGCCAACTTCCTCAGTTGCCTGAGCAACATAACCCGCACCCAGAGCATTTACTTCTATAGCATGCGCTGCATTATCTTCACAATCATCTACTCGTACGTATGCTCCACAATTTATGACAATATCAGGGCTTAGTGTGGTAATTGAACTAAATACTGAGTCTTTATCTGTAAGCTCTATTTGATAATGGTCTAGTTTAGACACCTGATAGTCAGGTTTTTTATTTAATTTTTGGGATAAATCACTCCCAAGCTGACCACTGCTTCCAACGAGTAAAATATTTTTCATGGTTTATTAGTATATTTTGATTTATCTTATTATTGTCATTCAGTTCTATTTCCTAAAGAAGCTTCTGAATTTATTTTGAATTTTCTGGAAATATTCGATTACCAGATTCTTAATTACTCTTGTAGCTATTCTATCATCGTAATTCTGATATTGCTTATAATACTTATAAACATTCATTAGTTTTTGGTATTCTGAGTAATCAGAGTTATAAATCACACGACCTAACCATTGTTTGCATAATTGATCAGCCCGATTATTTAGCGCTTTAGATGCAACACTAAAATTGTTTTTTATATATGTGAATATTCTATATTCTTCATCTTTAATATCGTATATAAGAGGATATTGAGGGTTCCAGGCAACGGGATTATTCCTGTAATAATTCAAGGGTTTTGATTTAAAAGCTATATCAGATATTTCTAGTATTTTCACTACCTGCATCCAATCACCACATCGTTTCATTGTTTCATCTGCGGGTCCGACTTTATCCCAGACACTTTTTCGAATCAGAGCTGAGCTTGCGTTATGAACAGGGTTTTTAAACAATTCAAATTCTTTGCAAAATTTTCTTCCATTCATAACAAAGTCGTTCTTCCATAGTGTTGAATCAAGATCGTTAGTGAATTCTAAATTGGTTCCTATGGTTTGATCATTTTCATCAACAAAATGAGATTGACAATATGCTATGCCTACTTCAGGATGGTTATCTAAAATGTTTAGCATCTCTGAGAGAAATTCACTATCTGCCCAATCGTCCGACTCTGCAAACCATAGATATTGTCCGCTAGAACACGAAACCCCTTTATTCCATTGTATAAAAGGAGAGCCACTATTAACTTCCGACAAAATCTCTGTTAACGGTTGATTAATCTTTACTGAACGATATACATTAAGACTGTTATCTGTTGATCCGTCATCTAAGAATATCAATTCATAGTCATTAAAAGTTTGACCAAGAATACTTTTCAACCTTCTCTCAAGATATTTTTCATGGTTATAGTTAGGAACTATAACGCTTACTTTAGGCATAGTGGAATTTAGTATAAGATCGGGTAGTAATATCTAAATCAATTTAATCGTCTTCTTTTAGATCAAAAGCCTCATAAATACTATTGGGATGAATATCATTGTATTCGATTCTGTGCTCGCCTCTAGTGAATGCCCATTTTTCTGCACAAGGCTGGAAAATTTCATGTTCCTCTATAGGAGGACCTATTATACGAAAATAACCAAATTCTTGATAAGCAATTGGGGTAGCTTTTTCTAAATCCCCTGAAATATTCCCTCCCCAATACCAAACATAAACATTTATAAGGTAGTAACCGGGAATTATTCGAAAAGGAGGCAGCCAACCTTCGACCCTACAATCTCCTTCTAAGTAATCAAGCTTAAAATTATCATACCAATTATTAAAGTTGCAGACGATTACTCCATCTGGGCGAAGAATTCTAAATGCAATCATAGGGTTATCTAGTCTTTTTTCAGCGAAAAGATCGATTTTAATTTTTGCTTTTTCGCCAAAGTTAAATTCACGACGAGGGATACCTTCCTCATTAATCAACTCTACAGACTTAAATAGAACCTCAGCATCAGAACCATCTTTATTCTTGCCATCCATGTTTTCATTATCATGTGACATTTCAAGCAAACTTCTAAATGATTCTATTACGTTAACGGGTTCACCCTCATCGACAATTTTACCTTTATCCAAAAGTATTGCCTTATTACAAGCTGTCTGAATAGAATTCATATTATGAGATACAAGGAGTATGGTCATGCCAGATTCAGTAAGTTTTTTCATATGCCTAATACATTTATTCTGAAAAGCCAGATCACCTACAGCAAGCACTTCATCAACTATTAATATTTCTGGCTCAAGATGAGCTGCTACGGCAAATCCAAGTCGAACAAGCATTCCTGAAGAATATCTCTTCACTGGGGTATCAAGAAAAGTTCCAACCTCTGCAAAATCTACAATTGCATCAAACTTTGAGCTTATTTCTGTCTTTGTCATACCTAAGATTGCGCCGTTTAAATAAATGTTTTCTCTGCCAGTAAGTTCTGGATGAAAACCAGTACCAATTTCAAGCAACGACCCTACGCGCCCCTGAATTTTAGCAATTCCTGTAGTAGGTTCAGTAATTCTTGATAACAGCTTAAGAAGTGTACTCTTGCCAGCCCCATTTCTGCCTATAAAGCCAACAACCTCTCCTTTTTCAATCTTAAAGGATATATCTTTACATGCCCATATAGTTTTCTGCTTGTTTAAACAGTCATCAGACTGTTTGCTTTTTCCTGTTATGCGTTTAATCCCTGATTTAACAATTTGTGTAATTTCATCACGTAAGGACATATAGGAATCATAAATCTGTTCACCTATTCTGTACTCTTTGCCTAAACCTTCGACTTCAATACTGTACTTGCTCATTGATATGTGTACCTTAAATTAAATGATATCTGCAAAGAAATTCTCTGTTTTTCTAAAGTAGAATAACCCACTCACAAAAATGACAATTGTTATTACAGTAGATATGGAAAGCGTTGTCCAATCTATTGGTTTATAGCCTAAAATACATGCTCTATGCGCATCTATGATTCCCGACATTGGATTTAAATCTAAAAGCCATGCGTATTTAGGAAATATTGAAGGAGGATAAATTACCGGTGTAGCAAATAGCATTAACTGAATAAAAAATGGAAGGATATAACGAATATCCCTATATTTAACATTTAGCGCAGAAAGCCACAATCCAAAACCTGATGCACAAAGAAAAGAAAGGAGAACCACCAGTGGAAGAAAGATTAAATTATAGTTAGGAAATATATCGTAATAGAACATCATTAAAACCAATATCACAAAAGCAATTAGATAGTCGACTATACCTCCCATTGAGGAAGAAATAGGGATATAAAGCCTTGGGAAATAGGTTTTCGTGATTATGTGCGAATTTCCCAGGAGACTATTACCGGAAGTGGTTACAGATGAAGAGAAGTATGTCCAGAGCAACACACCGGAATATGAAAATATAGGATAAGGAATACCTTCAGAATCTATTCCAGCTATCCTCCCGAAAAAGATAGTAAAGACAACCATTGTTAAAAATGGTTGCAGTATTGCCCATGCAGCACCAAAAACTGTCTGTTTATATCTGACTTTAATATCCCGCCAGACAAATAAGAATAGTAGTTCTCTGAAAAACCAGAGCTCCTTTAGATCAATCGAGAACCATCCCTTTCCGGGCTTAATTATTCGTATATTAGACATATGTTTTCAGTAGATTAGTTATAAAGAACATATTTTTTTAATCTTTCTTTGTATTTATCAAAACCAAACTCTTGAAGCGCTTTACTTCTTAAATACTCTTTATCTTTGAGTTCGTTCCTGATGTTACCCTTTATAGTATCCAGAATTGAATCACTTATCTGTTCTATATTGTCTGGATCTATTACAAGACCAATTTCTCCATCCAGAACTACCTCTTTTGATGCGTCTTTATTCCCAACAATTATTGTTTTACCAAATACTAGGGCTTCTAAAAATACGATCCCGAATCCTTCTCCTTTTGAAGGCATGATAAAGATATCGGATAATTTATAGTAAGCTGTTAGCTCTTCATTACTTACAAATCCTGTTAAAATTACGTTATCTTCGAGTTTTAGCTCTTTTATGAGTCTTTTTATCCTTTGTATCTCTTCTTCATCACCGCTTCCGATGATTATGTATTTGGTATGAGGAAATTCTTTTATCACGCTAACTAATGCGCGCAGAACTTGATCATACCCCTTGTACTTTTCTTCTGACGACAATCTAGCAACAGTGAGAAGAACCTTATTGGAACTATTAATTCCAAGTTTAGTCATTAAATCTTTAGGTTTTTCTAAACTTTCTGGTATTTCAAAATATGGATCAAGACTGCAATAAAACATCTGAACATTTTCAGGATTGACATTATGAGAATCAACCATTCTTTGCTTTGTATACTGGCTGATTGATAAAATTTTATCTGCTTCTGCTAACATAGATTCTCTTAATCTAGACATTCTAAACCAAACATCAGTTCCATATGCCATTATATAAACTTTTTTTCTCAAAAGTTTCTTTATTATATACCCAACCCACGATAAGTTTATATGACCTAAAATTACTAAATCTGAGGACAAGGCCTCATAAATACAACGAAGTGAGAATTGAATTCTGTTTCCACTAAAACCCTTAAATAATGATTTCCTAATGTATTTATTATCACATTTGGAATCAAGAAGAGATATGGTTCTAAAGTCAAAGATTTTTTCATACTCTAGATCATCTGCCGCCTTAAGAAATGAACGGTTAAAAGTTTGGATACCACCGATGTCGGAAAAGGCATTAAAATATATGTATAGAACTTTCATTTGTAATGTTATTCGTCTTTGTGAGGATGAAAATATATATGTTTGAAAGCTCTTTATTATAATTACGAGATTATAATTACGAGCTTTTGCAGCTAGTTAAACAAATATGTTATTACAGTTTTAACAAATGCAATATTATGATTAGCAAAGCCTGTATATAATTAATTTGCACCTATACAAGAAATAGTGTCAGTACTATTAAAATAATGTATATATGAAAGGAGCCACTGCGGAACCTTGCGCAAATACAATTAGAAGACCAAACATTAGTAGAATGAGAAGCATGGGCGTAATCCACCACCACTTATTCTGGATAAAGAACTGTAATAATTCTCCAATTATTCCTAATCTATTTGATAAGTTTTTAAGAAAAGACATTCTGTTATCCTCCCAATTAAGAACATACTATTTATATCTACTTATTCTTTGTAACTAAATAATTGCCTAATACTAATAAATCCATGCCACTTGCGCTAAAAGAGCTAAAGGCTTCTGCCGGAGTATTTACAACCGGCTCTCCTTTAAGGTTAAAGGAGGTGTTTAATAACACAGGAACTCCCGTCGCAGCTCCGAAAGTTTCAATCAGTTTGTAATATTTTGGATTTGTATCCTTTCTAACAGTTTGAAGCCTACCAGTACCATCAACATGTGTAATAGCTGGTAATATCTCTCTTTTATCTTCACGGACATTTGTTACATACAACATAAATCTTGCTGGGTAGTGTCTTTCAGGTTCATCAAGATCAAAATATTCCCCTGCCCTATCTACAAGAATCGAAGGCGCAAAAGGTCTGAAAGGTTCTCTAAACTTAATTTTTACATTTACAATGTCTTTCATCTCATGACTTCTAGGATCAGCAAGAATACTTCTATTACCTAAAGCTCTGGGGCCATATTCAAAGCGCCCTTGATGCCATCCTATAACTTTGCCATTTTGGATGCTATCAGCAACTCGTTCAAGTAATTTCTGATCGTCCTGAATTAATTCGTAAGGAATATTGTTTTCTTTCAAAAAAGTTTCAGTTTCAGCCGGGCTATGTTCTTCTCCCCAGTAAGCGTGTTCCATAACAAAGTTTCTTGGTTTCCGAAGTATTGCATGATATCCATATAATGCAGCTCCAGTTGATGCTCCACCGTCACCCGCTGCTGGCTGAATATATATCTCCTCAAAAGGAGTTTGTGCTAAAATCTTTCTGTTTGCCACACTGTTTAGTGCAACTCCACCAGCCATGCATAAATGCTTTAGCCCGGTTTCTTTATAGGCGTAATTTGCCATCTTTACCATTATCTGTTCAGTAACCACTTGTATGCTAGCGGCTAAATCAGCATAGTACTGGTTTTGTTTTGCTATCTCATCATAGTTATCTGGCTTTTCTCCAAAATATGAAGGATAACCACTTGCATCCGTAAAAAATTCTGCTTTAGGATCTCTTGGTTCGCCAAAAATCTTTTCAAATTTTTTGGTAAATGTTTTATCAGAAGAATAATGAAAGGAGAAATAATCCATATCAAGCTCAAATCCGCCCTCATCATCAACATTAACAACTTTATAAACTTCTTCTACATATTTGGGATCCCCGAAAGGAGCCATTCCCATAACCTTGTATTCTCCCTCATTGACCTCAAACCCTAAAAATGCAGTGAATGCACTGTACAAAAGACCTAGCGAATGTGGGAATTTAATTTCTTTTAAGAGTTTTATATCTGTACCACGTCCCACACCTAAAGTCGCGGTAGTCCATTCTCCAACCCCATCAACAGTTAAAATAGCCGCTTCATTAAAGGGTGAGCAATAAAAACTACTTGCGGCATGGGAGAGATGATGCTCACTAAATAGTATTTTATCCCTCTCAACTCCTAATTTATTCTGTAAGAGGTGTTTGATCCACAACTTATCGCCAAGCCATGTAATCATTGCCTCTCTAAATAGTTTCATAGATCTTGGGAAAGACTGCATTGTGGTAAGAAGTAATCGCTCAAATTTAACGAAAGGCTTTTCAAAAAACATTACATATTCAAGATCTTGTGGTTCTATACCTTCTAAATTAAGACAAAAGTTTATTGCGTTTTCTGGATACTCAAAATCATGCTTTATTCTGCTAAATCTCTCTTCTTCCGCAGCAGCTACCACTACTCCATCCTTGATAAGCGTTGCAGCAGCATCGTGAAAGTAACATGAAACACCTAATATATACATAATATTAAAACTCCCTCTTACTCAACATTATATTTTCTTATTTAAGAACTCAAAATAACCTATTAAGATTGCCTAATAGCTTTTTCTAAAGCAGATAATTCTGTATCGTCTTCCTTAATATGCCAACCGACGTGTTTTTTGTTTTTTATCTCAAGTGGATCAGTAAAGATTTTCATAATTATAGCAAATGGACTAAGTAGTATGAAGTAAAAAAGAGTAAGAATAACACGGGCGTTGAAGTCACCGATCTTTTGGGCTATTCTTTTCCATCCTTCCCATAGTTTTCTAAAAAATCCTTGCTTAACGGTTAAATCTTCATTATTAACATTGCTCTGTGGTTTATTCATATAAATCTTTCCTTGATATCTATTTTTTTGTAAGGACACATTACCAGGAAATTTAAGTATTTAATAGGAAGATTGAAATATAACACTTAATTTCTGGTGCTTATTTAAAGCTCCGCCACCTCACTTACAATAAGCGATTAAAAAACTCAATCAGCTAAAGTTATAAAATTATTTATGTTTTTACTGGTTGAGTTCAACATCATCTATATCTACTTCAACAGATACAGAACGTTTGATCAGATCAACAGACAAAATTAATCTGCATTCTCCTCTGCGCTCTACAATCTTACCGCTTGTTCCTTCTAAAGGTCCTCTAATTACAATCACTTCTTTCCCCTCGGTCATATAAGGCCAAGGATCACAATTTAAATCTTTCTCTAAAATTGTTTTTATAATTTCAATTTGTTCACTTGGCACGGGGGTTGGAAACCCATTAACTCCAAGTATCTTAATTACCCCGCGTGTATTCAAAATTTTCAATCTATCTTCTAATGACGAGTTTACAAACAAATAGCCGGGAAAAAGAGGGATATGTACTTCCTTCATTCTATCTTTCCAACGACTAATAGTTTTTTTAATAGGCAGGAATGTATCTACTTCTTTATCAGTGAGGGCAGCATTAACTGATTTTTCATGTCTTACTATAGTGTAAACAACATACCAAGACCTTTCTTCAGTATATAGGTCTTGTTGCTCAACTGCACTATCCATCATCAATCAATCACGTTGGTATCGTATATTTTATAATTTATCTCTTCTATTTCCCACTTATGACCTCGCCACTTTAGCAGCCAGGTAATACTTCCTCTGGAGCTTTTTATAAGCTTGCTTCTTGGATTTTCAAAAGTAACTATAAAATCACCCATTACAATTCCAGCTGAATTATCGATACTAGATCTTTTAACCTTTATGTCATACCTGATTATATCAAGTGTCGAAAAATTGGCCTTGTAAGTATCCAAGACTTTATAGAGACTAACCCCATTTTCTCTGGCGTTAGGTGCAAAAAGAGATCTAATAGTTTGCAAATCTCTGTTTTTATAAGCTGACACGTACTGCGATACAAATTCATAAAGAGAATTTTCATCTGGAACCGGCATGTCTGAAGATAATTCATTGTTTCGAAACTCTCTGTCATCAACAGCAACGACAGGAGTTGCAAGATTAGAACTAAATAATGTATCTACATCAGTGGATTGCTTAAATCTTCCTTCTTTGATCTCAATTTCTTCAACTTGAGAATTAATTTCAGAGAAGTTGTCATCTTGAATAATTTTTACAAATACGGGTCTACTTTCTTCTTCAGATTCCTTATCCGCTATACTTTCACTGTCCGTAGTCGAATCAAGATAGCTTAAATCTCGATCTTGTTTCGCAAGATCATTTGTATCCGAGTTACCAATATTTGAATCAAATTCTTTACTTCTAAACTCTACGTTGCTAAGACTAGAATTTTGAATATTTTTTGTAAAATTTTCTTTATCTAGTTCCGATTGGAACAACAATCCTGAAGATGACAAGTATAGGTAGGATGCTCCAATCAAGAGAATGAAAGGCACTAGGTATAACAATGCCCTAGATGTATTGTCAGTTCCTTTGTCTTTAACTATTATTGGAATATCAGGTGCGTATTTAGTATCATAATCAACTCTTTTTGTAGGGCTGCTTAATATTTCATATGCTTCATTTATTTTCTTTGCTCTACCTACTCCTTCCTCTCCAACTTTATCAGGATGATGAGATTTCATTAACTCTATCCACTTCTCTCTTATAATCTCATTAGAAGCATCGGGTGAAACGTTCAATATTTCATAGTAGTTATCTAATTCTGGTTCATCATACGGCGCGATATAGCTAAGTACGGATTTTGCCTGTTCTATAATAAAATTCTCACTTACTTTTTTCTTACGTGCTACTTTTTTTAGTATTTTATAATTAAGACTTTTTCGTCCCATTGATATATCTTTAAGGACATAATAATAAAAGATCCTGTCTTTAGAGAATTTATTGACAAGACTTCTAATGTCTTTAGCATCAATAAAGTCAGAAATTAACTTTTCAAATTCTCTGGTATCAAGATTAATCATAAGTTCTAACTGTTCCCTAAATCTATTATCCTAACATCATCTACCCAAGCTGTTCCCGATATAAATTTATCAAAATTACCACTTTTAAATCTTCTTACTCTTATTAAGAGGTCATTACAACTCTCGGGTGTTTCTAGCCTCATACTAACATTTGTCCAGTCATTGGTCCCTGTAAGCGGTTTGGTTGATTTGCTCATCAATTTCCAGTCAGGGTAACAATGGGTTTCCATACTAATACCGTTTTGTGTTGTAATGTTTTCTGTTTTAACTTTTGCAGTAAATAGATATTCTGTGTTTGACTCAACAGGGACTATTTGAGAAAGATGATAAAATTCGTTGTTATTTTTACCATCGAACTCTACTTTAAAAGAAAGTTCTCCTTCAACGCTTTTTTCTGAATCCCTATCCATAAAAACCCCTGGGTTATTATCGGTTGTTATCCTCCAATCAAATCCCGCATTTAATGGCTTCTGTTCAAATCCACCATTCCAAACCAAAGATTCACCTTCGTTTCTACCTACAATTTTACTCCATATTGCACGTGCTTGTCTACTTTTTTGATTATCTATTAAGAAGTTCATATAATTTAGAAAATCTTTATTAACACCTATTTCGTTAATACTCTCTATTTTATCCCATACTGCTAAACTAGCATCTGCTCTTTTTGTTGCAACTAAGTAGTCCATATAGCTTAATAATGCTTCTTCAGCAACAATATTGTTTAAGATGAAATCATTATCGTTTGTGACTAACCAAATAGTATCAAAGACTGTAGTTCGTAAACCAGGATCAGCAGTAGCCACTATTCTGAAGTTATTATAAGCACGATTTTCTTCGCCTAGTCTAAGTGCCAGGATTGATCCCTGCCATAGTCTTGCAATAGAAAGAGGGGCTAGTTCCTGTGCTCTGTTTAGCGCCATCAAAGATTTGTCACTTTCACCTGTATCAACAAATATTTCACTTAATTCCAGCCATGATGAAGGAAGCAAAGGATTATTTTGTAGTGAGTTTGCGAATAATGAAGTAATTTTATTCTCCTCTTCTAGCATAAGGTTATGATAAGTTCTGCCAATACGAAAATTTAAATCCGCATTATCAGGAGCCATGGATATACCAATCTCCATGCTTTCTAAATCACCGTTTCCAAACATAGCTACAGGCAATTGAAGGCGAACTGATTCTACAATTAAAAAAAGACTAAGAGCTAGGAGAACTAAGACGCCCTTTTTCTTGTGCATAAGCATCCTCATTACTATAGTAGTAATAATATCCGTATCCGAATTTACTCTTTGATTCAACTCTATTTACAATTGTTCCAATAATTTTACCACCAACTTTATTAATCTCTTCTATGCTCGTTCTAAGGGATTGTCTCTGCGTAATTCCAATGCTTGTGACTATTACCACACCCTCTGCTAATCTTGATAAAAGCCTCGAATCTGCAAAGTTTGCAATCGGTGGACCATCCATTATCACAGCATCGTATGTTTCATAGACAGATTCTAACAACTCTCTCATTTTTTTGGAGCTAATTAACTCTACTGGATTGGGAGGAATAGGACCTGAGGGAATAATATCAAAATTTTCGGTATCTGTATTAAGAATTAGAGATTCTCTATCAATCTGGCCAACTAAATAAGCGCTTAATCCTCCACCGATGCCATTATTAAGAAATATTTTATGCATCCTAGGTTTACGAAGATCCGCATCAATAACTAATACTTTGTTACCGGCTTGAACCATTGAAAGTGCCAAATTACTGGCTGCAGTGGTTTTACCCTCAAGGGGTTGAGTGCTAGTTACAAGAATAATATTTGGAGGGTGATCAGGAGAAGAGTACAGAATAGATGTTCTTACTACTCGAAACGCTTCTGCCACTAAGGACTTGGGGTTTGCGATAACCGCTGTCTCAATACTATCCAAGACACTCCCGTCGTCCGACATAAGTGGTATTGACCCCAAAAACGGAACAGCATAGCGTCTCTTAACTTCTTCTTCATCTCTAATTGTGCTGTCCAGGTGTTCAACTGCAAATGCCAGAAAACATCCAACCATAAATCCAAAAATGAATGAGTATATAAGATTAAGAATAATTTTAGGCTTATACGCTCTTAGTGGAATAGTTGCTTTGTCTATTAACTTCACATTACTTGGTTGAACTGCGCTTGTGATTTTCATCTGCTTAAATCTTGATAAAATTTCATCGTGGAAGTCTCTACTGCTCTGTACTTCGTTTTCTAAGATTCTATATTTTGATGCCTTTTCATTAAGATCAGTCACCAGCACATTTTGTTCTTTTGCCCTTTTCTTAAGTAGTTCTTCTGTCCTTAAAGTTGCTTGATAATCTTTTTTAATGCTGCCAGCTATACCCTCAATTCTTTTTTGAATTTCTGAATCTATTTTATCTAGCTGTGCCTGGAGTTGTTTCATTTCAGGGAAATTAGGTCCAAAAACCACAGCTTTGTTCTCATATTCAGCTTTCAGGTCAGTGTGTGATGCCTGAAGCTCAAGAATAGCATTGTCATCCACGATTTTAGGCAAGGACTCATAATTTCCTTCTTCCACTTCCTTAAAGAGCGCTTCTTTTGTGAGTCTATCCGTCTCGGTTTTTGCCAGTACCCGGTTTATTTCTTCAAGCTGAACAATTAAAATATTTTGCTCATCTTCAAGAGAAACAATGTCAACTTTTCTGGCAAAATCGACTAATTCCTGCTCAGACCTCTCAAGTTGAGCTTTAGCTTCATCAAGCTGAACCTGCAAAAATTCCCCAGCTACTTCTGCTCCTTCTCTTTTCTTTATTATGTTCCACTCTTGATACTTTTGTACCAAGGTATTAACTGCTTTTGCTGAAAATCTGGGATCTGTGCTTTCATAGGTAATTTCTACAAGCCTGGACTTTCTATCTGGAACAACACTGTAACCAGACATAAATGCCCTCACCAGAAGGCTCTTTTGCTTTTCCTGTTGAGCTTCAATGATCTCAGGATCAAGAGCTTCTTGAGCTACTTCTTTATCATTATTATTACCGGAGGGCCAAAGACTCTTTAGTGAACCTGTAAGTACTTGAAAGAAGCCCTTATTAGAGCTCTCTTCATCATCTTCTTCCGTAAAAAAGGGATCTGTCTTTAATTGATCATAGATGATGGCACCTAGTGCTTGACTACTTAAGACTTTATACTGTGTTTCGTAAAATTTTCTTGTATCATCCCAGTTATAAGATAAGTACCTTCTCTCATCTTCAGCAGCAAAATCTGTTATTTTCTCGTGGAATGGAACAATCTCTATATTTGTTCTTGCAAGATATGTTTTTTCCATCATTAATGAAGATATCGCCACTGTAATGATAGAAATAAGAAGGCAGCTAATAATTATCCACTTTCTTCTGAGAAGGATATCAATATAATCTCTTAAATTGACATCTTCATCTATATTTATTTCATATTGCTGATAATTATTGTCATAAGGAGTGAGGCTCCTGTTGGAACTTTTTCTAAGACCCCTATTCTGATATTTAACTAAACTTTGCTTTTTCTCTTCACTCAAAAAATTACTCCAACTTGCTATTTAGCTGTCTGGTGGATCATATCCTACGCCAACTAAACCATAACCTAAGTTCAATCTAAAACTTTCAAAGAATTTCTTTGTTCCATCAGTTCCAACGATTATGGCGTCCCCATCTTGTACAACGGGATCAGCAATAGCTCCATTTCTAATACTTTCTAGGTCTAAATCTGTTATTTGTCTTTGTCCATCAGAATGGTAACGAATAAGCTTTACTTCATCCTGGTCCGCATAACTAGCTATTCCCCCAGCCTTAGAAATCATTTGACTAACAGTAGCGCTACCATTTTCAATTGAGTAAGAACCTGCACTCTTTACAGCGCCTTCCACATACACGTTGCCCGCCTCAGGAACAAAAATTATATCTCCAGGTTGAACAACCATGTTAAGTTGTGGATCACCACTTTCTTTTAATAACTGATCAATGTCGATTATGTACGATTCTTTTGATCCATTAGTGTTAGTTCTGCTTAAGTATATTGTATTTCCTGCATTATCAGTCAATCCTTTAGCATCTGCTAAAGCGTCTAGTATGGTTTGTCTTCCGATTAACTCGTGCTCACCGGGTTCATTGACGAGACCCATAACATCAACAACTTTACTTCTATACTCAACAATACTAATGCTGACATGAGGGTTTCTTATATATCCTTCACTTTTTAGAAGGCCTTCATATTTTTCCTCAAGTTCTCTAGCCGTAAGACCGTCCACCTGGATATTTCCAACAAGCGGAAGAGTGACAAATCCTCTAGAACTAACCCTTACTTCATCTGAAAGTTTTTCCGATTCATAAACATCCACTTCCAACAAATCAGTTGGACCAATTAGATAATCTTTGCTATTAGAACCTGAAGAGACAGAACTAAATAAAATTTGAGAATTTAACTGCTTTCTTTCTTGTTTGGCTTTTATTTGCTCTGGAGATGGGGGAATATAAGTAGGAGCTTGATTACCTCCGCCAAAACAACTAGCGGATAGTAAAATAGCAACTATTAGGATTGCTCGTAATGATGTAATCCTTAAATTCAATATCGCATGAACTAACAATATGCTTTATCCTTATTAAATCAATTTTACATATAATAATATGGGCAACTACTTAAAGTTTAGGGTTCCGATGGTGAAGCTGAAGAATCACCGCCATTATCATTAGCTATGAGCGTTACAAATGTAGCAGTTCCTACTGTACCAAAAGCAGCTCCTGCACCTACAACTCCAGCAACTACAGGAACACCAGCACCAGCAGCAGCAATAGCTGGAGAGAACATCGCTACGAGAGCGGCAGGAGTATTAACTAATAACGTGGTATTAACACTTACTACTGTAAAAACAGTACCCGCAGGGAAAGGACCGGGAAGAGGTTCAAATCCAGCACCAACAACCTCACCATACCATTCAGCACCCTTGAGCTCTACTATTCCAAATTCGCTGAGCTCAGTAGTGGAAGTGACCTTTTCGCCTGCTGCTAATTGAAGTTCTTCAAGCACTGTAAATTTTTCCTGTACTAAAACCACAGGACCCTGCTCCGTTTCTTTAACTCCAACGATAACAAGTTCTGTACCCACTGGGATATTTGCACCTTGGATACCCTGCAAGTTCAAATCAACTAAAATCGCTTGCATTACCTGGCTATCAGCGTTAGTTATTGAAACTTTACCAGTAGGCTGCATAGGGCTGTTAACAGTTACAGTATTACCGACTAAATTTACGTATTTTTCATTAACTACTCCTACAGGTTGTAAAACAAGAGTAGATCTTACACAGACAACATTAAGTTCGGTACCTCTTGTAATATGTGAAGCCGCTTCGAAATCAGGCTGCATATTCTTATCTATAACTACAGTCCTCCAACCGCTATTACTTCTACCGGCTTCAGTTTCTGCAAACCTTGACATACCTTCTGGCGCTAAATTGTCTTGGGCTATTACAGAAGTTTCAATCAGTGATTTCTGCTCTACTGTTTGCGGATATAAATTGTCCAGTGGTCTAACTAATACTTCAGTTCCACTATTCTCATTTGCGGATATACATACCACTTTTACAGGTGCGCCTTTAGCAATTGGCTTATTAGATGTTCGCAAAGCATAATCAACTACCTTTGCATTTATATTTTCGTCACTATTTGAAAGAGTTACTGTGCCCTCTGGTAATAACTCCGTATCTGCTGTAGCATGCTCACCTACTGAGGATAGAAGCTCTAGCAAACCAACAGGTAGCTTAGAAGAAGCCTGAACTAATTCATCTGGCATTACATTGGTAGGGGTTTCACTATCAAAAGTTTTCTGCAATGAATCATCAACATCCTGATCAGAAGAGTTTGGTATATCAGACTCTATATCAGACTGACCTATATCGGACTGCGCAAGAACTATTGCCTCTCCTTGCTTTATATTTGTAGTTCCATTGCTCGTACTAGCTTCTAAAACTCCTTCATCTACTCTTATTAATGTTGTATCTTTAACGCTGATTGTACCTATTACGTAAGATGTATTTGCAGTAATAACTTTAGGGCTTTTTATTTCTCCGTGAGGTGTTATAAAATAGGCTCTAAATATGTCAGGTTGAATCCTAAATGACACATCACCTTTTTCTACAATAAATTTAATTACATTGTCGCTTTCTACTACTTCTATTACCGAGCCTTTATCGGCAAGCACGCTAGCTCCAGGCAACTTAATCACTGCTTTATTGCCATACATGGTTTTATTGCCTGCTACCAAGGGATAGACATCAGCATTTGAATTGGATGGAGAATAAACCATCACCTTGCCGATAACATTACCAGCATGTGATATCTGGAGATTGAACAAGAATAAAAAAGCTATCAATATTGCGGATATGCGAACTTTGATCATCATCTAGGTCCCCTATTTGTGTATCTTTTTAGTTCTTCGTTTTTCATATCAATTATAGATTGTATTAATGATACCATTAATATTCTCTTGAATCTACTATTTAATCAGTACTAAAAACACTTCGCTACTAGGCTGAAAAACATTTCAAAACTTATTAAAATAATGACTAGATCTTGATTGTCGAATAATTAATTGCATAATTAGCTGCTTGCCTATATAAATTTATTATTCTACATAACAATTATCTTCCTTATTTTACTTAATGTCAAGTAATATCGGAGATTTGTGTAATTTTTAAGCTGCGGTTATTTTTAATATTTAAATTATAGGTTTCTATTATAATAACATTTTACATAGATTCTTAAAAAGTTTGCCTTAAAGGGGGAAATATTGTCGTTTTTTTCTTCATTTAACATAATTTACTTTTTCATCTTCTCGATACTTTTAACATCCCCACTGCCCTATGGAAGTGTGACAGCGGGAGGAAAGTTAATTCTTCAGCTACAGGCATACATAATATTGCTGGTTTACGCTATCTATTTATATAGAAGCAAAAAAACATTTCTTCATTTTTCCCATAAATATCAAACCATTTTCTTCCTAATATTTATAGTTTTATGTCTTGTTCAAATTATTCCCTTGCCGACAAGCGTGCTTTCTTTGTTATCCAACAGTAGTTATGAAATCTGGGTAACAAGTCAGAATCTTCTCCAAGAATTAGAACTGGCGGATTGGAAATCTTTTTATACTATAAGCTTGTCCCCTCATACCACCTGGATGAGTCTTGTTTTATTAGTATCATATGTTTCATTGGGATTGGTAGTTTCTAGAATGTTCAACACTGATCTTAGACTTCGTTTATTATTAATTCCTATATTTATTCTATCAATGTTTGAAGCATCGTATGGTTTATATCAATATCTTAGCGATTCTGGCGTAACCGATCTGTTTTACAAGAACATGGCAACAGGAACTTTCATTAATAGGAACAATTATGCAGGGTTAATGGAAATGACAATACCTCTGATTCTAGGTTATACACTTTCCCTTTTTACTTGGAACAACAACAGATCTTATTTAAAAAACATTACATCATCAGATAATTTCTCAAAGCAGGTCCTTCTCTTATTTATTTTAGGCCTAATGTTTTTAGCGTTAATCTTTTCATTATCAAGAATGGGCATAATAGCAGCCTTCTTATCATTAATATTCTTTTGGCTAGTTCATTCAAGCATTACTAAACAAAAAAAGGGTAATTTATGGATTATCTTCTTTATAATTGGAATTGTTTTATTATACGGTCTAGCAATAGGCCTATATCCGGCTTTTGAAAGATTTGTCTCTCTTAAAGACGACACTCCTGACAGAGTCATTGTTTGGGCTGATATGTTAAGTGCAGTGCGCGATTTTCCGGTATTCGGGACAGGTTTAGGAACCTTCAGCTATATATATTTGCTCTACAACAAATCAATTGAAAACCCTGTAGAATTTGTCTATGCACACAATGATTACCTTCAAATGATTATTGAAACCGGAATACCAGCAACACTTTTTCTATTAACATCATTACTGCTATTTTTCAGGTCCTCATACAATAGAATCAAGGAACTATATATATCAGGTGAAAATCTAAGATTTTATATGGGCCTTGGAGCAATGGCCGGAGTAGTGGCAATACTTATTCATAGTTTGACTGATTTCAACCTTCACATACCTTCAAATGCTGCATATTTTGCTTTATTATTGGGAATTATGGGCGCAGTAGGTAATGTAGATAAATCAAAAAGAGATAATTCTGACAAACTTTCAGATGTGACATTAGAAACTAATTTGACAAAACCCAGAATACGGAAAAAATTAAGGAAAAAAATTATATCGGAGGATTAAAATTGGAACGCACATTATCTATTATTAAACCCGACGGAGTTGAAAAGAACGTTATCGGGGAAGTTATTTCTAGATTTGAGAAAAACGGATTAAGAGTTGTTGCGCTCAAAAGAATACATCTTACTAAATCTGGTGCTGAGGGGTTTTACTCAGTTCACAAGGAAAGGCCATTCTTTGGATCGCTTACAGATTTTATGTCTAGAGGACCAGTAGTAATTCTTGTTCTTGAAGGTGAGAACGCTATCGCTAAAAATCGGGAGATTATGGGAGCAACTAATCCTGAAGAAGCTGCAGAGGGAACCATCAGGAAAGATTTTGCTACAAATATTGAAGAAAACACCGTACATGGATCTGATTCTCCTGAATCAGCCGACACTGAGATAAATTACTTCTTCAATGCTTTAGAAATAGCATCTTAGGTTTTATAAATTTTTATAAAATATGGGCGGTCTGTGTTAGGCAACTCCTACATGGACCGTTTTTTTATATTATTACCGTATTAAAAATCTCGCCGAATTGATTGATAAAACTTTTAGACACATCTTGCATACTTACTTTTGCACCTAGGGTCTTTTCCATAGAAGTCACCTGGACATCAGAGATACCACAAGGAACGATCATTGAGAAAGCATCCAGATCCGTACTCACATTAAGAGCAGAACCATGCATAGTTATGCCACTTTTAACCGCAACTCCAATTGATGCTATTTTTTGCTCATTTGTCCATACTCCCGGATATTCGTCTCTTCTATAGGCAACAATCTCAAAATCGGCTAAAAGGTTGATAATGACTTGTTCTAAGGAATTTATATATGCTTTAACTCCAAGATTAAATGTTCTAAGATCTATGATAGGATATGAAACAAGCTGACCTGGTCCATGGTAGGTTAGATCCCCTCCCCTGTCTGTATTAAAGACTTCAACCCCCATTTCCTCGATCTTACTCACTGGCAAGACATAGTTATCATCTTTTCCGAACCTGCCATTAGTTATTACCGGGTAGTGTTCTAAAAGATATAAGTACCCTGAGGTTCTTGAGTTAGATTCTCTCACTCTTTGAAAAGCACCTTCTTGAACCTCAAGCGCTTCCCTGTACCCTATTTGGCTTAAGTTTATATAAAGAACTGATTTTTTAATTGTATCGCTCATTTTATTTATATACTAGTCAATTTCAAGATGTATTCCTAAATTTTGTTTGCTTAATTTAAACTACCTGAATATAATTTTCATAGTTAGAATTTTTATTCAAGACACTCCTAGAACAGAAAAAATGAATCGAAAGAACTCACCGAAATCAGGATATGACAAATTTGTTGAGAATATTAGAAGTGAAAAGATATCTCCTGTTTATATATTTACAGGAGATCAATCTCATCTTATCGACAAAGCGCTGAGTGAGTTAAAAACCAACTTGCTTGGAACTCAAGATGAGATGAACTATATAGTTTTCCATGGAGAAGCTGTAACTGGCGAAGAAATACTGGAAAATGCTTCTACCATGCCGATGTTTAGCAGCAAAAAAGTAGTTATTGTTAGAAATGCACATAAATTAAAAGCCAAAGAACTAGCTATACTGGAACCATATTTTGAATCACCATCCCCTTGTGCATCAATAGTATTGATTTTTTCAGAAGGAAAAGCGCCCAAGATTAAATCAAAGAAAGTACAAAAGTTTAATTTTACTGTTGGCAAAGACAATACGATCTCACTGGTAAGGGATGAGGCACAAAAACTAGGTCTCACAATATCAATTAAAGCAACTCAGACATTAATATCTCTAGTTGGAGAAGACTTAAAAGAACTTCACAACGAACTTGTAAAACTTTCACTTTACCGCTCAGAGGGCACCACTATTGAAATAGAAGACATTGAGAAACATACAAGAAAAGCTCAATTTGGAGATGTATTTGCTTTAATCAATGCAATATCCAAGAAAAATAAAAGAGAAGCCCAGAAAGCGCTTTTAGATCTCGAAGAGCAAGGTGAAGAACCTCTATCGGTACTCAGTAGGCTAATTTGGCGGTTTAGGCTCATATGGAAAGCAAAAGAACTGGCAGACAATAAAACTCCAAAGGAAGAGATCATAAAAGAATTAAAGATGTCACCCGGCGCATACTACTATCTCAGCCAGGACTTAAAAAAGTATAGCTATCAAAACATTTCCAAAATAATGAAGTTATTATTGGAGTGTGATAAGAAGTTAAAGATGAGTTATGTCCCTCGAAATTTCCATCTAACGAAGCTCATGACAGAACTCTGCAACCAAGGCAAATAAAAACTATATAGGGATTATCTCTTAAGATGAAAGAGCAGCTACTCTTTTAGAAATCCTTGAAACTTTTCTTGAGGCGGTTTCTTTCTTAATTGCGCCCTTTGATGCTGCTTTTCTTAATTTAGCTTCAGTATCTCTAAGTACCTGCTGCGCTGAGTTTGCGTCTTTACTCTCAAGCACTTCTTCAAACTTTTTAAGTTGCGTCTTAAGATCAGATTTAATTACAGTATTTCTCTCTCTTTTCTTAAGACTCTGACGATGTCTTTTAATTCCAGATTTAATTCTTTCGGCCATTAATTAATATTCCTCCGGGGAAATAATTTGCTATAGTTTGCAGGGAATTAGGGGTTTGTCAAATGATATGCAGGCAATTTAATCCTTAGTTGCTGCAATTAAAAACTCCTTATTACCTTCTGCTCCAAGAATTGGTGAGGGTATTATCCCTTTTATTTTGAAACCTAATTTTTCCAAATGTTGATTTATCTTTTGAACAACCTCTTTGTGCTTATTTTCATCTCTCACAATACCTCCCTTTCCAACCTCACCTTTGCCGACTTCAAACTGAGGTTTTATTAACGCTATCAATAAACCACCGGATTTTAAGAAGAGAATAGAGGGAGCAATGATCTTAGTAAGTGATATAAAGGAAGCATCCATTACAACGATATCCACTTTCTCCGGAATATCACCTTCTACTAGATGCCGAGCATTTATTTTTTCCATAACTATAACTCTAGAATCATTTCTTAACTTCCAATCCAGCTGACCGTACCCCACATCGACCGCATAAACTTTAGATGCTCCACTTTGCAAAAGGCAGTCAGTAAAACCACCTGTAGAGGCCCCTATATCGAGTGCTACATAACCATTAACATCAACTTCAAAATTCTCGAGCGCACTTTCAAGTTTTAAACCTCCCCTACCTACATACTTTAAAGATGAACTCTTAACTAAGATTTCTATGTCGGTTTTTAAAAGTGTTCCTGCTTTATCTACTTTTTGTCCATTAGCAAAAACCACTCCCTCCATGATGAGAGCTTGCGCCTGGCTCCTGGATGTTGCCAAGTTTCGCTCTACCAATAAAAGATCCAGTCTTTGTTTGTTTGTGGATTTTCCCATAGTAACATTCTAGAAATTGTTTGAGATTAGAAATTTCTATTTGCTAGGTAGAGAGCTATTTCTCTAAGCGGAGTTGCTTTATCATCAAAATCTTTAAGAGACTTCAATGCTTTTTTTGTAAGGTCTTCCGCTCTCTTTTTTGATTTCTTAGAACCTACAAGCTCAGGATAGGTGGTTTTTTTGTTCCTTGCGTCTGCCCCAACTTCTTTTCCTAACTGCTTTCCTCCCTCAATGTCTAAGATATCGTCAACTATTTGAAACGCGAGTCCCAGAGCTTTTGCATAAGTTGATAATTTCTTAATCTCCTTATCGTTTGCCCCACCAATCTTAGCTCCTATCGTGATTGCAACCTCTATTAAAGCTCCTGTTTTGAGTGAATGCATTTTATCTACCTGGTCTATCAAGACATCAGTTATGCCTTCCAAAGCCAAGTCAATTGCTTGTCCTCTTATCATGCCACTTGAACCAGCAGCTTGAGATATGTCAGCAATTATCTCTACAAGAACTTTAGGGCGTAGTCCACAGTTTAAGCCTTCTGTAACCATAATGTTAAATGCATCAGTTAATAGTGCGTCACCTGTTAAAACCGCTACTGCTTCGCCATACACATTATGGTTAGTTGGAACACCTCTTCTCAGTGAGTCATCATCCATACAAGGAAGATCATCGTGAATTAGAGAGTACGTGTGGATCATCTCCAGTGCACATGCTATGGGGAGCACGGTCTCTTCATTACCGCCAAAAGCTTCATTAGAAGCAATCATCAATATAGGTCTTAGTCTTTTACCGCCGGATAGTGAGCTATATCTAATAGATTCATCAAGAGTTGTCAGGGATTTTGGGGAGTACTTAAGAAGAGAGTCTAATTTCCTATCAATCAGTTCCCTTTTTGCGGCCAGATAGCTCTTAATATTAAATCCCATAATGATTAATCTTCAGTATCAAAGTCTTTAGTTGTGAGTTTCCCATTTTCATCTTCTACAAGAATCTTTACTTTTTTCTGTATCTCATCGAGTTTTTTATGAGAAAAAGCTATTAATTTAGTACCTTCTTGAAAAAGCTTTATGGATTCTTCCAAAGGAAGGTTTCCGCTTTGGAGTTTATCCACAATCTCTCTTAATTCCTTCATAGAATCTTCAAATGATTTCATAAGATATTATTGTATCTTCGATAGAAAGTGGATACAAGAATGAATTTGTTCTCTTCTATGATTTATAGATTATTTTTGTGAATAGATATGTGCTTATAGTAGTTAATGATTAAAGGAGAGCATACTAGATACATAGCACGACAAGCATATGTAAATAAGATAGAAATAACTTTGTGTTCCGTTCCAAATTTTAAATATTCCGGGTGCCGCAATTTAAATAATTACAAAATAAGGGGGATAATACGCATCCCCCTTCCCTTGTCAATTATAATCTTTTTTACTTAATAGTTAGTACTATCTTTTGCTTTATCCATAGCGTCATCTGCAGCGTCTGAAGCGGAATCAGCAGCATCACTTGCAGCGTCTGAAGCAGAATCAGCAGCGTCACTTGCAGCGTCTGAAGCGGAATCAGCAGCGTCACTTGCAGCATCTGAAGCATCGCTTGCTGTATCATCTACAGATTCTACAACCTCTTCTTCAACAACATCAACTTCAGCACCAGGGTCATCTGCCTGCTGAGGACATCCTGCTAAACCTAGAGCTAGAACTAGTCCAGCAAATAATATGAAGCTTCTAAACATATAACCAATACCTCCTTAAAGTTTTTCATACTAGAACTTAATACATCCAACCGGGTCATATAAACCACCCATAATGAATCTACAATATTTATTGACTGAATTCTATAACAATTTCAAATTAGTTCAAGCAAATTAATCAGTAATTATTTTCATTCAGTTCTGTAACGTCGTCAGACTGATCGTATTCTCCAGGCTCCACTTCCTCCATAAACTCAGGATCGGGGTTTTGATCTTCGTTATCGGGGAAATCTTGATAGCTATCTGGGTCCTCGTAATCTGGAAGATTAGTGTTCTCTTCTACATCTTCGTAATATTGATCATCTTGGGCAAATGTTGAGAAGCTAATCAAGGGTGAAAGACTAAAGGTGTATGCAAAAAACAAGACCAATGATAAAACAAAAACAGTTAACAGATTTTGTATCCTTGCCATTATAGTTATTCTCCTTTATATGACAATTTAATTCATGACAAATCCACTCTATAATACTTTTTTATTAATTACTACTGCTTTTTTTAATTTATAGAAAATATTTAATTTCGGGTTTGAATCTAATCTAATATTCAGCACCTATGACAAAGAATTTGAATACTACAAATTCTACTTTTATAGTTCCCTACAAACAGGATAATAACTATAAACATAATAATAAGAACAGAATTCTAATAATGAAAGCACATTTCGAGCTAAAAAACATATTACAAGACATTAATGGAGAGAGTTATGAGTCCTATAAGTCAATTAAAGGGGAATTTCTTTTTAATGATTACATATTATATGTAGATCATGTGCAAGAAGACGCGTTTTCATCTCCGAGTAACATGCGAGTTAAAATTGCTCAAAGTGTAGCGTTATTTCCAGACGATACTTATTCTAATAGATCTCGAGAGGTAGCTCTCAGAGATTTTATAACACGAAAGTTCTATGAATCAATACAAACCTATTGCGAAGCTGATATAGACTTAAAAGAAAGTGGGCCCATTTCTATTGAAAATCCTGGACAGGAAATTTTAGAACGTTCTACAGCCTTTATTGACCAATCTTATGTAGAAATTAGATTCACTCTGAGGCTTCCATGCTCAGGTAATAATGTCGAAGGAGACTTAGCAGAAGATATTATTTTTAACAAACTCCGCAAGATAATTAGTAACTCGCTACTTTTTGAAAACTTAGACAAAGAAGCGCTGTACCAGCATATTAAAACTTATGAAGATGCCGATTTCTTAAGAAATGAACTCGAGAATCTCCGTCTTATCGCTTTTGTTGCAGAAGGTAGCATACTGCCTAGAAGATCAGACAACAGTTCACTTCCTATGGAAAGTGATAGAGCTATACCGTTTATCTCTCCCAATAATCTCAAAATGGATGTAGAGCTTCCAAATATGGGTCAAATCACAGGACTCGGTATTCCAAGAGGAATTACTTTTATCCTGGGATCTGATTCTAATGCTAGATCAACTCTTCTAAATGCTATTGCAGAGGGCATATATAATCATATCCCGGGGGATGGAAGAGAGTATGTTGTCAGCAATCCAAATTCTGTAAAAATAGGAGCAGAGATTGGAAGAAATGTTAAGAGCGTAAATATCTCGGCATTTTGCAGTAATATCGAAGACAGCATATCTTTTTCTACCGAAAATGCAGATTTTGCCACTTCAAGGGCAGCAAATATAGTTGAAGCAGTAGAGGTGGGAGCCGATGTTCTACTACTTGATGATAACACTGATACATATATTGAGAAAGCTGCAGGACTTTTCAATGAATATATGGTCTCAAGCATTATAGCTGCAGTAGAATTGGACAAATACTATGATATTGCAAACTATGTTATCCAAATCAATCATAACAAAGCATTAGATATGGCTTTGGAAGCTAAAGACAGATCAATAAATAATTTATTTGATAGCGCAATTGGACCGATAGCCGAGAGGATCCCACTTGAAGAGAGTATAGACTCTTCTGAGATAGATCTATCCTCAATTGAACATATAGTTTCTGATAGTCAGAAACATGCTATTTCTGAGGCAGTAGAGTATGCAAAAAAATACATGGACGGTAAAAAATCTTTCAGACAAGTATGCAGCCTCGTGATGCTGGACATAGGACGCGTCGGGCTGGACGTTTTAAACCCGAAGTTATCAGGCAACTATGCAGAGTTTAGAAAGCTTGAGCTAGCAGCGGCAATCAATCGTCTAAAAACACTCAAGGTTGAATAACAAAGAATACAAGTTAGTAAAAGTAAAAAATCTAATTATTGCATAACTATCAATATAATTAGATGAAAAACCAGTTCTATGTTCTAATGGAATTTATAGAGCATTAGGCAGGTGAAATATTCTGGTTAAGGCGGAAAAGGTTCCCCGGATCATATTTTTTCTTTATTTGCCTGAGACGCTCGTAGTTAACTCCATAGGCGCGTTTTACTAGTTCCTCTCCTTCTTCATTTAACCCCGAGTGGTTAAGATAAGTTCTGCCTGACGAGAAAGATTTAAACTTATCCATATTTTCCCTAGTCCATACAATATTAGAATCTGATTCCTTAGGATCAAGCCATGCGGAGTTGAGCTCTACCCTATAGGGCGCGCTCCTGTCGCCAAAAGCCGTTTTATCCGCCGGAACCCTCATACTGGCGCCCCTTAGATCCTCGACTAAAAAGGGGATAAGTTTGGCAGGACGCTCATCAAAGGACTTAATTAACGTGTCTACCGCTTCATCGTTAAAAGTTTCTAAATATAGTGATGTGAAATAGCAGATCATAGACCCCTGAGGTAGAGGTGAGTCGAACATGCTCTGTATTTCGGTGTATTTTTTAGGCCCGCTCAAATCGAAAAGAAGTTCCCCCATTTCCCTAAGCGGTTTTATGAAACGCCCCCCTTCCTCAACAGTTCCGCAGTGAACACCAGCCAACATAATTGCGTCCTTGCCTTGTATCTCTTCGGGGAAGATATCAAACTCAGGCACCGTCATCATTATAAGCAAGCTTGAAAATTCATCAGGTGCTTGAGTCACAAAATCCCGCCATTGGGCAATAATACTCTTCGCATTCTCAGCCGGGTACATAGGGCCACAGAACATAAGCTCAGGACCTACCGGATGAAGACGAAATTCAAATGTAGTCACGACGCCGAAATTTCCGCTCCCTCCTCGTACAGCCCAAAACAGATCCTCATTCTCACTTACACTAGCATGACGAAATTGTCCATCAGCGGTAACTATATCCACAGAAAGAAGGTTATCTATGCTAAAGCCGTATTTACCTCTTAGCCATCCAAAACCGGCGCCGAGTGTAAGGCCGGCGACACCAGTGTCTGATACAATCCCTCCAGGAGCCGCCAATCCATATTCCTGAGTGGCTTTATCCATCTCTCCCAAAAGAGTGCCTCCTCCTACACGCGCTGTTCTAGCTTCCGGATCAACTTGAACATCATTCATAGGTCTTAAGTCAATTGTAATGCCGCCCTCGGAAAGGCATTTGCCGGCAACACTGTGACCTCCTCCTTTTACAGCCAGGAGGATGTTATTATCGCGTGCGAAATTCACGGTTTTTACTACATCATCCACTGTGATCGTGCGCACTATTAAGGCAGGCTTTATATTGAACATCCCGTTATAAATTACTCTAGCCTCATCGTAATCGGATTCACCCTCGCTTAGAACTTCGCACTGAATACTATTTTTAAATGCTTTGATCAAAGCATCATCTATAGTTTTTCGAGATCCTTCAAGAGTCGCCATCTTCATAGGAATATATCCCTCCGATATGAGATGTTTATAACATAACAGAAAAAGAAAACCCGCTCTACCTTATTTGTGCATAAGTTAGAACGGGTTGTTTATATTTTAAGTTTTATTTCTTTAAAGATTATCCCGAATAAGCAGCTACTGTGTGTTCCATAACTTCTACATTACTCTGCTTTCCTGCGGCTCCGGGAACAATAATCGGGAGATCAACACCTGCGTCTCTGAACTCATCAAGCTTGGCGCGGCAGCGGTCTGCTGGCCCTACAAGCGCAACAGCATCCAGCATCTCCGGTGTAAATACATCGGCAGGCTTCTCCCCTGCCCTTACCTTATCAATTGCTTCTTCGTATCCATTATTAATCATAAGCCTCTGATAGAACGGGAAGTTTAAATATGGAGAGAACCCTCTTATTCCTGCTTTCTGAGCAAGCTCAAGATCGTCTGATACGATTGAAGGAATGCCGAGGGTAATATCTACCTCAGACGGATCACGCCCAGCGGCTTTTGCGCCTTCTTCAACATATCCTCTTAATTCGGTCACGTATTCAACCGTTGCCATATAGGGCATAAGTCCATCAGCTACTTCTCCCGCAAGATTAGCGGCTCCTTTCGTTAAACCCGCAATATATACGGGTACTTTAGGAAGATCACGCTTTAGTGTTAACTGTGGGGCTGTACCATCCATAAAAGCTTTTACCTGCCCGACATAATCCCTCATAGTATCAACGGGGTCACCCATTTCAATTTCATAACGCGCGTTTACCGGCTTGTGACTAACTCCAAGCCCAAGCATCATCTTGCCGCCAGTGATTTCCTGGATTGTAAGGGCTTCAGCTGCTGCCATGACGGCTTGGCGCATATAAATATTAGTAATCCACGTTCCTACTTTAATATTTGAAGTAGCTTCGGCAAAAACCTGTGCATTTGTTAGTGCGCTAAACGGTGGAACCTCAGGTGAAAGGATAGCTTCAAACCCTGCCCCTTCGGCTAACCTCGCAAGCGCTCGTAAATCGTCAACACTGCATCCCCAAACTGGTGAAATAGTTGCTATTCTAGACATTTAACCACTCCTTTAATGAATTTTTAATATTGATTTATAACGTCTCTATAATAATCAGGTCTAAGCAATGATTCATCTCCACTATTTAGAACGGCCCTAATTTGTGAAAGAACTTCCTCTTTGTCCTCTGGAAATTTAGCTTTAATCGGCAGATAGTTTGAAATGTGATTGGAGAAGAAATGTCCGTCTGTGAGTTCAGTATTATCTACTAGAACTTCAAGCTCTTTTATGATCTGAAATTTGTTCGGAAGCTCAAATTCGCCGCGCTGCATCTCCTCATATAGCGGAGCGCCCGGTCGTACCTGAAGGGAAAGCGCGCCTACGTATTCAGGATCAGCTCCGGTTAGCAATTTGCCTGTGGCCTCTGCATGCTCAAGGCTCCTGTCAGTTCCGCCCATGCCGAGCAGCACCATTGCTGAGTTCATAATCCCTGCTTCCTTTAGCATTTTAGACGCTCTAACAGTTTCTTCATGATTTGCGCCCTTCTTAATTCTTTCGAGCACTATGTCATCACCACTTTCAAAGCCTATATACACCATATCTAGACCATGGTCTTTTAATTCTTTTAAGTTTGGAACTCCCTGTCGCAATATGTCACCGACATTTGCGTACATCCGAATCCTTTCAATGCCTGGGTTCTTATCCTTTAGGTAATCCAATATCTCAATTAACTTGCTCTTAGATAAAACCAGCGCATTTCCGTCAGCGATGAACACTCTGTCATCTATTAGCGCTGCTTCAGTCGCTGTATCTATTATTGATTTGATCTCATCCATCGGGCGGACGCGGAACTTCTGCTCTTCCTTACGGTACATAGCGCAATATGTACAGCTGTTATGTGAGCATCCGATTGTTGCCTGAAGAATAAAACTTTTGGCCTCGCTTGGGGGCCTGAAGAATGGATTTATGTACTCAATCACACCATATAAAGTAACAAATACAGGGATATTTGCAAATTTACCACAAAATCCTTTACAAAATATGATGAGTTGTTATAATTTCTGCCACTATGAGCGAAGAACAGAAAAAATCACCGCTAGAGCTAGAACCACACGAGAAAGAAGCATTCTGGTATATACTAGGTGTGCCTATTTTAATAGCATCAATCGTAATACTTGCGTTGCTTACCCACTTAGTGCTATCACCTGGAAATGCTGGTTAGCTAACAACCCACTTAATCAGGAGTGCTACTATATCGTAAGGGTCTAACACACCCCCGGCATTGTCTTTATATTGATATTCTTGGTCTTTTTTAGAAAAAGAAACCTTCAATAACTGATTTACCTTAGAGGAACTATTATTGTTCCTATCAAAACTTCTAGTTTTACCAATTACCGTAATAATTCGCGGGTCCTCATCAAAAAATATAACTAGCTTAGTTGGGGAAATAATACAAAAGCCCGCTCTCCTTCCCGGAATCTCCAAAAACATTTCCAGAAATTCTTTAGGAAGTTTATAAACATTAAGTATGTCGGTCGTAGAATTTGCGTTATAGATATCGACAGCTTCTTTGGATATTGAAAAGAAATGTTCTATTACTTCTATATATTCTTTGTCTTCCGAGCTATGTTGAAACGTCTGAGGCTTATAATTATCTTGGTCCTGACGATTTTTGGCAATCTGTATTATCTCATTTTTAAAATCTTTATTCATATTCTTTAGTAATCTGGGTTCTTAAGTTCTTTGAGTAGGCTCATTAAGTCTCCCCTGGAATCGCTAAAAACATCTTTATAATATACCAATGAACTCTCACCCAATTCTATTAGCTCCCTAACAGCTCTGATGTCTTTACCACCGGGTTTTATTAATGATGCTCCGACAAGTTTGCCGTCTTTAAAGGAAAAAGAGCCTTCTGGTTCATCGGTGTCACCTCTGATTATGTGCTCGTCACCATATTGCAAGCCTCCAACAAACATTAACATGTTTCCGAAAATCTCTGTGTCGTAAGCCGTTACTTGTGAAAATGCTTCATGCGTTCCTGCCATGTTTCTGCCAGCAGTGCGCCCTTGAAATTGAGCGCTTTCAATATGACCAGTTAGGTGCGTAATCCCCAAAATGAGGTCATTAAACTCCGCCACATCACCTGCTGCATAAATATCTGGAATATTAGTTTCCAAATATTCATTTACGAGTAAACCTTCTCTAATATTAAGACCTGAGTTTTGCAAAAAATCCGTATTTAATCTGATACCAATTCCAACGCCGAACAAATCTCCTTCTAACACTTCTCCACTTTCAGTTCTTACTGAACTTGTCAGGCTCTTTTCTCCTACAAATTCAACCACTTTCTGCTCAGGGTAAATAGATACTCCATTCTCTTCTAATAGCTTGCTAAAATAATTGCCAATTTCCTCTGGAATAAGATTTTGCCAAGGGTATTTTTCCATCATCAGCAACTTGACTGATAGACCCAGCTCTCTTAACGCTGCGGCAAGCTCAATACCTATAAAACTGCCCCCTATTACAACAGCCTCTTTTGCGCTTTCTGCAGCAGCCTTTATTTTCTTTGCGTCATCAAGCGTTCTTAGATAATAAATTCTTCTTAGATCACTACCAGGGATGTTAAATTTGAGTGGAGATCCTCCTGTGCAAATTAAGAGTTTCTCATATAAAATCTCATCCCCATTTTCAAGTTTTACTGTTTTGTTTTCTGTATTAAGACAAGAAGCGACATTGTCATTAATAAAAGTAACTCCGTTACTTTCGTAAAAATCCTCTTTTACTGTAAAGATTTTATCTTTCGGATAACGGCCCTGGATAAAACCTTTGGATAAAAGCGGGAGAGAGTATGTTCTGTAAGGCTCTTTGCCGACAATTGTGATATCCCCTTCTTTATCTTCCTGCCTTATACCACGCACAGCCCAGCTAGATGCAGCACCTGTGCCAAGAACTAAATATTTAGTTTTAGTCATCGAGCTTATTATAATCGCTCAATAGAGCAGGTAAAGAAGCTATACATGAGAAAGAAAAGGGACATAGATCAATTAGTTGACCAATGCCCCTTTTTAAACATTTTCAGTATCATAATTATTTACATTTCAATTGTGTTGTTATTCTCTGTCCAACTGCAGATTGCCCTTTGCTTTCACAATTTTTTTGGTCATAGGAAAAACCCAATAACCATTCGGAGTCGGATTGAGCATTCTTCATATCATTTGAGTCTGCATCGCGTCCTCTTTCCCCATTCGGATTTACGGTTACTGACCACTCAAATTCGCCATTCTCTTCATCCGGATTGGCAAGATGTGTAACACATTCCACAGATACATTGCCATCAGGACTGGTAACAGGAGCACATTCCTTCCAATCAGAGTCATCGTCACCCACATTTCCTACAGAACAGACTTCCTGCATTTTTGTACCTTGAATATCCTGTACACCATCACACTCTTCCCATTCTTCGGAATCCTTGATATCTTCACTTTGTTCATCGCCTTTTGCCAAATCGTTTTTTGATATCAAGGTAACATCAGGTTCACAAAGACCTCTGAATTTGTCGCACATAAGTTTTTCTTTTATAACCGGGCTCAGGTCCTCCGGATCATCAGGACTTGGGTCTATTGGGTCCGTCGGGTTACCCGGATCAGGAGTGCCCAGGACTATCTCAAAAGGACAGAAGTCTTCTATACAAGAAGCCAGATTAGCAACTACCGCTTCTACCTGATCAGGTGCTGGATATACCAGTCTTGGATCAACACCAGGCTGGGCGCCTACCGCAGGAGTGCATAATATCTCTGTAAGTGAGTCTACTGTAGCTGATCCACTGCCCGAATCATCTCCGCCCTGCCCTCCGCCTGAATCACCTTCAGGTCCTCCACTGGGATCTCCACCAGGTCCGCTTGAGCCAGGCCCTGAATCGGCCTTTTTACATAAAACCCATGAATCAATGTCATCAATAGGCGACGGGTCTGTATGAGACGGTCCTCCTTGAGGCACACTTGCACATTCCATATCAACCTTGTAATCAATATCCAGCGCTTCAGGCTCCGTCTGGGCGATTTTCCCCAGTTTTATACACGCCTGGTTAATGTTCTCACGTTTCTCCTTCGCGAGAATCTTTTTAACCTCTTCCATCCAGTCATAGAAACTGGCTGAACCAATTACTATAGTTTGAGAACCATCAGTATCACTAGGAACCAATACTTGAGTAGCACTACCTTCTAGACTACCGGAGCTAGGACTTTGAAAAACAACAACGCCCTTTCTTGGCTTTAGAGTCTGTTTTTCCCGCTCTTGATCAGGCGCCGGTTTCATAGCACACGATATAAGGATCATAGGCACAACTAAAAGAAATAAAGAAAGATATGAACATCTACTTTGCATAACAACCCTCCTTTAATAATTTTTGAATACTATCAATAACAGCGGAGTTTTGCCGGTAGTTGATTAATAAAATTATAAAAAGAAGAAGCGTAAACTCTCTTCGTTGTAACCAGCTATTCCAGGTCTACTTGCCGCCATTTAGACCTATAATTTGTAGTCCCATCTCTAAGTTGAACTATCTTCTCTCACAAGATAGTTATTTCCCATACTAACATATATATAAACAACCAAGAAGCTCCATTTAATCTATAAGAATTAGGATATCTTTTAGAAATTAAAGATGCAGGAAACAACTCACTATTAAGATTGTATTAATTCCCTTGACTGATTAATTATAGTTGATATCTTAATTATATAATCTAAATCGTCTAAGGAGGCGTAAACATACCAAAAATCTACGGAAAGACATCAGGTCTAACCAGAAGTGAAATAAGTAATCTTGAAAGGCTCTACAGAAGAAAAATCCCTCCCAAAGAAATTATTACCCTCGAATTAGCCAGAACACTTACGAATTTTTCACACGAAATAAAAAAAGGGATATCCCTGCTTATAGATAGAAAGGGAAAAGTAAGAGTTATATTTCTGGGAGACTGCCACGAGTTTCCGTTTGACGAATTATTAGGAAGATCCAGAGAAGCCAAGTTCAGACTCAGAGGATATAGACTAATTCATACTCATCTTAAAAATCCTGAGTTTTCACAACCCGACTTAGTAACACTTCTTAATGAAAGACTGGACATGATAGGTCTTCTAGAAGTAAAGAATGAAGGAGCGCCTGGAAAATTCCAGCTTGCATACATTCTCCCTCCTAACCCACAGGAGAAAAAATGGGAAATCACAAACTACCATGATTTGGGACAAGTTGATCTATACTGTGATGAGCTCATAGAAGATATAGAAAACGAACTTCGTAGAGGCTACTATGAGCACGGAGGAGAACGAGATAAAGAAGGGGTGCTATTAGTAGGGTTCTCTACAACATATAGATCAGAGGCAGAGGAATCCATAAAAGAGCTTAAATCGCTTGCAATATCCGCAAATAAAGCAGTGCTCGACAGCACAGTTCAGACAAGAAAGAAAATAGACCCTAGATACTTAATAGGAAAGGGAAAAATTAACGAAGTTATTCTAACAGCGAAGCATGTTGGGGCTGAGAAGATTATTTTTGATGTGGAGCTTAGCCCAGCCCAAGTTAAAGCCATATCTGATGAGACGAATTTAGAAGTTCAAGACCGAACCCAACTCATACTTGAGATATTCGCTAAACACGCAATTACGAGCGAAGGAAAACTGCAGGTTAAACTTGCTCAGCTCAAATACAACTTACCTCGACTTGTTGGTCAAGGAGTGGACCTCTCTCAGCTAGGAGGAGGAATTGGGACAAGAGGTCCTGGTGAAATGAAGCTCGAAGAACAAAGAAGAACTTTTAGAAAACAGATAGATCTATTAGAGAAGCAAATTGACAACATTAGCAAGCGAAGAGAGCATACGCGGAAGAAAAGATATGATACAGGAATTCCAACCGTAACGTTCATAGGCTATACAAATGTTGGCAAATCGACATTGTTTAACGCTCTTACAAAGAGTGGTGTGATAGTAAAGAACAAACTCTTTTCAACACTTAACCCTACTACGAGAAAGATGAGGCTGCCAAATGGAAGACAAATATTAGTAACTGACACGGTAGGATTTATCAGTGAGCTCCCAAAAGAGCTTGTAAGCGCATTTAGAGCAACACTCGAAGAGTTAGGAGGATCATCACTTCTCATTCATGTTGCTGACGCAAGCGACCCGATGGTTGAAGACCGTATAGAATCTGTTGAAAAAATACTCGAAGCAACAGGTTATGAATCCATACCGAGGCAAATAATTTTTAATAAATCAGATAAAGCAACACTCCCTGTTTCTAACAAACTTAGCAGAGTTTACAATGCTCCAGTTGTTTCTGCCTTGGATAAAACAAATCTTGAGGATGTACTTTCTGTATTAGAAAATCTATTAGATAAATTAGTAGAGCCGAGACTAGACGAATCAAAGGTTGAGCTTCTGCTTAACCCTGTATAATTAAACCTAAACTCTTTGTTCTACAATTCCGTCTCTAATAACCCTTACACCATCATCTTTTCTTAAAACGTGAAAAGCAAGTTTGTTTTCTTCCGCAATTTGCCATCCTTCAATCTCCAGTTCATCTCCAGGAAAGACAGGCGCTGAAAAACGCACGCCCATAGAGAGTAAATTAGATGAATCACTGTCTAAATAATCCATGATAATTCCTTGTGCAGTCATCGCCATTGTACACATACCATGAACTACTATTCCAGGAAGCCCTGCCCTCTTTGCTGTTTCTTCGTCCAAGTGGATAGGGTTCATATCATTTGAAGCTTTCGAGTATGTTCTTGTGATGTCTTCAGGAATATTAATAGTTTTTCTAAGTATAATATTACTAGAGTCTATAGGGAATTGCGCTTTAGGCTTTCTACTTTCGGGTCTTTTACCGCTGCCTATCCCTCTTAAAAATAGTCCCCACTCAGATTCAACAACTTTATCATTATCTTTGTTTGTTGAGAGCATGTTAAATTTTATAACCTCTCCGCTACCCTTATCCTCTATATCCGAGATTCTAGCTCTGCAAGTAATCTTATCTCCTGGAACTATGGGTTTGTAAAATTTGATTTGCTGATCACCATGGACTAGCATTAGCATATTTTTCTTAGCCTGCTCTTGACTACCGTGAAGATTTGAATCTTCTAAAATCTTATAAATCAGAGGAAGTTCATAGGTAACAGAAAAGCACGGAGAAGCATTAGAGTCATTGCTCCTTATACTTTTAAAACCTATAGCTGACGAGTATGCAGCGATGTCATCAATACCAATAGAAACACTAGATGTATACTCTCGACCGATATAGTCTCTATTTAATCCCATTTACTTTCCTAATTGTGTTCGATGCAAAACAGTCTAACTTAGAATGAAAGGTAAAAAAATGCTTATAATAAAAATCCCGAATCATCTAATTTAGATAACCCGAGATTTCGTATATAAATTTGAAGTGCACTTAAATTTTCATACTAATATTAATTTTCAGTTGCTGAGCCTCTCTTGCCTCTAAGATAATAAAGGGATAACAGAAGCACGAATGCTGAAAGTGTAATGAGTCCCCATTCATTTAATGTAGGTACCTGTGCAGGTTCCTCAGGAACAGTAGGATCACCGTCTTCATCTACACCAAGAATTGGGTAGTCAAAAAAGAACAAGTTTACATTATACATATCAAGACCAACTGTTTTGACCTGCCACATACCTTCTGGAAGATCAGCCACAAGAAGATCGTCTACGAAAATATTTAATGGGGGAACATCGGTTAGACTAAATAGCTCCCACTCCGCATTTCCAGATGGATTAACATTATTATGCACTACACCGTTTGGATCTATAAAACTGTATTGCGCGCTAGGACTCCTTGGAGCAAAACCATTACATAAATCATCCTGCGGATCTGTAGGAATGCTCACACCCTGGGGAACAGACTCCGTACCCACAGCGAAACTCGGAATAATGGGTCCAGTGTTAGGATCGTCAGTATCTAAAGCAGGACCGCCAATTATACAAGTGTTGTTGTTAGGATCATTGGGGTCTAGCACAGAACTACCGTAGTCAAAATCCCCATCCCAGATAGGCAGTCTATCCAAATCCGGGGGTGCCATAAAGAAAAATGTCCACATGCCGTCATATGTTGAATTAAATAAGCAGCAAGAAGGTAACGTCGCGTTGCAGAAGGCCTGAAACGGTATCAGTGGGTCCTGACAAGAAGGATCGTTCATATCAAAATCAGGAAATACAATATTAACATCACTTGTACCCGTTCCAATCTGAGAAAATTGAGTTACCATAGAATTGAAACTAAACATCTGGAGCGGAAACAGGAGGAGGAGACCATCTGTCCTTATCTTAAAGGAGTTTCGATCATTGACAGAAGACACATTAACCTCAACAAAAAGATTGTATTTGTAATCACCGTTTTCAGATACTGCCTGCCCCACATTTTGCACCATTCTCGTAAACCAAGCATTATTAGGCATAGCATCACCAATATTATCCCCAGCTGAGCCGTCTGTACTCCACTGGGCAACGGCAAAAGTACCCGTACCGTCTCCAACCGGATCGGCAAACAACGTAAAGAGCATATTGATACCAGCCCCAGATACTAAATCCCAGTCTGAATCGGCAGAGTCTCCGTCAAATATGCCTATTTCGACGGTATTGGCATTAGCAGGTGATGTAATACCAAAATTCATTGTAGTATTTTGAATACCGTTTGGATTATCTCCAATGAAAACAAACATCTTAGAATCGATCTCGCTGCAGGTTGGCAAACATGAATAAGGCTGTGCAAAACTAATTTGTGAAATGAAAAATAAAGAAAAAAAGGCAAAAGAAAGAATAAAGATTGGAATCCTAAATATTGTCTTATACATTAGTCTCCTCCTCAAAAAAAAAACTAAGGTCATGATAACAGAAATTTAAAAAAATATCTACATTTAATAACAATTACAGGATAAATATCTAATATTATGAATATAAGGGTTGCAGGAGATGAACCTTGATTCGGGTTTATCTCCTGCAGTTATCTTAGTTGAGTTTATGAACTGGCTTTTGCTTTTCTAATTCTTAAATAATAGACAGATATCAGAAGTGCGAAAGCTGAAAGGGTTATGAGTCCCCACTCGTTAAGTGTCGGTATAGGTCGAGTCCCATCTGATTCCTCTGGATTTACACTATGCAACGCAAATGGCCAACGTAATGAGTTTAAATTGCTAAGATCTAGCCCTATAATCTCAAGTCTCCAGACACCTGCTGGAAGATCAGACACTAAAAGATCATCGACAGCTGGATCAAGCGGCGCTATCGTGGTCAAACTAAACTTCTCCCATTCTTCATCACCAGAAGGGTTGGAGTTTTCGTATACAACTCCGAATGGATCAATAATTCTGTAAGTGGCGCTAGGTGATCTTTGTTGTAGGTTGTTGCAAATATCATCAAAAGGAGATGCGGGTAGTCCCACACCTTCAAATACAGCAGTAGTACCTATAGCCCATGTAGGAAGAAACGGATCACCAGGTGTATTAGGATCATCGGTGTCGGCATCTATACCATCAGGCTGACAATCGAACGGTCCGGCTAAAAAACTCGACTGGTAGTCAAAATCGCCATCCCACATCTCTAATTCTGTCGTACCTTCCGGAACTTCAAAGAAAAACGTATATGTGCCGTCATAGGTACTATCAGACAAACAGCACATAGGATCCGCAGGATCACAGAATTCAGTAGTCATCGGATCGAAGCATGCAGGATCCCCAGGACCAGTGAAATTTGGATATAGGATAGGATTAGAAAAGAATCCCGCAGGAGTCAGAACATTAAAAGCAGTCTGTTCGAATATAAAGAATGCAGAAGGGTCAAGAGTTCTGACTTTAAAAAGATTAAACGCTTCAATATTCGGGGTAAGATTCCTAATCATAAAAACGTATGAAAAATTACCATCTGCGTTCATTGCAGCTGATGAATTTGGCAAGGTTATATTGTACCAATCGTTGTCTACCATCGGATCGCCGATATTGTCTCCAAAGCTACCGTCGCTTGAGTAAGTCGCAAGAACTGTCAGACCTGTCCCGTCACCTAAAGGATCAGCCATTAAAGTAGCTTCAAACTGAGTAGGAGGACCAATATCATCCCAGGTTGTAGATGCGTCTCCATCAAAAATACCGATTTCAATCATTGCTTCAGAACCTGGAGTTACAATACCTAATATAGTGTCTTGGTTATTTATAGTAGAAGCACCTACCCCTGCCATTATGAATAAGCGTCCGTCTGTTACATCACAAGTAGGCAAGCATTGAAACTGTGAATAAGCAGATTTAACAGGAAAAGCGCTAAAAGCTATTAACGCAATTAGTAAAAATATAGATTTAGAAATAACATTTGGAATCTTATACATAACATCCTCCTCTACAAAAAACAAAATAAGATTATTTTTCAAAATATGTTTTTTTTCTAAATCTCAAATAGTAAACTGATATAAATAAAATAAATGAAGCAAAAGCTAAAAGTCCCCATTCATTTAATGTAGGTATAGGTGCAGGAGGCTCAGGAACTAACGGTACTGGATCACCCATTTCATTAACAGCAATAACAGGGTGATCGAAACGGAGACCGTTTAGATTTGCAAGATCAGTACCCATAACCATCATGGTCCAGATACCGCCTGGCACTAATTCTAACGGGAAGTCCACATCGCCAACATTACCCATATTAAACAGCTCCCATTCCTCGCTACCTGAGGGGTTATTGTTGATAAATGATTGACCAGTAGGAGTAATGATGCTGTAAAAAACACTTGGAGGAAACTGAAAATCTAGACGACAAATATCATCGTTAGGAAACGCTGGGCTTACCCCTTCAGGAATAGCACCAGTACCTTCAGCAAAATCAGGCACCGTATTAGGAGTATTGGGATCGTCAGTATCAACATCAACTCCGTCCGTTACACACAAGAAAAAAGTATCTGGATCTTGCGAACTAGAGCCAAAATCAAAATCTCCGTCCCACGCATTAAAAACTCCTTCGCCTTCAGGCACATCAATATAGAATTTCCATGTGCCGTCATAAGGCCCTCCGCCTATACAACAGTCGGGATCTAGCATTCCGCATACAAAGAGAAAACCATTGTCTTGATCTACACAAGCAGGATCTGTAAAATCGGCGTCAGTAAGATTAGGCCATAGAACAAAGGTATCAGCTTCAGAAGCAATATTTGTAAAGAAGGCAAATTCTTGAAAAGGAAGTATTACCATGGTCCCGTCAGTTCTTATTTTATATTGGTTAATAGATTCGTTCTCCGGAGCTGCAGATTCCATAACAAGTGTGTATCTGAAAGCGCCATCCGGGGTCATTGCAGCTGGTGAGTTGGGGATGGTTATATTAAACCAATCATTGTTAAGCATAGGACTGCCCGTATTATCACCAAAAGAGCCGTCTCCTGACAATTGGGCTATTTGTATTATTTGAGCACCTTCCCCCGTAGGATCAGCATATAAAGTTGCGGTTAGATTTGATGCTCCTCCAAAATCCCAATCGCTGAAAGGACCTCCCTGGCTATCAGCATCGTCACCGTCAAATATGCCTATCTCAACGGTTGGCGAATCACCGGGAGAGCGAACACCAAAAACATAATTGGTCTCAATGAAGCTGTTCAGATTAGCACCAGCAAATACAAAGAAACGCATGTCACCCCCGTCGCAAGTCGGAAAACAAGCGTAGGGTTGCGCAAAACTAACCTGTGAAATGAAAAATATAGAAAGAAAGGTAATTGCAATACTGAGTCCGTAGACTTTCATCCTGTGTAACATTCTCTTGTATCCCCCTCAAATATTATCTTAAAAAGTGTTTAAGCTACACTACTATTATAACCTTATTATTTAATTTTTCATTTTCTGACATAAATCTTTTTACTAAACCTTAAATAGTAAGCTGAGATAAGAAGAACAAAAACTGAAAGTGAAATCAATCCCCACTCATTAAGAGTAGGTACAGATGCAGGATCAGGAGGATCAAAGGGAACAGGGTCATCCTCTTCATCAAGACCTAGGACTGGAACATCAAAGCGTATGGCGTTTAGGTTCAACATATCTAGTCCACTTATGTCCATACACCAAATGCCACTCTCAAGCTCGCTAACCTCAATATCGTATAGAGCAGGATCAAAAGGAAGAGTGCTAAGATTAAAAAGCTCCCATTCCTTGTTACCCGAAGGATTTACATTTTGATAAGACTGACCGCTGGGACTGGTTAGGGCATATGTAATAGACGGGCGCCTTAGAACTGTATTAAAACATTCATTATCATCCGGTGGGAGTGTTGGCACACTTACACCCTGGGGAACTGCCTCTGTGCCTATTGCAAAGCTAGGAATTCCTGGAGGTGTATTTGGATCATCTGTATCAAGAGCAATACCATCAGGTGCCTGACAAATTCCCTGATTGTCAAAAGAAGCTGATCCAAAATCAAAATCACCATCCCAAACGTTTAAAACATCTTCATCCCCTTCGAAATTAAAACAGAACTTCCAGTTACCATCATATGTCGAAGGATTTAGACAACATCCCGGATCTCCAAATGCACAAGTAGTATCATTGGCAATTGGATCAAAGCATGATGGATCATTAAAATTAGCATTTGGGTATAAGAGCTCAAAATTTCCCTGTGTTCCTGCTCTTACGATTATGCTAAAAGCCTGTGTTTCAGGAAATAACGCCAAAGAACCATCGACTCTAACTTTATAAGAATTTAGACTTTGATTAGCTTCATTATTTGCCTCAACCCGGAGTATGTATCTGAAATCCCCATCTTCTGTTTCTGCATTCTGAGAATTGGGAACGGTTATTGCAAACCAATCATTATCTGGCATATCATCGCCCTCCCATTGACCAATCTCGATTTCCCCTACTCCGTCACCATTTGAATCTGTAAATAGGGTTGCAGTAATAGGAGAAGTAAAAAGATCCCAGAAACTATTAGGATCAGTGCCATCATCACCGTCAAAAATTCCAAATTCCATAGTTGGAGATCCAGCAGATGATCTTATTAAAAAAGTAGTTTCATTATTAGTGAGACTTGCATTACCAGTGCCAGCAAAAACTAAATTCTTTCCGTCGTTACCATCGCATGTTGGAATACATGAATAAGGCTGAGCAGAACTAACTTGTGAAATGAATATTATAGAAAAAAAAGCAATTACAATACTGAGTCCGTAGACTTTTATCCTGTTTAACATCTATTTGTATCCCCCTTTAATGCAATTAAAACATATTTACGCTATAATAAGATTATAACCTTATTATTTAATTCTTCAGTTTATGACATAAACCTCTTTTCTAAACCTTAAATAGTAAAGTGAAGCAAATAGTCCAATTATAGAAAGAGAACAGGTCCCCCGCTACAGGCATATTTTATTCATCACTTTTCTTATTCTTCTCCTGAAAGAATAAAATACAAGATTATAATAACAGAAAATTAAATATATAGCTACTTGTGATAGAAATTATATGACCATGTCCATTATTTCTATTCTATGAATGTAATATGATGTTTTTAATACATTTTGAGGGAATGGCTGCTGGGGAAAACCTTTAATCTAGGCTTTCCCCGCAGTTTTTTATTAAGTTTACGAAATAGCTTTTCTTCTAAGTCTTATATAATAAACTGAGATGAGTAGAACCAAAGCAGAAAGCCCTAAAAGTCCCCACTCATTTAATGTTGGAACCTCAACTGTCCGTCCATCACAACCAACAGGATTTCCTGAGATATCAACAGCACATAAGTCATATGGAAGGGTAAACGCATTTAGGTTGGTTAAATCATTCCCCATAACTTCAACTGTCCATACTCCTGGGGGTATTTCTGACACTGAAAAGTCATATAAAGTAGGATCCGGGGGGTTTGTGCTTATACTAAAGAGTTCCCATTCTCGATCACCTGATGGGTTGGTATTATCATATCTGGCCCCATTTGGGCTTACTAAGGAATAAACTACACTTGGAGGCCTACTGATAACTCGAGAACATGCACCATCATCACTAGGATTAGTTGGACTAACCATTCCTTCAAAATTGACAGATGTTCCTACGGCCCATGGTGGGATTGTATTATTAGGCGTATTTGGGTCGTCACTATCCACATCAACTCCATCAGCGAAGTTGCATAGACCCTGGGGATCAAGAGAAGATGATCCAAAATCTAAGTCCCCATCCCATATCTCGAGTGTTTCAACTCCTGGAGGAACTAAGAAACTAAAGTCCCAGCCACCATCATAGTTAGTGTTGTTTATGCAACAATTTGGATCTGCGGGATCACAATAGAAATAGGGCAAAAATGCAGTAAAATCAGTACAAAGGGGATCAAAGAAGTCTATATCAGGGTAAATAATTTCAAAAGCCAGCTCGGTTGTAATAAGAACCAGATAGGAAAATGGTTGTCCAGCTACAGCAAATAGCCCTCCGTCAGCTCTTACCTTAAAAGTATTCGCTGAAGAAATACCATTATTAAGATTAGTTATAGTTACTTTATATACATAATCTGTTCCATCTGGACTTAATGCTCCCGGATTATTATTTAATACAGCCTGAAACCAATCATTATCAGGCATAGGATTGCCGGTGTTATCACCAAAAGAACCATCACTTGAATATCTGCCTATAGAAGTAGTCCCGCTCCCATCTCCGTTAGGATCAAGAAATACTTCAACATCCAGCAAAGCAGGCAGGCCGGCAACTGTGTCCCAAGTATTATCTGCGTCTCCATCAAAGATGCCAATTTCAAATTGTGGATTGTCTACTGGAGATGTAACCCTTAGTTCTAAAACATCTTCATTTGTAGTTGCCAATCCCACACCGCTGAAGGCAAACATCTTCCCATCATTCACGTTACAATTAGGCAAGCATACAAATTGGGAATACGCTGACTTTATTGGGAATACAAACAGAAACAAAAAGATTGGCATAAAGAATACAAATCTTCTATGTGTCGTTACAATATGTTTCATCATTCCTCTCCTCTAAGGCAATAATAAATTAATCATAACCGTATATTAGCAATATTGCGATTTCTATATTTATTTATATGAGAATCCTTTAACACTTAGCCATCTTAATGATTCAGGATAAAGCATATGAGAAAATTACTAAAAAAATTCCCGGTTAGTTGTACTTAACTAACCGGGATATAACAGTTTAGATTTTGCTGCTAATTTTGGGAAATACTGTTATGTAAGCAATGTTCTTTGTCTTCTAATATACATAATTGAAGCAATAAGAATTAACGCAGAAAGCCCTAAAAGCCCCCATTCATTTAATGTAGGCACTTGTGCTGGCGGCGGTTCTGGAACGACTTCTCCTCTAAGATCAAAAGGAAGCAGGATTGAATTCAGGTTAGACATATCTACACCAACTAACCGCACTTCCCACCTTCCAGGCTCTATGCTATCAACCCTATACTCAGCAATCCTAGGATCATCAGTTGTAGTATCTAGCCTAAACAGTTCCCATTCCCTGTCTCCGGAAGGATTAAAATTTTGATATGAATTACCCAAAGGATCTATAACAAAATATTGAATACTTGGGTCCCGAACAAAGATAAACTCACTTGAACTGCCATTGTTATCGTGAGGATTTGCAGGTCTTGCAGTTTGAAATACAACATCAGTGCCTTCTGACCAAGGCGGCAAAAATGGATCGCCGGGAGTATTAGGGTCATCCGTGTCAAAAACAGTACCGGCAAAATCCCCATAGTCTAAATCTCCGTCCCAAACATTAAGTCCCGTCTCCCCTCCGGGAACATTCATAAAGAAATTCCAATCGCCGTTATAATTCGTTTCAAAGAGGCAACAGCTCGGGTCATTGGGATCACAGGTTTCACCCGGTGGAAGCCCACATATGGACATAGTATCAATATCCAATGTAGCATTGGGATAAAGTGTCATAATATCCTCTCTAAAAAACGCGAGATCCTCCTGTGCACCGAAAGGAGTAATAAAAGTCACGGGAAACATAGCAGGAACGTATAGCTCATTCGTCGTTCTTATTTTAAAAACATTTTGCGCGTTACCAGGTATATCTGGATCTATTGGGGTAACTCGCATCGTATAAACATAATCCCCACCAGGCGAGAGTGCTTGAGGCACATTAGGGAAAGAGAAATTCGACCAGCCGTTATTAGCCATAGGTGTACCACTATTTAATCCAGACGACCCGTTACCTGTCCATGTTGCTATTACCGACCCATTTAAACCTGAGGCATCCCCTGCCGGATCTGCATACAGCTGATACATAACGTGAAATCTAGAGTCTAGGTTTGGAGCCGCATCCCAGTTCTCACCAGCTTCACCATCAAAAACGCTAAACTCCAGGTTCTCGCCAGTTGAGACCAAGTTTAATACAACTTCTTGGTCAACTATCGTACTGAGATTAGTACCGGCGATTGCAAGAAACTTACCGTCTACAGAACTACAACTAGGCATACACTCTAAAGCACTAGTTGGTTTTACAAAATTAAAACAAACTAAAAGTACAGCTATGAATACAATTAAAGATCTCATTATTGTCCTCCGCTCTGTATTCCCTAAACTTTCTCTTCTTTGTTTTAAAACAGCCGCTACTTATTTTATTTTTCTAACTAAATATCTTCTTTTTTCTAATCGAATATACTGCTGCACCTGTTATTAAAGCTACTAGTAAAAATAGTCCCCAAGCATTGAAAACTGGAATTGGGGAAGGCGGAGTAGGTCCCAATACGGGCTCACCCGTGTCATCTACACCAAACACTGTGAACGGCAGCCTGAAAGAATTAAGGTTCTGCATATCGTTACCAAACGTTTCTACACACCAAAGCCCACCAGGAATGCTATCCACTTCAATGTCATAAAGACTGGGATTAAAAGGATTTGTACTTATATTAAACAACTCCCATTCGATATTCCCCGAGGGATTTACATTTGTGTATGACACTCCGCCAGGGCCCACTAAATTGTAGTTCACACTGGGTGGAAGATTACTTAGTGGATTACAACCGTTATCATCAGCAGGCTCAGTTGGCACACTTGCTGATTGTGTTATGGCATCTGTATTAAGAGCCCATTCAGGAAGTGGAACTGGTGTATTTGGATCATCAGTATCAAGCGCAACATTATCCGGTTTTATGCAATTAAAATCTGCATCGAAAGAAGCGGAACCATAGTCAAAATCGCCGTCCCAAATATTTAATGTATTTAAACCCTCTGGGGCAACAAAACAGAATCTCCACATTCCGGTATAAAAAGAAGGATTGAGACAACAGCTCGGATCTGTGAGTGGATCACAGAAAATACCTGGCCTGTTTATATCTGCACAGGCCGGGTCTGTGATATCAACATTGGGAAAAAGTGTCTCGAAATCTTCTGGAGCTCTGGGTGTCGCGGAGTAGTTAAATGCTGCTCCTGCAGGAATTGCCATTACACCGTCCGACCTGACTTTAAATCCATTTAGCCCTAATGCGCCCGGGTTAGTGTTAATCATTACAAGTCTGTAGGAGAAAGTTCCGTCTTCTGTCCTAGCCAGTTCTGAATTGGGTAGTGTTCTAATAAACCAGTCGTCATTGGGCATAGGATCGCCTATATTGCTCCCAAAAGTACCATTACTCGACCAGCGAGCAATTAGTTCTGAATTTCCAGTGCCGTTACCTTCTGGATCTGCGAACAATAGAACATCTAGCACAACAAAAGTAGGAGCATTGTTTATATCCCAGTTTGTAAACGTGCCGTCGCCGTCAAAAATGCCTAGTTCAAAAAATTCACTTTCCGCTCCTGAAACAATCTGAAACTCCGCATCTCGGTTGTTGCTTGTGGAAAGACCAATCCCGGCAAGAACCAGAAACTGTCCATCATCTGTATCACAAGTGGGAATACAAGCATACTGAGAAAAAGCTGATTGTACCGGAACTAGCAATAACAAAAATAAAAAGAATACAAAAATAGATTTAATTTTAAACATTCATTCCTCCTCTACTCCCTTCTCAAATCTTGCTCTATTCAATTCGCTACTCAATTCACTACGAGCTGCATTAATATATCATGCAAGTACTCTTAAAAGCAAGAGAAATCATAAAATAAAGATATAGATTGCATAACAAAAATTAATACGCAATAATTATTTTTTCTTTATTTATATATATATTTAAGTCAAAAGGCTTCGCAATAAATTAGAGGCTTTTAACGTCTTAGTATTAAACGCTTTTTATTATTATACATTTAGGACAAATATTTTAAACTAAACAGGAATAAAGATATCTTATAGCAGTTTCTTATTAAAGAGTGAGCCGTATGATTGGAAAAACTCTATAAACATAAAAAGTATCCGGGTGGAACCTTTCAAATAGTCTGTAGCAGGACTATTCTCCCCACCCGGAGTTCCGTTGAGGAGGGAACATTTAATATTCTTATTTGAAATAATTACAGGAATACTTTTTCTTTCTTATACTTAGATAATAAATAGAAACAATGATTGTAAGAATTGAAAGTAAAACAAGCCCTGTTCCACTCAAGCTAGGTATTGGGTTCGGAGGATCCGGTGGAAGAGGCGGAACCGGGTCCCCCTTATCATCAACCCCGATAATCTTCTCAAAGCCTCGAATAAAATTCAGGTTAGACATATCGAGACCTTTTATACGCAGTTCCCAAATTCCTGCTGGGATACTGTCAACCTGTACATCGCATATATCAGGTTCACATCCCGACTGCGTGTTAATCTGAAACAGTTCCCATTCGTTTGTTCCAGAAGGGTTTAAATTACTATAAAGATTTCCATCAGGAGATATAATCTCATAAAAAATGTTCGGCATTCTTCTGAATGCACCTAAAGAATTATCGTCAGGAGGAAGGGCACCTACCGAAGCCTGGGGATTGGTATTAGGAATGTCAGCAAAAAGAGGCAAACCGGGAGGGGTATTAGGATCGTTCGTATCTTCAAACGGCGCCCCTTCACCGGGAGTCTTCATTCCAAAATCAAAATCACCGTCCCAGAAATTCAAGATATCTTGAGCGTTTTCTAAGATAAAGAAAAAACTAAAGGTCCCGTCATACGGTGTCCCGAACAAACAACATCCTGGCTCATTGGGATCGCAAAAATTCCCCATATTAATACAAAAAGGATCATCCAGATCAATATTTGGATAGATTATATTTGCAACTAATCCTATAAAATCTGCATCTAGTCCTCTTAAACCTGCTTCATAAGCAAGGGGCTGATCTGTAGGAAAAATGAATATAGTACCGTCTGTTCGTATTTTGTAATTATTTAGCGCTGACTGTGTTGTATCAAGATTTCTTATACGCATTATATATAAGTAGTTCCCACTTTCTGCTATAGCATCAGGGACATTATTAATAATAATATCAAACCAGTCATTATCTAGCATTGGATTACCAATGTTCATACCGTCAGAACCATCACTGAGCCATTTACCAACTTCCAGAGTTCCGGACAGATCGCCCTTTGGATCAGCAATTAATGTAAACTCAAGAGTAGCTGCCTGCTCAGCAGCTCCAAAATCCCAGTGACCGGTATTCTCACCGTCGAATATACTAATTTTGATTGTCTGGGATCCAGCCGGCGAAGCAATTCCCAAAGTCATAGACTCATATACAAATGTAGCAATGTCTTGACCTCCAAAAGCTAGAAATCGTGCATCATTAGAACTACACGTAGGTAAACAACTCATGGCATGAGCTGATTTCAAAACAAACAAATTTGTTATTATAAAAATTGGACAAACTAACAAAAACATGACTAATTGTTGTCTTCTCATTTTTTATCTCTCCTCATTTATACAAAATTTACAAAAAGCTCTGACTTAATCAGAAGTCTATCTACTAATTAATTAGACGTAATAGCAAAATAAAACTGCCAAGATGCTGTAATTATTGGGGATTTTAGAACTTGAAGTAGAATAATAAATATTGATTGGCTATTTTTTTAAAACTTTGTGATTCATATGAAAATGAGAAGAAGATTGTTTATGTGGAAGGAGGAAAGCAGATTAAAATAAAACAACCTCTATTCATTTTTTATAACTACAGCTAACAACTTATCAATATCACCCTTTTTATTGTTTTCCTGTAGTTTCTCAATTATTTCTGAAAGTCCCTCAGAATTTTTTATTTTTATCCTTAACTCAAGCTCATTAGTTTCAAAATAGGGGTGATGAATAATATTAATATTATCTGGAAGGCTAAGTTGTTTTAACAGTTTGTCAAACTTTTGCTGTACATTAGAAAGCTCAGGAAACCTTCTTATTCTGGCATATTTTCTAAGTTCATTCTTTCCTGAATTTTTATAATTATTTTGATTAAAATCAGACTCAATACTATCAATTACTTTATTTACTGAGCATTTCTCCCTTAAAGCAATCTCGGAGATATCACCTATGACCTGCTTTGATTCGTTGTTATTAAGATTGTACTTTAAAAGTAAACTTTCTAAGACTGGAACCTGATTAGAGGGAGTTAACTCGCTTAGCATCTGACACTGCTCAATTGTGATTTTATCTTTATAAAAAGCATTCTTAATTGTTTCATCCAGAGATGCTAAGCTGAGATATTTATCGAGATGCTTTCTTGTAGGCGGTATTTCTAAAAAAGGAAGGATATTATTAATAATGTCCTTATCATCTGCAGGTTGTATTTTTCTATAGAGTAAAATTAGCTCTGAGAGCTCCAAGTCAGAGATTCTCTCCTTATTATCAATAAATACAATCTTAAGACAATCGTTATCACTTAATTCTGAATATTCATATACCTTACATAGAACTTCAGTATGATCTATCTGCTGACATGAAAGTAATCTCTTCCATCCGGTAACAACTTGATATTTATCATCGATTTTTCTTAGTATTGGAGGGTTCAAGACTCCTATTTCTAAAATAGAGTGGTAAATTGCGGACAAATTGTCTTTGTTTCCAACTAAAAAGAATTTATCTTGGAAATCAATTAAGGAACAGTCTATTGGTAAGACTTTCATCTAACTAAAAGAGTGTAACTACCCCAAGTGCCGTACCCAAAACTCCGAGAGGAGCAAGGTCGTCAAGAGTGTCTATACTTTTATCTACTTTTAATAGTGTGTCCTGCGCGTCTTTGTATAACTTATCGTCATTAACCAATTGACCTAAAGTACCTTGGCCTGAATTAATTTTTTCAAGAATGTCATTTAGATTAGTGGCAGCTCCGGTCGCTTCATTATATAGAGTATCATCATTTATAAGTTTGCCGATTGTGCCATCTGAGTTGTTTAATTTTTTACTCAACTGCCCTAAGTTGGTAAGAGCGACTTTGGCATCGTTATATAAAGACTCGTCGTTAAGCATTTTGCCAAGCGTCCCTTTCCCTTCTTTTATTGATGTAGTAATTTCATTTACATTAGAGAAAGTGCTCTCAGCTTCATTGTATAGAGAATCATCTTTAAAAAGTTTACCTATCGTACCTTTCCCTTCTTTTACATCTTCAAGCACAATATCTATATTATTTACAATGTTTGATAGCTGTTCCTTATTTGACCCAAATACATCAAGGCCACTAAGTGCACCATCAATTGAACCAACAGCCGAGTCTACTTTTGCGAGGATTTCGTTTATATTCGCAGGGTTTTCGCTTGGCAACACATCTCCAGCCACCGCAACTGGGCTCTCTGGGCTTCCAAAGGTTAGATTAATATAGCTTGTACCTAACAAACTTGTGAGATTTATACTGGCTACTGAGTCTTTGCGTATGCCTATCCCTTCCTTTACGTTAAACTGAACCTCTATTCTCCTGTCATCTACACTTATCTTAGATACCTTACCTACATCATATCCCTCAAGTTTTACCGGATTACCCTCTCTGAGTTCACCAATAGAATCGAAATAAGTAGTGAGTTTATATTCGTTTCTGAAAAAAGATATATCGCCCACAAAATCAAAAACTGCAAGCAATATTATGAGCCCTACGACAAAGAATATTCCGACTTTAACCTGAGTATTCATAATGATTGTTCTCCTCGATTACTCGAACTGTGGTTTAATAAAATCAATCACACCAGAATTTGTTGAACTCCTTATCTGATCCGGTGTTCCGACTTCCAATATTTGTCCTTCACTAAGAATCGCTATTCTATCAGCTACATAAAAAGCTAAATCTATATCGTGCGTCACAACTATCTGTGTAATTTCTACCTTGTCATTCAGACCGCGAATAAGATCACCCATTGTGCGGGTCATCATGGGGTCAAGCCCGGCGGTCGGCTCATCAAAAAGAATTATATCAGGGTTCATAACGAGCGCTCTTGCGGCGGCAACCCTTCTTTTCATACCCCCAGAGATCTGTGAAGGCATAACGTCTTCCTTTCCTTGAAGCCCTACAATGTCTAAAGCGCTTGAGACAATTTCTTTTATCCTGGATTCTTCTGCAAAAATCTTATGCTCCCTTAAATAAAGAGCTACATTCTCCGCAACACTAAGAGAATTAAAAAGAGCTGAGGACTGGAAGACCATAGCAAGCACATGATTCTTCTTAAAATCCGGGTCGTTAATATCCTCACCTGCAACGAATATATGCCCTGAATCAGGGCATTCAAGACCAATAATATGGCGCATTAGAACACTCTTTCCAGATCCGCTTTTTCCTAGGATGACAACGGTTTCTCTCGGTTCTATATCAAGAGTCACTCCCCTTAATACATAGTTATCGCCAAATGAGCGCTGTATATTTTCAATGCTTACGCCCACTGCAGCGCACTTTAAATAATCGAGCAAAACTCTCCCGGAACCGTTTTGCTGAGTAGACGACATTGTGCCGGATAGATTGTTGTTAGTATTTTGCTCTTGAATTTTTCTTTCCATTTTCTCTTTAATTTTAATCTAAATTGAGGAATAACAAAATCCTCGTTATATAATAATCAGAGACCAAAACCAACACAAAAGACATTACAACAGCTTTGGTAACAGAGTACCCTATCTCTCTAGGTCCCCCCTTGGTCTTAAGCCCAACATAGCAGCAAACAATCGAGATTATAATACCGAAAAACATTGATTTAATTAGTCCGTTCATAACTGCGGTAAAATCCACTAGCTCAGACAGGTTTCTATAATAAACATCAAATGAGAGATGAATTTCAGGGTTAACCACAGATACGAGTGCTCCTCCGAACCAGCCTATTACATCCATATAAATAACCAGCACTGGCAGCGCTATAACCGTAGCAATAAATCTAGGCATTACGAGATAACGAATAGGGTTAATATCCATCGTCTTAAGAGCATCTATTTCCTCATATACACTCATAGACGCAAGCTCAGCAGTCATGGCTGATCCTACTCGACCAGCAATAAGGATAGACGCCATGATAGGTCCGATTTCCTTTACTAGTGAGAGCCCAACAAGCCCTCCTACATTCTCTTCTAACCCGAACTGTGCAAGCGTTGGTCCCGCTTGTAGCGCAAGAACACCACCTGAGAATAAAGCAATCAGTGCGCCTACCGGAAGAGTTTGGTTACCAATGATATAAAGTTGAGCAAACACCTTATCACTATTTCTAATAGCAGACTTACACCAATAAAGTGTTTCCATGAACAGCCCTAGCAACCCACCTGTTGTTCTGAAAAACTCCATCACACTGTTCAAAGGTTTTACTCCTCGTTAGATAATAATTACTGACCCATCAGGAAATATTAACAGGTATAAATAGAAATTTTAGTGTTTTTTTATTATTTTCTTTATCTTTACTATATCCAAACAAGCCGCCCAGTATATGAAATTTGTCTTTCTCTTCAGTGTTCTCATATGAAATCACTGGAATAATCGGTCTTAAATCAACTTTAACACCCTTTTTAGTGCTCTCAGTTCTAAAAGTATTCCAGAGAAAAGATGAGACATGATTACCCTCTTCATCTCTATCCCATCTAAAGAGAGTCCAAAGTGGGCGCCAGTTTCTTTCTCTTGGTGCATTATCCTGAAGGAAGGTTTCAAGTGGAGAGATAAAATTAAAATATGCTCTTCCATCCGGTAACCTTCTATAAGTAAAAAGTGGCCACAAGTTAATTGCTCTGCTATCCCTGCCTCCTTCTACCCTTGGAATATTCTGGACATCTTTATACAAAAAGTATGCAATTGCTCTTTTCTTAATTTCATAGTCATCAAGCTTATGGCTACGCCAGCTGTAAAGGGGCCATAGCGCATAGCCCGACTCAAAATCTTCTTCTTTCTTAACTGAGAATAAAGGGAAGATTCTATTTGTATTTACATCCCCTCTTGAAAATGTAACAATTGGCCAAGGCATGTCATATCTTTTGAAATTCCTGTTTGTATTTTCAATGTATGTAAAGAAAGGCCAGCCGTAAGTTCTTTGTTTTCTTCCCGGCATATCAAGCCCATAATAAAAAGGTAATATCGCAAGCGAATTTATTTCTGAACCATAGAATTCTCTATATCGTTTCATATATATGGGCCATAAAGCAAACTCATCCTTTACTGAATCACCTACAGTTTTCTGCCCATAGACAGGCCATAACCTACCCCCACTTGCACCGTTGCCCGAGTAATAACCTATAAACGGCCATATAAAATTACTGTTTTTAACTCCGTAGTTTTCAGTCTGAAGAAATAATGGAAAAAGGAAGAACTTTATCCTGTCTTTTCCGTATTTATTTTTCATATTTCCATAAACGGGAAATACTGCAAAAAAACTTCTATCAGGGTCCTCAGCATGTCTGGCAAAAACAAATGGAAAAAGCGTATACTCACGCTCTCTATAGCCGTTTTCCTGGAGGTCAGATTTGTAGTAAAAGATATACATTAAAGCCTGAAATTTGGTATCTCCCTCAAATGTTCGATAAGTGGATAATGGATATATGAAATCAAAGGAATTTCGGTCTTTTCTAATGTCTTCATATTTATAGAATATAGGTCTTAGCCCATAACCTCTTTCCTGAGCTTTTTTATCATACGAAATGAAAGGACCTAGAGCATCGATTCTTTTCTCTCCAGTTTCCTCATCTTTTTCCATATAAAAAAGTGGCCCAAGGTTAATTGTATCCAGAGCAAGGGCTGAAAATAGCGGGGCACTTGTGAGAAATAATAATAAAAGTGGGAAGAACAGAGGTGATTTCCACAAATTCATGCCATTAAATGTAACCTAATTAACTGTAAATTCTATAAAAAATTTTAATTGCGGGAAAGAAACAATTAGAAGAGTTCTAGAGGTATTTTCTTGGAACTCTTTTGCCTATATTGGATAAAAGTTCGTACGAGATGGTATTAGCCATTTGAGCAAGATCAATTACAGAGATTAGATCGTCTCCAAAAAGAACAACTTCATCACCGACATTTATATCCTCTATGTTAGAGACGTCGACCATAATAAAATCCATACATACATCTCCAACTACAGGAGCAAGCGTTCCTTTTATAGACACAACGCCTTTACTGGATAACATTCGCGTATAACCGTCGGCATAACCTACAGGAATAGTGGCGATAATTGAAGGTTGTGTGGTAACGAATTTACCACCGTAACTAACTGGCGTTCCCGAAGGTACTCGGCTTAACTGTATTATGCGTGACTTGAGCTTCATTACAGGCTTAAGGTCAAGGCCTGAGTAATTACCGGACCCGTATAGCACTATTCCAGGTCTGACCAAGTTATAACGGCTTTCAGGATATTTTTGGATCGCGGCAGAGTTTGCAGCATGTATATATGAGGGCTCAAAACCTTTGCTCCTTACAAGCTCGACAAGATCATTCAAGGCCTTAATTTGATTATATGTATTTTCATCCAAATCTGTAAACGCTGTCGATAAATGCGTGACCACACCCTGCATCACAATATTTTTAAATTTGGTAAGTTCATCCAGGAACGGCGCGCTATCTTCAGGCCTCACCCCAAGCCTAGTCATACCCGTGTCAAATTTTATGTGATAAGAGGTCTTCTTCTGAGCTTTTTCAGACTCGGATTCTAGAGCCCTAGCAACATCAATTGAAAACACAAAAGGTGTAAGATCGTATTCGACTGCTAGATGAGCTTCATCAGATCTTATGCCGCCCAGTAGAATTATCGGAACTTCAATACCGTAATCTCTGAGTTCAAGGGCTTCTTCAACTATTGCGACCCCCAGCATGTCGGTGCCAGCCTCAATGAGCGCTTTGCTCACCTCGACCGCACCATGCCCGTATGCATCTGCTTTTACTACCGAGAGGACAGACACATTCGCGCCTACAATCTCTTTTGTATGCATGAAATTATGTTTTACAGCATCTAGATCTATTTCTGCCCAGGTAGGTCTCATTAGGAATATTTATATAACCTTATAAAACTATGGGGGTCAATCAATATATTAAATACTGATTATTATTCAAAGAGGATCTTAATTATGTTAATTTATGAACATTAATATTCTTGGGGGGATTATCAGATGATCAATAGATATATTGTAACAAGTTTGTTCTTATTACTTTTAGTTACAGTTTCGTTATCCTTAGCTACTTCTGTGAGATCAGAAGATTTATCTAGCTGTGGGTCTGCTCAAGTGAAATTAAAGTTAGATACGACAGTTGAGAACAATTTCAACTTTGGGAAAACAAATGAATTAGTTTTACTCGAAGGGACATGTTCACAGTTAAAATCCGGAGCTTGTGGAACTGGCACATGTGAGAAAGGAGGAAATGTATGGACACAGGCATCCAGTGTGTCTGTTCACCACCACAGTAGCCTAAGATGTTTGCCCAGCTATCTGCTGGATATGTAAGATAATAAACTCGGCTGGTTTAACTGGAGCAAAACCTACTTCTATATTGACTATGTCCCGATCGATATCACTCTGGGTTGTTGTAGTTGAGTCTACTTTAACAAAGAAAGCATCTTGCGCTGAGCTGCCTGCGAAAGCTCCATCAGCATATAAACCATTAAGAAAGTTGCTGATAGATGATCTAAGCTTGTTCCAAAGAGGTTCATCATTTAGCTCAAAGACTGTCCATTTCGTGCTCATTTCGAGTGATTGCTGAATATATAAAGCAAGCCGTCTAACATTTACATACTTCCACTCAGATTGCAAAATGTCGGCGCCTTGCAAAGTCCGAGCACCCCAAACTATATTACCGTATACAGGAAATGACCTCAGGCAATTAATACCTATGGGGTTTAATTCCCCGTTGTCATCATCAGTAAGTCGTATTGTTGGTTCAACCCCCTGTAAAACTGCCTCTACACCTGCAGGGGCTTTCCATATGCCCTTAGTTTCATCTGTTCTTGCAATAACTCCAGCTATTACACCCGATGGAGCAAACTCTTTAGGCTGATAATTATCCAGTGGATCGGGTCCTGTTACTCTTGGAAAATATAAAGCAGCATTGGCGCTGTCCGTGGCGATTTTACTCAAACCGTTTATAGCATCGTCTTTATTCTCCCAGGAGCTTGGAGGATCAACGATCAGAAATGCCCTTTTCTTCTCACAATATTCAGCAGCTTTTGTTATTACCTCAGTATCAACATTATCATCACTGTTATAGGGCGGTATGCACATCAGGTTAAAAACTTGAGGCTCAATATCTTCAAGAGCATAAATACCCTCATCGCTATCTTCTTTTTCAGGACCTATAAAACAACCAGCATCCAGAGACTCACCATCTGAAAACTTAAGAGTGTTTAATTGTTTTTCAAGCTTCTCTTTTTCTTCTTTTTTGTCTTTTGTTAATTTATCGATCTCCTCTTTTAACTCAGCAATGGATTCCTTTACGGAATATTGCACTACTCCATCATTAGCCAAAAATTTGATCGAATTTAAATCTTTAGGAAGCGCCACACCTTCTTTATGCCTAAGAAGCATTGACTGATTCTTTAGCACCAAATCAAACCTATGCAAGTTGCGGTATTTTCCAGTATCTTTGTCCTCAATTGTTAAGTCTTGATATCTTTCACTTCTCTCTCCCCTGCCTTTTTCGTCATATTTCAATATGGTCAAATTAAACATCTTATCTTTGTCTAACTCATATTTGTCTGCCATTTGCGGCGACACATTGAAATCAATCTCTATTAATAAATCCTCTCCCCACAAACCAGGATTAGCAGCTTCGAATTTAAAGTCGCCAATAGCTAACTGGGCTTTTGAGGATGGAGAATCTTCTGCTGTAGATTCTTTAAAAAGCCTTACGATAACTGCTTGCGAGCCACCGTTTTGAAAGAAATTTGAGACCGAGTATCCAAGATTGCTCTCTTTACACAAACCACCAAATAAACTCTGAAAATCACCAAAATTGTTTATGATTGTTGGCTCGTTTACAGGGCCCCATTTCGCTCGTCCTATAAAAGCTGTTAAGGATGTGGAAGCACCTATTATAGTATTAACACCCGACGGGATTTCTTCTACATAAACCCCTGGATAAGTAACATCAATAGGCATTGCTTGCTCCTCTGAATATAATTTCCACTATAGAATTATTAAGGAAGTTCTGTCCAAACGCCGCCGTCACAGAACACTTCAATAGTCCCAGTTTCAAATCTTTCAAGCTCTTCCTGATTTACATATGAAATACAGGAGTTAACAGTCCTGCTCATTCCAATATAAGAAGGGTCTGTCCAGAGCTGCTGGCTTTCGTTATTAAGACCGCCGCTCTGATCCGGGCCGTGACCAGCGCAGGCATTATCTGCACCGTTATAAACGTCCGGGGTTCCAATTGTACAGTCTACAAACTCAAATCCAGCGTCTTCGCATATAAACATCTCAGGTTTTGCTATATAGTAAGCAGCATTGATATCAAACGTATCCATCCCATCTAGATTTAACCCTTCTTCCAATTCATTTATTCTTTGCTGCGAAGCGCGGGATAGAAGCATTGCCCTTTCGCTGCACCCAAGGTCCATAAGAGAGTCAATCTGCGCCCTGGTATAGAGAGTACTTGAGGACAGGGAGAAAGTGATTAAAGTGATGGGGATATCAGAATCCTCGAAAACTATATTAGCTGCTCGTACGTCCTGTGCGACATTAAAGTCCGTAAAGACCACGTCTGAGAAGGGATACTTGAGCACTTGATCCGGAGCTCGTCCGCCTAGGAATACGAGTTCTTTGATATTGTCCAAAACTTCGGGGAAATTCTGCACCAGACATGCAATATCGGTAAGAGGTCCAATCGCCATTATTGTAATCGGCTCCTCACTATCTGCTAACAAAGATGCAAGCTCTATTACGCCTTCGTTTATACACGTTTCCGGCAGATTTTCGTCACCATCAGTGCCGCCTGTCCATATCACATCATCGGGTACCGAAATTGGTATTATACCTCCACCAAATATAGGACCGTTCCAAAAGCCGGGCGTTTCGATAAAAGTCTGATTAGCAGCAAAGACTTCAGCAGGCTGAATATCGTTTCCTCTCACGACTACAGCACCTAACATTATGGTATCCACATATGAACTTATCAGCTCTACAGCATAGGAATCGTCCGTATCCGCTGCTCCACTGCGAGTACCGTTTGTCAGACCGGCGGCAATATCTGTTGAGGCAATTACTCTCTTTTTAACGTCATTGCCCTTTGAATCGTTTGAGCAGGAATACAGATTGAATAAGAAAGGAAGAATTAATACCACCAATAAAAACCTATACTCTCCCATAGTCTAAACCCTCCATTTTAGTTGAAATTAGACTATATCACCTATGGATAATTAAACCAAGCAAATAAAAAATCTAAAAGGACTCAAAATCTTCTTTTCTGATGAGATTCTGTATAATAATTGCCCTGAGAAGAAACAATGACAAAAATAGACATTATTAAACACAACACAACAGCATGGGACGAGGAATCCATAGAACAAAGCCCGTGGTGCACTCCAGTGTCTGAAGAGGTTATAGAGGCTGCTAAAAAGGGAGACATTCAACTCAGACTCACTCCTAATAAATTTGTGCCCAAATCGTGGCTTGACGGGATTGAGGGGAAAGAGGTTTTATGTGTAGGCTCTGGTGGGGGGCAGCAGGCACCTATAGTTGCAGCTGCCGGGGCGAATGTAGTTAGTGTTGATATATCTCAGGAACAGCTTAATAAAGATTTAGAGGTTGCTTATCGAGACGGTCTTAAACTTATGACTATAAAAGCAGATATGTCAGACCTGTCCGATTTCGTAGACAGCACATTTGATCTCGTTATTAATGCAGCATCAACAGTATTTGTTCCTGATGTTGAGAAAGTTTGGAAAGAATTTTACCGCGTATTAAAGCCGGGAGGAGAGCTATTTGCTGGGATGATGAATCCATCCTTTTTTATGTTTGATCACGCAGAGGCTGAGGAATCAGGCGTTTTAGAAGTAAAACACAAACTGCCTTACTCTGATGTGGATAGTCTTGATAAAAAAGAACTTAAACGAATAATAGATGACGAAGTGCCACTGGTCTGGAGTCATAGCCTCGAAACGCTTATTGGTGGTCAGACAAAAGCGGGATTTTCGATAATAGACCTGTATGAAGACTGGTGGGCAGGAGATGAAACTTTACTCAACGAATTCTCTCCCACAACTTTTGTTACTAGAGCAAAGAAAGAATAATCACTGAATTTTATTCATGTACAGCTGTCGCAGCAGACCCAGCCGAGTGTGGTGTTGCAAGTCCAAACCTCGCCATCCGGACATGTTTCTTCCCACACAGTCCAGCATTCTTCATGATCCGGCGAGCACTGCGATGTCCGAGGCATTGTTGTCCGACATCCCGGATCGTTCCTACAACCTAATTTCTTATCACCACAGGGGCATCCTCCCGGGGCGTATGTACAGCCCGCTGAGCATGCGATTGAGATCTGCCAGTGATGATCGTGAATCGGGCTCCAGTTAGTTATGAGAAAAGAGTCGCCTCTGCCGTCAAAACGCAACTTAGATGCAGGGTTTTCCGTAACACTAACAAGAACACTGGATGTTGTATCGTTATATGCGGCATACCACGGATGGGTATTGGGACACTCAAGATCATCCTTATGGGTTTTCAAATGACCAATCTTGTGGAGCTTAGAAAGAACATCCATACAATTTGGGATTTCACTACTGCACGCCACAGGAGTTCTGAAATTAGCTTCGGTTGGCACCTCTGAGGGATCATCTGGAAGTCCATCAGGAATTGAAGTTCTGCCTCTGAATCGCTCACCTCCTACGAATGTCTCTGTAGAACAGCCCAGGAAAGGCTGATAGAGAGCAGACATCTCAGCTACCTGCTTGCGGAAAGAAACGGTAACCGCGTTTTCGGACCAATCCAATACTTCAACAATAATATTATCGTTCTGATCTACATCCATGTTATGGATGTTCGGAGCCTGGTCTGGACAAATAAAATGAAGTACGTGGTGACCGTCGCCGTCTATAGATGTAAGCTCACTTGCTTCGACAGAGGTGCAATCCGGAACACCGTCACACTCCTCGCGCGATGTGGTAATAGAATCATTTGAAGAAACATTATCGCAGGCTGATATAAAGATCAGTGTAAAAAGGAAAGGAATTAATACAACTTTAGCTTGTCTCATGATACCCCCTAGCCACTATATTACATATATAATTAAGTATGCAGCAGGTTAATATAGAGAGCAAGTCTGTATATATTTTATAAACTCGAAAATACTGCTGAGCTATTTGAAATATCAAGTTAAAATTACGACTATTTATCTTCAGAGCCGTTATTGGAGTCCCCTAGCTTTGTATCCAGAAACAAACCGCCTGCTTCAAAATTGGAAGTTGGTTTGCCGTGCACTCGCTCGACATCAAATATGATGGCAGTTCCTTCAACCTTTGGATTGGACAATATAAAGACACTATTGGTCTCTACTTCGTCCTTAATAATCGATAAGGTTGAATTAGGAGGGATTGTGTTAAAATTCTGCTCCCCTTCTCCCCAGATTGTTACGAACTTTTTAATACCCATATGACCTGACTCAACTTGAGGTTTGTCTGAGAAATAGATCACATTACTCTGACCGTTCCCATTTAAGGTCAATTTTCCGTCTGCATATGTACCGTTATCAAAGTTGATTACAAACAAATAATTCGGCCCTGTGGAATCTACAGCATATGCGAAACCCGTTATCACCAATAAAACCGCAATACTAAATATGAACTTTGTCATTTTTCCCTCCTATGTAATATGAAAAGATTATACATGTAATAGTTAGATGATTTCTTTCTCTTTCTTATCTACGACTACTAAGGAAGAGTATGTGTGTTGGGTAATCCTAGTTATATGACGGCTGACTCTCCTCAGCCACCTAACTGCTTCGAGATTACTTGTTCCTATATCTGGATCAATTTCATCACCCGCTATTCGCCTCATCACACTAGCTCTGAATGGACTAACCTTTTGATGAATTAAAGTGCCTGCATTTTGTGCGGCCTCGTGTGCGTGGAGCCAGTCATCTTTCTCAATATCTGAAATTATTTCCTTTATTGCTCCAGTTAACAGCCTGCATTCCGGTTGTAATTCATTTGTATCCCTTGCTGTAACTGCCCTATCCTCATCTTGCTCACATCTTTCATGAAGTCTCTGCAAATGGTCAATTGTATGAATGGTGTTAACAACTCTCTCCCACTTTGAATCCTGGGTGTTATCAATTTTTATATTATCCAAAAAAGAATATGTAGTATTTAGCGCTGACTGCAGCTCTTGAAGATCAGCTTTTTTACCTGTCTCACTGTCTCCCAGTATTGCGCTTACATGGCGGAACAAAGCAATAGATTGCGTTTTAATAGCAATATATACAGCGCCAAGAGCTAGCTCTGAGTCACCAAGCAATGATTTATCCAGCACATCTATGTAGTTTGAACTTTTATCAGGAATAATGCGCTCCATCAACCTAGCGAACTGATTAGTAAAAGGAAGTACGACGATAACGCCTAAAGTGTTAAAGAAAGTATGAAACCCTACAAGAGCAATCTCCGCATTTTTAACAATCTGTCCTGGCGCAAAGTATTCCCATGCTTGGGAATAGGGTGTTAATAAAATTAGAGCTCCTGTCGCAGTCAGCAGGTTGTATATTACGTGGGAAAAACCTGTTCTTTTTACCCCAACAGAGCCACCAAGAGTTGCAAGTGCTGCAGTTAAGGTGGTCCCTATATCCATTCCAATTACCAAAGCTGCTGCCTGGTCAAAATTAATTAATCCGGCATATAAGGCTGTTAAAGCGGCCACAACTCCAGCGCTTGAAGACTGTGTTATGGCAGTGAAGACTACTCCTATAAGTACTAGTAATAGCCTGCTTGATATGCTGTCAGCGGGGAGATTTTCAAAAGAGATAAAACTGTGCATCTCCGACATTGAGGACTGCATATAGGTGATGCCAACAAAAATTAATCCAAATCCGGCAATTGTATAACCGATGGTTGCTAGACGCCCTTTACTAAAAAGTCGAAGAATTGCGCCTAAAAAGACAAGTGGGAGAAAAACATTCTCGAGACTGTATTTAAAACCCAAAAGCGCAATAACCCAGCCTTTAAATGTTGTGCCGATATTGGCGCCGAAGATGATGCCTAGAGCATCGGGGAAAGTTATGAGCCCTGCCCCAACAAAGCCGACTGCAGCTACAGTAGTAAGACTAGAGGATTGAAGAATGGCTGTGCTGGTAGCTCCGGTCAGAGCCCCGGTAACAGGACTTTTTGTAAAACGCATCAATACTGAGCGCATGGCGCTTCCAGCAAGTTCCCTTAGCCCATCGGTCATAACAATCATTCCCAAGAGAAAAAGACCAATCCCGCCTGCTACCTGAACAATAACCAAAGCTTCTGACATAATGGATATTCCTAAGTCTATCTATTTAAGATACACCTATCTAGATTATATCAGAATCAGAAATAAACGCTTGTATATCTGAGCAGTTATTACTACTGATTGCTAAAGACTACTTTAATAGGTGGTGAAGAAGTTGTATTGCTACGGCCTTCAAGTCCACCAAGATCGTTAGCTGACACATTGACTATAACTTCATTGCTGCCATTTGGTGTTACAGTAACCACATGTTCAAGTGGAGTTTGAGCATAAAGCGGATCTCCGCTAATAGTTACTATGCTGGTATTTCCTTCTTGAGTAGTCTCAATTGGCCTGGTTCCAATGTAAGGCGCGGGCACTAATTTTCCGTTCTCAGCTGAAATGACAATGTTTTTTACACCGCCAAAATCAGCAGCATGAGCACGAATGTTTGCAGAACCGTCCGTGGTAACAAAACCAGCTTCCTCCCTGGGACCATGTGATTGATAAAGCATATAAGAATATGCATTATTAGCGCTGTATCCAGAATCGCTTATCATAACTGACAACTGCGGGCTTGTTTTATCTATAACAGGAGCCTTCTGATAGCAAGCGCTCACTGCTATTAATAAAACTCCTCCAAACAATAAAGTGAAAAATTTAGACATACCATCCTCCGTGCAAGATTTTTCTTTTGCTTTCTATAAAACATTTTAAAATAAAAATAATAGAAAATCTAGATAGTCTATTTAGTATTGTAGATTCAAAAGAGTATTTACTGGTAGCAATAAACATTATACCAACTTAATTTATACCCAAATACTTGGAGCTCTCAGAGCTAGTAAATGGTATAGAAAGATAGTGTTATTTAGTCTTTTTTGAATATGTAGATTTATGTTTCAATCTAAAGCGAATTGCAATCTACGTATACTATATATTTATTTTTGGCTAAATATATAATGATCTATTGCTATTGATTTCAAGTGGTGATATGATGAAATTAGGTAGAAGATGGCGAACACGGATCTGGTTGTTATTGGTAGGTAATAATCAGTTCTGACACACTTCTAACCAATAAGCTTTATAGGGAAAACATGGAGGTAGAACCTATGAGGACTATTGAAACAAAGTCCGCTTATTCAAGACGGGCTATTTATGTTGGAGCAGGCATAGTGGCTTTATTGTTATCATTAGTGTTCGCAAGTTTTATCACATAAGAATTCAAGCGAATACAATTCTTGTTAAGAATACGATTTTTTAATATTCAGCTCTATTCGTACATCGGATAGGGAGACCTAAGGCCTTTTTTATATCTATCTTTTGATTCCTGAATAGTTACCAGCGTCTCATCGATTCCGCGCCAGCCATCAACTTCTACATCTTTATGTTCCAATTTCTTATAAATTGAAAAGAAGTGCTCAATTTCTTTTAATAAATGTGGAGGAACTTCGCTTAATTGCTGAATATGGTTCCAGAGAGGATCCGCTACAGGAACGCATAATATTTTTTCGTCAGGTCCTTTCTCGTCACTCATTACGAACATGCCCAAAGGTTTAGACTCTATTATACATCCAGGAAAAGTAGGCTCCCATAGAAGCACCAACGCATCTAAAGCATCACCATCGAGCGCTAGGCTATCCTCTACAAAACCGTAATCACATGGATAATGAACTGAGGAGAAAAGCATTCTGTCCAATTTTATTCTTCTTCTGATCTTGTCATATTCGTATTTATTTCTCGAGCCTTTTGGTACTTCCACCATAACGCTAACAGTTTCATTATTATCAATTTCACCTTTAGCCACAATTTTACTCCCTTATGAGTTTATAATTTTAGGATGTGCTTATAAATCTAGAAAAAGTCCTTTAGCTTCTTTTGAAGTGAGTTTGGATACAGAGGTTACCTTATCACTGAACCTTGACAATGTCCCCCATGATTCTCTCTCAGATAGGTCGATTAAAACGGAATAGACTTTAAAGCGGAGCTTATCCTGGGTTTCCTTAAAAGTTTTCAAAAACATATCACCAACGTTAGATTCTCCGTCAGTAATAAAGACAATATCCCCGCCTTTAAACTTAGATTCTTCTAAGAGCTCAAGCGCTTTTGTAAGAGGCTCTTCAAAATTAGTACCGCCTCCAGGGAAGTACTCTGCAAGCTCTATAATATCTGACTCCTTCATTCCCCATCCAGATAGTCCCTCTTTACCTATGGACTCAAAAATTTTAAGAGGTGCGCCACCAGAAGAAAATACTACAACATTAAATTTGCGCCTTTCCCTTTTTGCAATATCAAGAAGTGTCAAACAAACGCCTTTGGACCATAACTCCTTATTCCCGTCCATAGAAGAGCTGCCGTCAAGGCATATGACCATAGGTCCCCTGCCTCTTTCTTCTTTTAGGTAATACTGAAATAGCCTGCCCTCAACGTAGCGTTTCTTAAAGTCATGTTTTAGCAATTTATGCCTGAGAGATACAAGCTCCGTGGGTATCATTCGGCCAATATCATCGCCAATTGATACATCAAACACTTCTGACCCTCTTTTAGACCAAACCTTACGTCTAGCAGATAACATTTCATCTTTTAAACTTCCTACAAGCAGTGAAAGCTTTTTGAGTTTGTCGTTCTTTGAAAGCTTGGCGGCGAGATCCAGTTTTTCACCAGCTCCTTTGCCTCCTTCAGGATTACCCATTGAAGAATCCCACGACTGTATTTGATCCTCTGTCTCCTCAATATTCTGATTGGCTTGCTCTAAAGAGGTTTTAACCATCTTGTCCATATCAAAATCCATGTTCTCGTGATTGTCTTCTTGATTTTGTATCAATTGATCGAGGTTTGCTTCTTCCTCATCTAATTCGGACTGTTTTTCTTCTTTCGCTTGATTAAACGCTTCAGCCATCTCATCATTTTCTTGCTCGACTTCATCCCATGTTTCCATTTCCTCTTTAAGTTCTGCGACTCTATCTTCTGCTTCGTCGACTTCCCATTCTTTTAGAAGCTTTCTCTCTCCCGGGCCATCATCGGACCTCAACCAACTAAGTAGCTGATTTCCCATATCTTCAGTCGCTAGGGCAGATTTAAACCCCTCAAGCACAGTTTCTTCCCTTAATTCTTTATAATGAGAGTCGTGAAATATCTTATTAAGAAGTTTTCTGGCGAGTGAAGAGCCTTTTTTGGTATGATCCTCGGGTAGAAACAAGACATTATGTTTGTAGAAAGCACAAAAAAGATCTAGTATCAGAGAATCGAAGTGGGGCAATAAATTAGACCCACTTTTTATTAGTTCGGTGAGCGCTTGCGATTCCAAAGAAAGTGAGTCGAAAAGCTCTCTATCAAATGCGTCGGATTCGATATTTTGAGCAGATTTAATATCAGACATATATTTGTAAAAGCTAACACGCATATGAAATAGTTCAATCAACTTATATTATTTCTGACTAAGCGTGTTAGAATTAAAAACCTTTTATTAATAGACACATAATCGCTATTCATATGAAACTTAACAAAACAGAGATCAAAGCAATTGCTGCCGTGGGACTAATTATGGCTATCAGACTGCTTGGAATTTTTTTGATTCTTCCTGTATTCAGCGTCTATGCAGAGAAATATCCCGGGGCTGACTTGGCTCTTGCAGGCGTAGCATTCGGGGTATATGCGCTAGTGCAGAGCATCTTGCAGATACCTTTTGGATGGTTAAGTGATAGGATAGGAAGAAAACCAGTTTTAATCATTGGTCTTACCATATTTGCTATTGGAAGCCTTATTTGCGGCCTTGCAGATAATATAAATGAGCTCATAATTGCTCGAATAATTCAGGGAGCAGGCGCGGTAAGCTCTGTTGCCGTAGCTTCTCTTGGAGATGCAACTCGACCGGGAGTGAGAGCTCAGTCTTTCACGATTGTCGGAATTACTATCGGTGCTGGGTTTCTTATTGCAATAATATTAGGTCCATTACTAGCCGCTGAGATCGGATTTTCAGGATTATTCTACATACTTACAGCTCTAGGCGTTTTAGCAATACTGATTACGTTGTTCTTCTTCCCTCGAATAGAGAAGAAAGAACTCATTCACGAAGAATCAGCAATACTAAGCTATTTGAAGAATCCCGAGATTAAAAAATTGTTAGCATCAGCAGCAGTAATATCATCAACAGTCAATATGTTTGTATTTATCTACCCTCTTAGCTGGACAGAAATTGGCGTAAGTGAGGCTGATTTATGGAAGGTTTACCTTATAGCGCTTATCCCTACAGCACTTTTTGCATATCCATATGTAAGATATTCGGAAAAAAGAGGAAAATTAAAACTAGCTATAACAAGCGCTTGGGCTTTAATTGCAATAAGCTTCCTTGTCTACCCCGCAAGCTCAATATTACCATTGGTTCTATACTTGGCGGGAATGGCTTATTTCATGGGACACACCGTGCTTCAATCTGTTTTCCCAGCCTTTTTAACCCAGAGAGTAGGACAAGAAAAGCGCGGTATAACTACTGGTGTTTATAACCTTTCCAGTTTTTTAGGAGCTTCAATAGGTGGCATGAGCGCGGGTTATTTATATCAAGTTAGCCCACATTTGCCGCTTCTAATAGCACTATTATTAGTTATTACATGGGGGCTAATAGGTCTTCCTAACACTCCAGAAAAAAGCTCATCTAAATAAAACAGATACATACACAAATAGATATATTCATATAATTTATTTTTTATCCTTCATATTAATTCTATTATGTGCTATTTTACTTAATTAATGGAGGTGGAGAAATGCATAGAATATTGTTATTTGTTTCAATAGTCCTGATAGCCATAATTCTTAACACAGAAACATCTAAATCAGATGTTTTAATTGAGAACGGTGGTATTAATTCTTTTATAGCCGCTTTTATTCCTGGCGTTATGGAACTTGATGTTGCTACCGGTTCTGGCCAGGCAGGTGATTACATAGTACTAACCTGCGGAGCCTTTAGTAATAGCTCAGCTAACTCGTTTAATGCTCCGGGGCCTGCTATATTTACAGAGCTAGACACTGAAAACTGCGGGAATAACAATAATTGTATAGAAGGGATATGGGGTGGTTTTACTAATAACGCTGCTTCAGAAGATCTTACCTGTAATACAACTGGCACGTCTATAATATTCACTGCGGCCACTCTTCGTTATTCAAACGTAAATACGATGAACCCGGTAATTGGTATTATGTGCAGTGAGGGTAATGGACTGCTTGCAACAGCTCCTTCTATAATGACAGAAGCCGGCTCTCAAGTGGTCAGGATTTTTACGTCCTTCGCATTTGCTGAAGAAGAAGTAAACAATGTTATGGTAACCCCACAAACGGCAAGCTTTAGCTCACAAGCAAGTCTAGAAGGAAGCCAGGTTACTTCGGTAGGATCAAGCGCTTTTTTTAATTCAGCAGGCGCTACGGGAACAGCTGATCAGTCATATACTGGGTCACCGAGAGACTGGAGAGCTTGCACATTAGCGCTTAGAATGGAACCGCCTCCGCCAACTCCGACCCCAGTTCCTCCTACACCGACACCTACTACGACAATAGTTCCACCGACAGGAACACCTACTCCGACAATTATTCCTCCCCCAGATGTTACTAGCGTTCCAACCCTTGGTGAATGGGGACATTTGAGTATCGCTATATTAGCAGCATTGCTTGGTGTTTGGTTTTTAAGAAGACATAGAGTTAAAACCTAAATAGATATTAAATCCGGCGTTTCTTAACAGAGGCGCCGGATGACTCTGCCAAGCTAGTTCTCATTTACCTTAATTCAAATAACAAAATTGCTATTTTACATTTCGATTTTTTATAACTATAAAAAGTTGTTCATTTTGATTTATTTATATGTTACGATTGTAAAAAATCCCATGGAGGAATAAGATGGCGAAAAAACTTTTATTCTTACCCATTATTGTTTTATTTTTACTCATTATTTCTTTTGAAACCCAGGCAGATGTGCTAGTAGATGATGCGGATTCAACAAATGTATTAGGTCAAGGTTTTACTCTTGAGACTGTACCTACTGGTTCGGGACAAGAGGGAGACTATGTGATCTTTGCATGCGGTGTGACCACAGATAATGGAAACTCTTTTGATGCACCTTTCCCGGGCACTTGGACAGAGTTCGATGACGGGATCTGTGATAGTCCCGATGGAAACTGCTTTCAGGGCATTTGGGGCAGTTTTGTAGATAACCCTGCATCTGCAGACATCACATGTGAATGGAATATCCCTACAAGCGTGTTTGTAGGAGGGTCCTTTAGATACAACCAAGTAGATCCTGATGATCCAATTATCGATTCTGCTTGTGACAGTGGTGCGGATTTTGGCCCTAACATAATGGCAACAGCTCCATCAATTGTAACAGAAGCAGGATCTCAGGTTGTCAGAATATATACCTATAGAAACTTCGATTCCGCAGGAAGTGGAAACACAAATGCAAATAACGACACAAGCGGTTCTTTTTCTGCTGATTCAACTCAAGATACTTTCTCAAATGTGCATATGAGAGGCACAACCGATCTTGTGCCCGTAGATGGACCAACGGGGACTGCATCAGTTGACGCTGGTTTTGATGCGGAATGGAGAGCATGCACTATTGCCCTTAGGATGGTGCCTGATCCAAGAATGGTACCTACTATGAGTGAGTGGGGAATGCTGGCTTTCGCAACGTTTGCAGGTATTGCCGGATTCTGGTTTATCAGAAGACGTCAGCTTGCAGCTTAAAATTTAATACAACTTCAAACAAAATCCGGCGTTTCTTAACAGAGGCGCCGGATTACCAACTAATTATTTCAAACCAACAACAATGACAGCTAATCCTGATAGTACAATATAGGCTAAAATGCTATCTTTTCATAACCATATATGGTAAAATCGCATTAATTTCCATATATAGGAGGATAAAATGGTAAAAAGACTTCTAATATTACCTGTATTAGTTTTATCATTACTCATTATCTCCTTTGAAGCTAATGCAGATGTGATTGTGGATGACGCTGATTCAGACACTGAAGTGGATATGAACAGCTCTTTTAACTCTGCAGATGTACCTACAGGTTCGGGGCAAATAGGTGACTACGTTTTAATAGTATGTTCAATATCCCCGTTTTTCCAGGACCCTCCAGTTTTTTCTGCTCCCACGCCGGGAACCTGGACACAACTTGATACAGGCCAATGCGGAAGCGGTAATGATTGCTCGCATGGAATCTGGGGCAGATTTACCGATAATCCAGCATCAGAAGATATAACTTGTAGCTGGGACGACCCTGGTTTTGTTTTTGCCGCTGGGTCTTTCAGATACAATAACGTTGATGTAAATGATCCAATTGTTGATGTGGGATGCAATTCTGGCACAGGTAATGATGCAATCGCTCCTTCAATAGAAACTGTTGCAGGCTCTCAGGTAGTCAGAGTATTCACCTACACAAATTTGGATTTCCCATTAACTAGTGATACTAATTCGAATACTGATACAGAAGGACAGTTTTCTTCTTTTGCATCTACTACTTTTCAAACAGTTAGTCTAAGAGCTACAACAGACCTCTTTATATCAGACGGCCCAACTGGAACTGCGAATAACTTCTCGGGTACTGAGCCCAGCTGGAGAGCCTGTACAATAGCTCTAAGGATGGCTCCTGTTCAGAGAAATGTTCCTACAATGAGTGAATGGGGACTTATCTCTTTCGCAGCTTTTGCTGGTATTACAGGACTTTGGTTTATCAGAAGACGCCAGCTTGCAGCTTAAATTTACAACTTAAAATAAAAACCGGCGTTATGGATAAAACCACAGCGCCGGCATACTCCTTTTATTAGCCTTCTGATTATAAAAAACTACTTTTTTGATCTAAGAGATTCTAGTGAGGTTCGGATTTCATAGAGACTGTCGACTCTTAAAGCGTCTATTTCATCAAGAACTGCTTTGTAACTAGTGCTAGCCCTGCCTCCAACTATAATAGTTACATTATCGGGAAGAGTCCGCCTTAGCTTTCTAATTTCTTGAACCAATACCGGATCATCCTCAGGATAAACTATGCTTAGTATTACAGCTTTGCAGTTATTCTGTTTCACAGCGCCAGCGATTTCCTGAGAAGGGAGATTCGCTCCTAAATATGTAACATTCCATCCTTCACTAGCAGCGGTTACTGCAATCATGAGAGCGCCTATGTCGTGCCATTGATCAGCAGGTGTAGTTACTAGAACATTCGGGGCGGAGGGAGAAGTTTTATGACTTGCTAATATACCCCCAAGAAAAGTTCTAATCACATGGGAAGCCAGATGCTCATGAGAAATTCTGAGATTTCCCTTTCGCCACCCCTCTCCGACCTCTTCCATAATAGGAACCAGTACATTTTCGATGACGCCATTGAGACCATAATCTGTTTCGGCCTGGATCAGTATATTCTCGAGTGCTTTGGAATTCATCTGCTCAAGAGCATTCATAAAACTCTCTACATAGTTTTCAAAGCTATTTTCATTAGCTACGGTTCTAGTTTTCTGATCAAGATCTTGTTTTATCGGAAGATCTATAACATTCATGGTATCTAGTAAGTTTTTGAGTTCTTCTTCACTAGAGTTTACTACCTGACTAATGCCAAACCCAGCATCAGTGACCCTTTTAAGTAAGAGAAGTCTATCTATATCCTCTTCGGTGTAATATCTTCTATTATTAGAATCTCTCTTGGGTGATACTGCGTTGTAACGCCTTTCCCAGGCTCTTATTGCATGAGCGCTAAGGCCTGTTCTCATGGAAACAACTTTCATTGAATATTTTTTATCCATATTAAGCTCTGTGTTATTCATAGCTTTATGTTAAACAATTGTCTAACTGTTGTCAACCCTTCGGTTTCATCGCTTAAAATTACTAAAAGTTGTATATCGAAGAAAATATAATCATAAAACATTACATAACTGTTATTAAATAGCAGAATCTGATTATTTTATAAAGACGAAAAATAATGCTTGACATATGCTATACAGTTGTTTATCTTATTAGACAACCAATAGACATATGCTAGATGACCTAGCGTGAAGGGAAGAAAAGTTTTTGTGATGGGGTTATCGGAAATGTCGGTTGGTGGACCAAACAAAACACTTTAGGAGGTGTTAACATGAGTAGATTTAAATCTTTGATGTTAGTAGCAGTGGCTTTAATGGTATTCGGGTCTGTGCAGGCTTTCTCAGGCAGTGATAAAAACAAAGACATAGTAGACACTGCAGTTGGTGCAGGTTCATTTAATACCTTAGTAGCAGCAGTCCAGGCAGCGGGGCTTGAAGAGACTCTAAGAGGAGAAGGACCATTCACAGTCTTTGCTCCCACCGATGAAGCATTTGCAGCTCTTCCTGATGGCACAGTAGAAATGTTACTACTACCGGAAAACAAAGAAAAGCTAGTAGCAATTCTTACATACCACGTAGTTCCAGGAAAAGTGACATCAGCAGATGTTGTGAAAGTAAAAGAAGCCAAGTCTGTAAACGGCAAAGGAATACCAATTGCAGTTAAGGACGGAAAAGTACATGTAGACAACGCTACTGTCGTAACGCCCGATGTAATGGCCAGTAACGGTGTGATTCATGTAATAGATGCCGTTATCATCCCTGATGACAATTAGTTTTTACTATGCCCGGGTCGCATAACTCGGCCCGGGCAAATATAAAAAGTAAAGGGAGAATGAAAATGGATTATACAAATACAAACTATGACAACAATTTTGAAGATAGCACTAATATACATTCTGACAACAATGCGCTTTTTGAAACATTTGAAACAGAAGAATATAACAATATTGAACTAGATATTGATACAGAAACTTATGAAGAACAGCCGGAGCACTCACAAGATGATACTAATAAAGTAGAAGTAAAAGATTCGCCTTCAGAAAACAACAATTACAAATGGACGAAGTTTGAGGAAGAAAGAGTACTATATGTTTATTTTAAGGACTTATTGCATGAACCGCTTCTAACAGGCGATCAAGAAAAAGAGATCGCGGCACAGATGAAGGAATGTAACAATCGAGTAAGCAAAATTGAGAAAGAGCTTAACAAAGCTAAAGATATGGATGTTAAGCAAAGAAATAAGCTATTAGCTTATAAAAACAGATATTCTAAAAAAGCCAAGGAGCTTAAATCTAGGTTTATCAAAGCTAACCTAAGGCTGGTTATCAATATCGCCAAGAGACATCTTGGAAAAGGGCTCGCATTAACAGATTTAGTACAGGAAGGAAACCTCGGATTAATTAGAGCAGTAGAGAAGTTTGATCATACAAAAGGTTTTAAATTCTCTACGTACGGCGCATGGTGGATACATCAGGCAGTGACAAGAGCGCTAGCTGAAAAAACCAGGACTATTAAAGTTCCGGTTTACGTGCTTGAGCAGTCTAGTAAAGTATTTAAGGCAAAATACATGCTTCAGGAAGAGTTAGACAGAAAACCGCTGCCCAAAGAGATAGCTGAGAGAACAAAGCTTAGCCTTGATATTGTAGAGGCGGTACTAGACGGCTCAGACAAAGCGCTGTCACTCGATAACCCAATAAAGGACGATTTGTCGAGAACATATATGGATTTTCTTCCTGATCATAATCCCTTAGAACAGGAATACAGTGTAGACAATAAAAACATGAAGGGACTGTTGAGTGAGCTTTTAAATACTCTATCAGAAAAGGAAGAGGAAATTGTTAGAATGCGCTATGGATTTGGAAATAGCACCGTGCACACACTTGATGAGATCGGAAACAAGTTTGGTGTTACTAGAGAGCGTATTAGGCAAATTGAGAAATCGGCACTTAAAAAAATAGCAATGTCTGAAAAAAGCGATAAGCTAAAAGGATATCTATAAAGATAAGGCGAAAACAATGAAAGTATTGGTAACGGGAGCAACTGGATATATAGGAGGGAGGTTAATAACTGACCTTCTGGACAAAGGTGTCAATGTTAGAGTACTTGTCAGGGATCCTTCCAGAATTGAAGGGAGGCTGTGGAAAGATAATGTTGAAGTATTTGTTGGTGATCTATTAAATCCCGACTCACTTAAAGCTGCGCTGAAAGATATAGATGTAGCCTACTACCTTGTTCATTCAATGTACGGCGGCAAGGACTATGCAGAAAAAGATCGACAAGCAGCTAACAACTTCGTAAATGCTGGGCAGCATCTTAAGAAAGTCATATATCTTGGTGGACTTTTGCCCAATACCGAGAAGGTATCAACACACCTAAAAAGCAGATCTGAAGTAGGTGAGATTCTAAGAAAAGGACTGCCTACACTTGAATTTCGGGCTGGTCCTATTATAGGGTCTGGATCTGCATCATTTGAGATGGTCCGATACTTAACAGAAAGACTGCCTGTGATGGTTGCCCCCAAGTGGATCCATCATCAAGTACAGCCAATAGCTGTCAGAGACGTTATGCGATACCTAGTCCTTGCATTAGACAAAGAGTACAAAGGCGTACTGGATATAGGAGCTGATGTTTTAACATTCAAACAAATGATGGACGGTTATGCTAAAGTAAGGGGTTTTACTCGTACTATAATAACAGTCCCGGTTCTCGCTCCAAAGTTAGCGGCAATTTGGGTAGGGCTTGTTACTCCCATATCCAATTCCTTAGCCGTGCCTTTAATTGAGGGAGTTATACATCCAATTGTGGGACATACATCTAAGGCGCTAGAAGCTTTCCCAGAAATACGCCCCCTACCCTATGTAGATTCAGTTGAACGCGCTCTAAATCATGTTAACAAAGGAGATATAGAAACAAGGTGGAGTGGAGCACTAGGATCTGAATCCACATACAGCGTCTCCGAGTGGCGTGGACTAGTGACAGAAAGAAGATCCATACATATTGATGATATAAAACCTGAAACAGTATTTAACTCGTTTACAAGCTTAGGCGGTGAGAAAGGCTGGCTCGTGTGGGAATGGGCTTGGGAAATAAGAGGATTAATAGACAGGCTAATGGGAGGCCCTGGGCTAAGGCGCGGAAGAAGGCACCCTGTCCAATTACTTCCAGGAGAAGCTCTTGATTTCTGGAGAGTAGAAGAAGTTGAAAGACCTGAGATTCTGAGGTTAAGAGCTGAAATGAAGGTTCCGGGAAGAGCTTGGCTAGAGTGGCAAGCTATGCCCGAGGGCAATGGAACAAGGTTAGTGCAAACTGCTCTTTTTGAACCCTCAGGTCTTTGGGGAGTACTTTACTGGCGCTGTCTTTATCCTATTCACCGATTCATATTCGATGATATGATAAGCGCTATAGCAGAAGATTCTAAAAATATGAACTCCGCCAAATCAAATCTTAACGCTATTATTCAAGATAAAATTTAACCTATTACAAAATTTCCCTTTGAATCATTTAATCTAACGCTTATAATAGCTGTTGAGAATGTTCATTGGAGGATACATGTCAAACATTTTGCAATTCAAGAAAATTAGATTTATTGCCTTATCTTTAACTATTATAATTTTAGCAGCGCTTGTGAATACAGCGCCTTCCCATGCTCAACCCGAGAGTGTTGAGAGATTGCAAAAACAAAAACTAAACTTTTTTCAGAGGTGGGCGATACGAGCCAACGGAAACGTAGAGCATGTGTTTAATACTGATATTGATGGCGGAGGAAAATTCAACATAACCAGGCTTGGCTTTAGTCACGACGCCACTTTCACAGCCACCGATAAACTAAAAATAACATTTGGTTCTAGCTATAACTTCTATCATTTCGATTTTTCAGGATCCCAGGGTTTTGCAGGTCTAAGACCATGGAGAAATGTCAGTATCTCCAATAACAGTATGAGAGTAACCTATGCGGTTACACAAAAATGGGGAGTATTTGCTATGCCGGTTATTTCTTACGGCGCAGAATCAGGTGCTCCATTCTTTGATTCATTCACAATTGGAGGTATGGCTGGAGTAAGTTACAGGTTTGGAGATAACCTAACTGTTGGCATAGGAGGATTTGTAGGTAGCAGATTAGAAGACAGCGTAATTGGATATCCAATTGGTTTTCTTGACTGGAAAATCACAGAACGCCTCAGATTATCAACGCTTGCAGCAGGAGCTAGAAACGATTTTGGTCCCAAAGCAGAATTATCTTACGACGTTGGTAGCGGTTTTAAAGTAGCGACATCAGTAGGATACGAATTTACTAGATTTAGACTTGAGAAGAAGGGTAATTTCCCAAGAGGTATTGGGGATTTCAAAGCATTACCACTCGTGGGAAGAGTGTCTTACGATGTAAATAAATATCTCACACTAAATAGCTATGGTGGTTTTCTATTTCTAGGATCATTGGAAGTAGAGGACAGCGATGGGGATAGAATTAGGAAAGAAGACTATGACCCAGCACCATTCTTAGGTGGGAGTATAACGATAAGATTATGAAGAAAGAAAGAACCATATTTTGGTTCAAGAGAGACTTAAGAACCGAGGACAATACTGGGCTACTTCATGCTATTAATGAAAGCCGAGAAGTTATACCTATATACATTCTCGATGATGAAATCTTAAAGGGCTATCCAAAAGACAGTAAACGACTAGGTTTTTTCTTTGACGCTCTTAAGAAACTGGACAAGGAACTTAGAGAACTTGGTTCTTATCTATTTGTAGAGAGGGGAAAAGCTGAAGAAGTCATACCAAGAATAGTCAGAACATATAATGCGGATTCTATATACTGCAACAGAGCTTACGGTTTTTCCGGTATAAGCAGGGACTTAAAAATAGAGCACTTTTGCAAATCAAGCGAAATTACGTTTAAGAAATTCGACGACACCTTCCTTGTACCCCCAGAAAACATTGAACAGCGTAAAGTTTTCACTCCATTTTACAGACTGTGGCAGGGGAAACAAAAAGGAGAGGAACTACCGCGTCCTGATAAAATAAATTCTCCTGAAATCCTAATAAATTCCCTCCAAAATATGATTCAAGGAATAAGCCACTCTGAAAATACTCTTTGGCCAATTAATTATCCTGATCAGAGACTTTGGAGCTTTAATTTTAAAGAATACAATGAACGACGAGACTTCCCATACATTGAGGGCACGTCTAGACTTTCTCCTTATTTAAGATTCGGGACAGTATCTGTAAGAAAGGTTTATAATGCAGCAATGAGCGCTACGCCTGAGCCAAGTCAATTCGTGGCAGAGCTTGCATGGAGGGAGTTCTGGTATCACATTATGCATTATTTCCCTGAGACTAAAAATGTCGAATTTCAGGAAAAGAGAAGAAATATTAAGTGGATAAATAACGAAAGCTGGTACAACTCCTGGAAAATGGGACGCACAGGGTATCCAATAGTAGATGCTGCAATGATCCAGCTTAAAGAAGAAGGCTGGATGCACGGAAGAGCGCGCATGATAGTTGCTTCATTTCTTACAAAGGACCTGTTAACCGACTGGAGATGGGGCGATAAACACTTTAGAGAACATTTGATTGATTACGATGAAACAGTAGACATTGGAAATTGGCAGTGGTCGGCTTCATGCGGGGCTGACCCTAAACCACTCAGAATCTTTAATCCAATATTGCAATCTCAGAAATTTGACCCCAAATGCACATATATTAAAACCTATATCCCAGAGCTCAAAGGCTTGGAGCCAGAGAAAATCCATAATCCACTTACCTACAAACTACCTTATCATGAACCTATAGTTAACCACTATGAGATGAGAAACCTCGCTCATGAAGCCTATTCCGGCGGAAGAATAGACGACGACTATATCTCTAAGATAAAGAAGGATGAAGTTTTCACCAAAGCAGAGTAGATTTTACATATCCAAAGCTCTTCATCATTAGAACATGAATGTAGTATTTCAAAATTAGGAGTTTTTCAGCATTTTTGCTAAACTAATTAATATCTCTAACTAGGAATACTCATATCAGAATTTCGAGGTCAAAAATGGCAATAAGCGTACTGATGGTATATCAACCGATTGGGTCCACGAGGGAAAAAGAAAGTTACTGGAGAAGCTATGTTTCTTATTATGAGGAGTATTGGGATGGACCTGCCACACCTCAGTCCTCATGGTTTGGAACAGAGTACAACGATTTTAGAAAATCACTTTCAAATCATCTGGGGCTTAACAAAGATGAGATACATGACTGTTTTTTTCAAAAAGATGATGAAGGAAACTACTTCATAGTCCCGGTAGGTGAAGAGATAAATATCAACATCTTCAGCGCAGAGAATTTTATACCCTATGAGTGGTTCCTAATGTTTTCAAAAGAAGAAAAACATTATTTCTACACACATACAGGTTTTGGCGCCATACAAACAGATGCTATCTACTACCATGCGAGGGTTGAAGACACTACAGAGAGACTAAAAAAATCAAAAGAAGGGATCGAATCAGCATTAAACAATATTGAAGCGTGCTCCTCCCAGCTTCTGGCAGAAAGCCTAAAAGAACTCCACGACAATATTGAAAACCTCCAAAACTGGCTCGCAGGATTTGATCCTAAGAGTTTTATAGTTCTAAATTATGCGGAAATCTGCTCTCATATTCAGCAGGATTCCATGAAAAATGAGGACTCCGTATCAGAAATACATAATGTCCTTTCCTTAGCTGCAGAAGGAAATTTTGACGAGGCAATGTCTGCTCTTACTTACCTTACAAGCAAATGGCAGGAGATAAGGTCGGCAATCACCGGAGAAGGCTTGGAGTCAACTAACACCGTGCAATAATCTGTATCATGAAGAAATTCCCAAAACCTGTAGTAGTTACAAGTAAGTGCTTTGAGTTTGACGCATGCCGTTATAACGGCGTCATGATTCCGAACAATTTTGTACAAAAGCTAGAGCCATTCGTAAAATTTATCCCCGTCTGTCCAGAAGTAGAAATAGGTCTCGGAATCCCTAGAGACATTATCCGGGTAGTTGAAAAAAAAGGAAAGAAACTGCTTGTACAACCCACAACAGGCAAAGAAGTTTCAAAGCCGATGTATAAATTTGCTAAGAGCTTCTTAAATTCATTAGATGCGGTGGATGGTTTTATACTAAAGAGCCGCTCTCCTTCCTGCGGCATAAAAGACGCCAAATATTATAGTGACAGTGAGAATCCATCCCCAATTGGTCGCGGTTCAGGTCTGTTTGCTGAAAAAGTTCTGGAGAGATATCCGGGCACAGCGATTGAAGATGAAGGAAGGCTCATGAACTTTACAATAAGGGAGCACTTTCTTACTAAACTGTATACCCTTGCCCGGTTTAGAGAAGTAAAAAAGAAAAACAAGATAAAAGCTCTTGTGGAGTTTCAATCAGACAATAAATTTATTTTTATGTCCTATAATCAAAGGGAAATGAGAATTTTGGGGAGATTGGTAGGAAATGAAAACAGAGAGTCTATCGAGAATATAATCTCACAGTATGAAACTCACCTTCATCATGCCCTTTCTAAGACCCCCAGAAGATCTTCGCATATTAATACTCTTATGCATGGACTAGGGTATTTCTCAAAAAAACTCACATCTAAAGAGAAAGCCTATTTTCTCGACCTGCTTGAGAACTACCGTAATCACAAGATACCGCTTAGTGCAATCCTCACTGTACTGGAGTCCTGGATCATTAAGTACGAGGAAGAGTATTTAGCACGCCAGACCTTCTTTGAGCCCTACCCTAAGGAGCTCGTAGAAATTTCAGATTCCGGGAAGGGTCGAACCTAAATTATAATCTGTAGTACATATTGATTTTAATTTCTCTACATACTAAAGTATAGATAATCTAGTCTTAAGAGAGGAAATATATGAGAAAAGAATTGATGGCGGCTTTTGTCTTAATATTTATTTCAATGACTGTTATTAGCTGTAGTACGGTTAGGGTTCCTGATTCTGATCCAACATTGCCCGAAGCTACTATCGTTATGAGTAGGCTATCTGAAATTAATGAAGTGGCTCTGGAAGAAGTAGTTATTAATGATGACTCCAATATTGTAATAATTGCTCATGGGCACGACCCGGATGGAGGCATCAAAAACATCAGCCTTGTTGGAGATATTGCTATACGATGCGACAATCCTGATAATGGTTTTTTTGAAGCTGCCGCTGAAACATTTTTCACACAAAATCTCGACCCCAATTTTCCCCCTGTACCTGAAAGAGCAAAAAAACTACGTACAGTTATATTCAACGTAACCCCAGAAGTAATTGCTCAATGGAAATCCAGTTGTACAGAAGATTTTGTTTTTACACGTCTAATAGCACAATTTTTTGCAGTAGCAGTCAATTTTGATGGAGGTGTACACGACACCGATTTTGTAAAAATTCATATGCCTGCGCCTTAGTGCTCATCATGATAAAGACTTAAGAGTACTATCAACACACTAACTTTATTTTCTTCTTGTTGCAGAAGGCAAGAGCCGTAATTCCCAAAAGGATTGCCATCAGGAGAATTCCCCACTGAGACATTGTCGGAACATTCCTCGTTAAAAGAGGTCTTGCTCCAAACTCAAACGCTCCTGCATCACAATCTGTTTCTGGTCTAAAGAAACCTCTTTGATCCTCAAGCACTGGCACACCGCTAATAAACGTGCAGTCTGTTAGAACATCAATTGCAGCGCTTGGAGGAATTAAAGCTCGAGTATCCGTCGGACCACCATTATTTTGAAGAGGGCCTAAATTCAATTGTAATGAGCTTACTGTTGTAAATCCTGTACAAGTTCCGTCGGTGTTAAAATTCACACCCAACGGCGTAAAAACACCGTCTGCGATACCGCAGTCTTCCCCTGCATTGTCAGCAATTATAGAGTTTTTAACTTCGGTAAGAGGACCTGCTCCAAAATTTATTACTCCGGTAAAAGCGTTTTCAGTTATTGTCGAACTGCTTACCTTTGTAGTACCTCCAGTCCCTCCATTGGTGCCACCATTGGTTTGTATCCCGTCCCCGCTATTATTTGATATAGTAGAGTTTGAAACCTCTAGGGTTCCGCCAACCGCACCTGCGGCTCCTGCGCCTTCGTTTACGATTCCCTGAGTATTTCCCGTAACTGTAGATTTATTCACTAGAACCTTAGAGCCGACTACAGATTGCATAAGCGAACCAAAAAGTACAATGCCAGGACCGCCGTTGTTAGATATGGTGGTTTGATTTATAGTAACTACTCCGCCAGGCGATAATAGTGATTGACCGGAAAGCGAGAACAAACCAATACCACTATTTCCAATTATTAATGAGTTATTAAGCCTTAAAATACTAGTTTCATCTTCATTGGATGATGGCCCAAAGTTAACTACAGCGCTTCCATATCCAGTAATAACAACATTATTTAAAGTAAGATCTTCTCCATTTAATATTCCTCCAAAAGTCGTAATGCCTCCGTCTAATGTAATACCGGAGATGACAACTTTGGAACTTGTATCCAGACCATCTGCAACTTGAATTCCTCTAAAGGCCCCACCTGCTCCATTTATTGTTAAGAAATTCTGACCCGGACCTGTGATTGTTAATGATTTATCAATGTCCAATGTGTCGGTGATTAAAATCGTGTGTGGCCCTGGGCCTGGTAGGTTAAAAACAATCTCGCCTCCAGTATTAACATCAGTTATTGCCTGTCTTAATGATCCGGCACCTGCGTCATTTGTATTGGTTACGGTTTCTATTGGTGCTGCAAAAAGCAAGGATGGAAATACAAGTAAGAACATTAACAAAATTATATATTTGAAGTTATACCTATTGGTTACAAACATGCATTATCCTCCTAAGAACAAGCAATTTGATAGGAGTACACAAGAGACCTCCCTTTCAAGTACAGAGTACTATAATTAGTAATTTAATGCAATTACTTAGAAGATTAGTAAGAGACTATTTAGATTGAATTGATCCACTATTTAAAGAATCAAGGAAAGTAAGCACTTCATTTGAAAATTCTTTATTTCTAAGGACAGTAACGTGGCTTCCTCTGAGTGAAACTCCACGCGCATCTGGAAAATGCGAGGCAGCTTTTTCGGCATCATACTCTCTTGTGCCATTAATTATTAATATGGGTAGATGTAGTTTTTTTAATTGCCAGTGATTAAATTCAGGATAGATATTGCCTTCTAAACGAGCGGCGAAAGCTTTCCTGTCTCCACCTGTTTTTGTTGCATATTTCCAATACTCATCTTGTCCTTCAGGATTATCGCTCAGCATATTCTTTACGCGTCTTTTGCGTTCTTTATCACTTAGCGTCCAGTCTTTATCATATATCTCAAGTCCCGCAAGAACCATGCTCCTCATTCTGCCAAACATTAGCTCTGTTTCTATTGCGACCTTTGCACCCATGGAATATCCAAGCACGTCATAATCGTAGAGCATCAGATATTCTACAAGCCCACCTACATCCTTAGCCATTGCTCTGTTCCAGTAGCTATAAGATGCATGCGGTTTATCAGACTCCCCGTGCCCCCTGGCATCCATCATGATTACCCTTCTTCCGCTTTTGAGAAGTTCATCAGCTATGCCGGACAATTCCCAATTAATATGACTGTTGGCAGTAAACCCGTGAAGAAGGAGTATAGGCTCCCCTTCGCCCTGGTCCCAATAAGCAATTTCGACGTCATCGAAACTTTGAAAAGTATCCATAGTTTAATATTGTAGCACACACTAAGACCTTCGGTAGTCTTTATGGAAAATACCGATTCTCCCGACTTAACAGGGCTTTAGTGGAATATGAACGAACGTTCCACAGTGTATATTCCACAAAATAGCAAAATTCTACACTTCGAAACTTCTAACTAACTCTGATTATTGAATATTTTTATAATTCTTGCTATGGCATGGCTATTGCAAATATATAAACATAACTAGAAGCAAGATGGGGGAAATACAAACAAGGAGGTGATGTTAGTGAAAAACTTACTAACTATCACAGCGTTAGTTCTATTTTTAAGTATTGCTTCTCCCTCTTTTGGTCTCGACAATATGTCTTTATATACAGAGACGCCCTTGAGGG
>BQJP01000005.1 GCA_021604765.1 Thermodesulfobacteriota bacterium
ACCTCAAGATTAATTCTTATTAATCTTGTCGAGCAATTCAGGTAACACTTTTTTAGCGGCCTCTCTACCAATTTCTACAATTGATTTGCCGTTATGAAAATCCATAACTTTGATGTGTGATAATGGAGGGCTGATAACTAGGTCAGGCGGATGCTCTTTAAATTTGTACTCCGTAATTATTCTCTGGGCTAAGATTGAACTTCTCTGGACAACATCTACTATTGAGGGGGGCTTGGTGTTTTTAAACGAGTCATTTCCTGATAAATCGCTTAGCAAATCTATGGCCAGAACAAAATCAGCACCAATGTCACGCACGGCCTTGTCGGGAACTGATTCAAGCACCCCGCCGTCTACAAGCAATTTATCTTCGAACATTATCGGCTTAAAAAGCCCTGGAATAGAAGTGCTAGCCCTGATAGCTCTTTTTATATTCCCACTTGTGAATGTTATTGTCTCGCCTTTATTTAAATCTACGCAAACCGCTGCAAAAGGCTTTTTTAAATCCTCTATGTTTTCAACCTGTATAAATTTATCTATTAACTTCTCTAGAAACTTACCGCTAAAAAGCCCTCCCTTGGGCCAGGTAGGACCAAGAAGAAAAGGGAGATCGGCAATTCCGATACCTACGGCGTATTGCTTTAAATCAGATAGATTGTCTGAAATATATACAGCTCCAATAAACGCCCCAATGCTTGTGCCTGCCACCACGTCAAATTCAATTCCGGCTTCTGTAAAAACCTCAAGAATCCCTAAATGGGCAAATCCCTTCGCCCCTCCACCGCCCAATGCGAGTCCTAATTTCATAGTGTTATTGTAATTTATGTCACCATTAAAAAGCAAGGCAACTAAAGGGTGGCAAAAAACTGTTTAATATATTGAGTGAGTTCCTTATATTCTAAAAGAAAGGAATCATGACCATATGGAGATTCAATTTCTTGATATTCTACTTCCACATTACTGAATTTTAGCGCCCTAACAATTTCCTCTGACTGATATGTTGGGAATAACCAGTCTGAAGTGAATGAGCAAACAAAAACTTTCTTGCATTTAATTCTCTCAAAGGATTTCTTTAAACTCTCGTAACCTTCAGCAGCGTCATAAAGATCGATAGCACGCATTATATAGATATAGCTATTAGCATCGAAGCGGTCGACAAATTTTGTCCCCTGATACTCAAGATAATTTTCTATGTCGAACTTGCTGCCCAGTTTTAATTTCATGTTTTCAGGATCTGAATGCGCTCTACCAAACTTTTCCCAGAGCCAGTTGTGATGAAGGTAAGTTATGTGCCCAATCATTCTTGCGATCGCAAGCCCTTTAGCTGGAACCTCATCTCCATAATAGTTACCCCCATTGAAGTTAGGGTCATCTAGGATCGCTCTTATACCAACTTTATGAATTGCAATTGATTGTGGGTTAGACACTGCCCCTGAAGCGACCAGTGCAATTGATTCCACCATATCCGGATACAACAGCGCCCACTCAATTGCTTGCATACCGCCCATCGAGCCGCCGATTACGGATTTTATTTTATTAACCCCCAAGTGATCCATTAGTTCTTTTTGTACACGAACCATATCCCTGACTGTTACAAGCGGAAAAGTCATTCCATAGGGCTTATCTGTTTCAGGGTTTATAGAAGATGGACCTGTAGTTCCATAGCAGCTACCTAGGATATTTGAACACACAACAAAGTATTTATCCGTATCATACGCTCTACCCGGTCCTATCATAACATCCCACCAGCCGGGGTATTGATCGTCCTCTGAATGTTTGCCGGCAGCATGAGCGCTCGCAGTAAGCGCGTGCTCAACAAGAAGAACATTATCACGCGCTTCGTTTAACTCTCCATAAGTCTCATAGGCAACAGTTATAGGTCCAAGCTCAAGACCGTTATCCATTTGAAACTTATTTGGAGGACTAGCAAAAGTGTAATATTTGGTCTCAACTAAGCCGATCGAGCCTTCCTCAACAATTACAACAGGAGACTCTCCTAACTCCCTTGTTCTCATGCTGTAGCCTTTTGAGATTTTTGAAGCGCTTGGTCTAAATCCCAGATCAAATCGTCCAGGGTCTCAAGCCCAACTGAAATACGTACAGTCTCAGGTGTTACACCTGCTGACATTTGCTCTTCTTCGTTTAGCTGACGATGAGTAGTAGAGGAAGGATGAGCAATCAGTGATTTAGCATCTCCAACGTTTACTAGGTGACTGAAAAGCTCAACGCTATTGATTAGTGTTCTGCCGGCTTCAAGTCCGCCTTTCACGCCAAATGTGAAAATAGATCCTGCACCTTTGGGCATATATTTTTTAGATAGCTCATGATATGGGCTGTCAGGAAGACCAGCATAATTAACCCATTCCACAGCCGGGTGATCTTTTAAGAATTTCGCGATGGCCAGAGCGCTTGAGCAATGTCTGTCCATTCTAAGGTTGAGTGTTTCTAAACCTTGCGTGAAAAGAAACGAATTAAATGGGCTTACTGCCTGCCCATGGGTTCTGAGTATCTCAACCCTTGCTCTAATTGCGTATCCAAAATTGCCGAATGTCTCATAAAACTTAATTCCATGATACCCCTTTGAAGGTTCAGTCATACAAGGGAATTTACCGTTATCCCAAGGGAATTTTCCACCATCCACTAAAACGCCTCCAATTGAGGTTCCATGACCGCAAATAAACTTAGTGGCGGAGTTAACAACAATATCTGCTCCGTGTTCTATAGGTCTGCAAAGATAAGGAGTTGCAAAAGTATTATCAATTATAAGGGGAATTCCGGCTTCGTGGGCTATTTTTGCCACAGCTTCTATATCAAGAACATTTCCACGGGGGTTACTAACTGTCTCAGCGTAAAGAGCTCTTGTTTTATCTGTAATGGCTTTTCTAAAGTTCTCGGGATCATCAGGATCAACAAAGGTAACGTTTATTCCCATTTCTCTGAGATTTACGTCAAACTGGGTATAAGTACCGCCGTAAAGTGTGCTCGATGATACTAATTCGTGTCCTGCCTGCATTATAGTAAGAATTGAGGTCATTTGAGCAGCCATTCCTGAGCTTAGCGCAAGTGCGGCAGTACCGCCTTCAAGAGCAGCCATCCTTTCTTCAAAGACACCATTTGTAGGATTCATAATACGTGTATATATGTTTCCAAATGCTTCAAGATTAAAAAGTGCAGCGGCATGGTCAGTATTATCAAAGACATAAGCCGTTGTTTGATATATAGGCACGCCACGTGCTCCCGTTGTTGGATCCGGTGACTGGCCTGCATGAATACACTGAGTATCAAAACCAAATTTTCTGTCTGACATAGTAAACCCTCCTAAAATTTAGTAACAATCATTTTTTAGACGATATAAGACGCCTATTAACACCTAGAAAATTAATCCCTCCAAAAAGCCTTCCATGCTCTATTTTAACACATCTATCCATAACAACTTCAAGCCCTGCTTCTCTTGCCTTAGAGGCAGCTTCTTCATTTACCACTGTGAGCTGCATCCAAACAACTTTTGCTCCAATCTTTATTGCATCTTCCACAATTGGTGGAACATCCTCTGAGCGTCTAAAAATATCTACTATATCAACCGCTTCTGGAATATCAAGGAGGCTCTTATAACACTTCTCACCAAGCACCTCTTCATAGGCTGGGTTAACAGGGATAATTTTATATCCGTGATCTTTCATATACTTTGCGGCAAAATGACTTGGACGATTCCATTTGGCTGATAAACCCACTACTGCAATGGTTTTACTCTCACTCAATATTCGTTTTATAGTCTCTATGGATTCCATTATATTCCCAGTTTATTTATACAATTTACACGAGTTTACCAAGATAACACAAACTGCAGTTGACACCCAATACCCGATTCCATATTCTAAGACCTAGAATGCAGATAGCCCATTCAAAAACTAGGGTGAAAGACCCATTTTTGCCTCCCGGCCCCAAAGGACTACCGTTATTGGGCTCACTAATAGATTACTTTAGCGATATGCTTGGCTTTCTAACACGAGTTTCATCTGAATACGGAGATATAGTTTATTACAAGCTCGGCTCACGTAAGATGTATCTGCTTAATAACCCAGAGCACATTAAAGATGTGCTAGTAACCCACAACCGCAACTTTGAGAAAAGCAGGGCATTAAAACGAACAAAGATAGTTCTCGGCGAAGGGTTACTCACCAATGAAGGTGATTCTCACCTAAAACAGAGGCGAACCATACAGCCTATATTTCATCACCAAAGAATAAGATCTTATGGTGACGTGATGGCAGATTATGCATCTAGAATTGGAGAAGACTGGAAAAATGGCTCGGTTGTTAATATTCACAAAGAAATGATGAAACTTACATTATCAATTGTGAGCAAAACAATATTTGACTCAGAGATGGAATCTGAATCTGACGAAATTGGAGAGTGTCTGACTGATCTTGTGACTTTATTCCCACAAATGATATTCCCATACTCTGAATACCTAGATGGCTTGCCTTTACCTGCTAACCAGAGATTTCATAAAGCCAAAAGCAAACTTGACAAGATTATCTACACAATGATTGAAGAACGAAGATCCAATCCGGGAAACAGAAATGATCTACTAACAATGCTGCTTGAGGCCCAAGACGAAGAAGGTGACGGAGAAGGCATGACCGATCTGCAGGTAAGAGATGAAGCATTAACACTATTTCTTGCAGGTCAGGAAAGTACAGCTAATTCACTTGTTTGGACTTGGTATTTGATTTCCACTCATCCTCAAATTGAGAAGAAAATACATGAAGAGATTGATTCAGTTCTCAGCGGACGCCAACCAACCCTAGATGATTTGGGAAAACTTTCATACACGCAAAATGTTTTTAAAGAAGCTCTTCGCCTCTATCCTCCCGCATGGGCCGTGGCAAGACTGGTTAAGGAAGACTATGAAGTTGGAGGATACATTATACCTGCAGGCGCAGATATTTTTATGAGCCAATATGTCGTTCACCGCGATCCAAGGTTATATAAAGAAGCCGATAGATTTATCCCCGAGAGATGGGATTTTGAAGAAGCCAAAAACCTTCCCAGGTTTGCTTACTTTCCATTTGGTGGAGGAACAAGGCGCTGTATTGGAGAGCCTTTTGCATGGATGGAAGGGGTAATTCTAATCGCAACTATTGCATCCAAATGGAAAATGAGATTGGTCCCGCATCAGAAAATAGTACCAGAAGCTCTAATTACAATTCGCCCTAAGAATGGCATGAATATGATTCTTGAGAAACGCTAGTCTCTATTCTCATTCATATAGTTAAAATAAGAAATTAGGTTGTCCAGATCTTGGTTAGAAAGATCAGGATGGTCCGGCATGTGAGTGTAGCGATATTTAGATGGATTTTTTATAAACTCTTTAATCATATTTTCCGAGCGATATGAAACTATACTCTGAGGAGCATTTAGGTCAGGACCTACTGTTCCTCCCTGCTGGTTTATTGCGTGACACCTAATACACCTTCCCTCAAAAATCTCAAAACCCTTATAGGCTGTTGAATCCTTAGCTATACCTTTAGGAACAACAGCTGGATACTGAGTATCAAACTTAATCAGATCAATTGATGCTAACTGCCAGGGCCATGGGTAGTCATTAGCCGTAGTTTGGTCTTTCCCCGTCCAGACAAGATAAAACGGACCAGGATTAACCTCCCTTATGCTGACTGGCTCCCAATTATTAAAATCAAGATCCTTATATACGATATAGCCACCCAGTTCTTGTAATTTCAAAATTGTACTTATTGCGGTATAGCCATCTAATGCTCCAAACGCTACATCTGTGTATTCAGCACTTTTCCACTTATCACCAAAACCTAATTGAAGCACATCTTGAAGTGAAAAAGCTTCATACCTTTTTTCCTTGCCATACTGCGGGTCAACAAATTGAATCTTATGAGTTTTGAGCGCACTCTTCAATTCTTTTAAATTGTACTCCTTAAAAAGTCCCCCTGATAATTCAAACTTTAAAATCGCTTCTTCATTTACCTCTGACTGAGTAGAAGAATTATTATTTACACTATCAGCAATTTCTTCGATTATTTTGCTTCTTAATTCTTCAGTAGAATCATCATTGTTATTGCTTATAGTATTTATTATCAAAAAGATCGCCATAATTAAACCAGTAAAAATTAATAGTGCAGTAACAACTCTTATGGGATCCTTATTGTGCTCTTGGGAACTGTTTCTTTGATTATCAACCATACAAATACCTCTTATGGATTTCTCTATTACTTATTATATCCATATTTTATTCTAAATTCTTTTAAAAAAATCTATTGTTGATTTATATCTTCAGAATCATAGATTTAACATTATAAAAAGTGATTCATATTGATAATATTACAATCTCCATCCATAATAGTTCACTCAAATACTTAAGGAATCCATTTTATGAAATTAGAAAATAAAGTCGCTTTAATCACAGGTGGTGGAACTGGGGTAGGCAAATCAACAGCTTTTCTTTTTGCTCAGGAAGGAGCAAAAGTAGTTATTACAGGGAGAAGAGAGGAGATTTTACAAGAAGCTTCGGATGAAGCGAAGACGAAGAATCTTTATATAGACTATTTAGTTAACGATGTCGCCAAAGAAGAAGACTGTAAGGCAGCTATCGATTTTACAATAAATAAGTATGGACGAATAGACATACTGTTTAATAATGCCGGAGTTCTTTACAAAGAAATAACCCACGAAACTACCACAGAGCAGTGGCTCAACACATTCAACGTGAATGTCAGAGGCATGTTTCTTATGTCTAAATTTATAATCCCCTATATGTTACAGCAAAGTTACGGAGTCATCGTTAATAACTCCTCAATACTTGGACTTAAAGCATCTCCTGGATTTGCAGCTTACAACTCTTCAAAAGGCGCAGTAAATCAGTTGACCAGAAGCATGGCACTTGAGTATGCGGATAAAGGAATACGGGTTAACGCTCTTTGTTTGGGTACAGTCTATACTCCTTTAGTAGATGATATGTTTGAGCAGTGGGGAGATAAAAAAGAAGCAGAAGATCGTTATATATCGGTACATCCAATAGGTCGGCTTGCTCAGCCCGAAGAAGCTGCACATGCGGTTTTATTCTTATGTGACGATAACGTGAGCTTTATGACAGGTACTATGTTATCAGTCGATGGAGGTTTAAGCGCTAAATAATACCGTCTAACTACGAAACTACAGAAACCAATACTTTAGTATTATGATACTTGCTTGCTTAATACTTATTTGACTGCTCAAATTAAACCTTGCTAGAACATAACAAAATAGTCTAATATCTAATTAGAGAGATAGGGCTCAGAGCAGATTTAATTCTGCGAATCCCCTTTCTTCCGTTTAAATTTTGTTTTGGTATTTTGACTAAATCTTGCCTTTTGCTTCTCTTAAGCCCTCCTGTGTCTGATCTTCAGTATGGGAGGGCATTTTTATTCCCAAAGATTTTATTTTTTCATTACTACTTTCTTATATTCCGAGGGCATTTTCTCAATTGCATACCTAAGAGCAGTTCGCGGCATCTTATCTTTATTTTTAAGAACAAACTCAAACACTTCCTCAGTAAATATCTTACTTGCCTCCTTAAGCATCCAGCCGTAGCCCTTCTGAACCAAATCGTCTTTATCTAAAAGCAGTACTGATGCTAGATCTAAAACGTCATCCAGGTGTTGACCTTTTCTAGCAGAGAAAATCAGAGTGACTGCAGACGCCCTCTTGACCCATCTGTTATTTGAAGATGACCATTGTTTCACCTTGGGAACAAATTCGGGATGCTTAAACACCAGGTATCCGAGCGAGTGAGTACACAGATCGTCACAATCACTCCAATCATCTACGTAGGTTTTAAGCCAGCCTTCAAATATTTTAAAATGCTTGGTTCTATAATTATTCTTGCACTTATAACTCCAATGGAATGCTATAACTTTGTGTTCATAAATTTTTGTTTCTAGAAGTGAATTACAAATCTTGAGAACATCATCAATATCGAGGTGATTAATTTCCTTGAAATGTTTATCAGCAATTTTTCTTACAAGTGGAATCTTTACTCCGAGATAATTGGCAACATCCATCTTAAAATAATCACGGACTTTTTCTCTATATTTCTTATCTGCATTTTTATCCAGTTCTGCCTGGAGCTTGGGGAGTATCTCTTTAATCATGACTATGTTATTTTAAAGTGCATGTCTAGAGCTATGTGTTTATAGCTAATCTCTCACTGTTGATCCATTCTGATTCAAGCATTCCATAAACGACATGGTCCACATAGTGATCATAGAGCCATTCTGCCTGTCGTATGAGCCCCTCTTTTTTAAACCCCAATCTCTCAGGAATAGCTTGACTCTTTAGGTTTTCTGTAGCACATCTTATTTCAATTCTGTTAAGACCCATCCTGCCAAATGAATAATCCAGAACCCTAGCGCAAGACTTGGTAACCAGACCTTTGCCCTGATACTCCTCTCCAATCCAGTATCCAATACTTGTTGAACGATTTAACCAATCAATCCTGTGATACCCAACAACTCCGCAGATTGCCCCCCGGTACATAAGAGCAAACTGAACAGTCTCATTACGTTGGTATTGCAGCTGACAAATTTTTATAAAGTCGATTGTGTTTTGGAGATACCTGTTGTTATCAAGCCACGGAAGCCACTCTTTTAGATACTCTCTGTTATTCTCAATTAAAGCAAAGAGTTCATCTGCATGACTCTCATTTATTAGCTCTAGCTCGCTGCTTTCATCAATTTTAAGCCTGAAGTACTCACTCATTACTTTAGATCCTTAATAATAAATCAGCTAGAAGGCGCTGGGGGCTGAAACGGATTATCACTAGATCCCTTATTAGTAACAAGAATATCAGGTTGAGCAACTGTGTTTAAAGACAACTTTTTATATACATAAGCTTGTGCAACCATAATAATAGGGATAGCTACTAATAAACCTATACCAAGAGCCATAGCCCCTAAAGCTGCTATGACTAGAAACAACAGCGCTAATAGAAACAAATTCCATTTGTATCCATCTGTCATTTTTCCGCTTTCTTTAAATGCATCAATCACATCCATATTTTTTTCGATAATTAGATACTGAACATATTGATACTTAATAGCCAAATATATACCAGGTACTACAAGCAAAAAGAACCCTATAACAGCAAGGATTGTGTATAGAACGTAACCTAGTAAAAACTTAAAGAATAAAGCGATTGAGAATGATAGGAAATCGTATGATACTATTTTTTCGTTATCATATAGCTTCAACCCAATTTTAACCACAAAAATTGCTGAAACTATACTTACTATCCACGATCCCAGGCTGAATATTAAAGATAGAGAAGGGATTCTCTCGGCAAAGATGCTTGAGAAAAAACCCAAGAAGCCTTGAATAAAAAAAAGGACAAGAAGATAGACAATGAAGAATCCTAGATTGTCTTTCATTCTGTCCCAACCAAATTTTATAGCTTGTTCTTTTGAAAACCTTTTTTCAGACATAGTGAAACTCCCTTTCTAAAATTAAACTCACATTTTGAATATTACTTTTTTTCGACTGATTTAACAATAGATTTAATCCGGTAGTTTAGCAGAAAAGAATATACGTTGATATGGAAAGAAGACAGGCTTCTTGGTATATAGATCCTGGAGCTTTTTCCGATAGGAATTGATAAAATCATGATGTAGATCCTCTGGCAGGCATTCAAAATAGGGTAACAGTGCAGTGCCTGAAAGCCATTCTATAATAACATTAACATCGTCCAATATATGTGGGTAAATTTTCTCAAAAACATTAATATCTTCTACTCCACTATCATAAAGAAGCTCTGAGTACTCCAAGATTGAAAGTACCGACCATTTCCTTCGCCAATTGTTCAATGCATTTTTATAGGGATCCTCACCTGCTGTTTCGGCAATTAGTTGTTGAGTGGGATGATTGTGGTTTGCAGGAAGTTGAATTGCAATTTGCCCGCCGGGATTTAGTAAAGAAACAAGTCTTGGAATTAACTCTTCGTGGTTATCAACCCACTGAATCGCAGCATTTGAAAAAATTAAATCCCAGCTTCCAGATACTTCTTGAATTGGACACAGTTCAAAATCAAGTCCAATGTGCTTTTTTTCAACTGCTTTCTTAAGCATATTAGGCGAGCTATCAATTCCTAAAGTTTGACTCTCTGGAAGGAGTTCTGACACCATCTGAGTCAACTCACCCGTTCCACATCCCAAATCCAAAACCTTAAGCCCTCCTCTTACAACTATCAAATCCATTAAATCTTTAAATGGAGCAAACCGTTCTTTTTGAAATTTATGATAAAGCTCAGGATTCCACGACATTAATATCTCCTTTTCGCTCAAGACAGAATTAACAATACCGAATTAACATTTTGGTTTCTATAGGACATAAGAATAAATAATATGTTATGATTTTCCCCAATCTATACTTTGGAGATATAAAACGACCTAATGCCTACAATATTATATATAGCCATAGGCGGAGCGGCGGGCGCGATGCTGCGTTACTCCATATCTGCATATGCTTATAGGAATTTTCATGGTCCTCTTCCTTGGGGAACCCTTGCAGTAAATCTAATAGGTTGTTTTGCTATAGGTGTTCTATGGAATGTTTTTGAAAACTTAGCGCACTCACCGAATACAAGAGCATTAATATTCATTGGAATTTTAGGCGCCTTCACCACTTTTTCAACATTCGGGATAGAAAGTTTTCATCTGTTCAGACAGGGAGAAATAAAGCTCGGCATTTTAAATATCTTAATAAGCAACATTGGAGGGATTGGGCTAGTAGCAGTTGGTTATTTTGTATCAAAATATTTATTAAAGGTATTGAAATAGAAAAAGAAATTGAAACATCTCATGAAACAGATCGAGATTTACGCTATTCATGCAGTGACGACAGCAAGTTAGGGTCAATAGTTAAACCACTTTCTAAGCCAAATAGCCTTTGAGATTTTTCTATATGCTTGAAGGCGCTACACAACTTATTTAAACTAGTCATGTAAAAAAATTATTGAGGCTGTGATAATGAGACTTGCAGTAGGAAGTGATGAACGTACCCATCTCACTGATTTTGTAATTGAGGAATTAAAAAATCGAGGTTTTGAGCTCGAGCTCTATGGACCTCTAAACAAAGAAGATATTCAGTGGACAGACGTGGCGCACAAAGTTGCTAAGAGAGTTATGGAAGGCTTATGTGAACAAGGTATCCTTTTTTGCTGGACAGGCACGGGAGTAAGTATAGCGGCAAATAAGGTACCTGGAATTCGGGCTGCACTTTGCGCTGATGCACAGACTGCTGAAGGGGCTAGAAAATGGAATGACGCCAATGTGCTGGCTATGAGCCTGAGATCAACCACAGAGACCGTGGCTAAGGAAATATTAGATGCCTGGTTTAAGGCAAGTCCCGACGAAGAAGAAAAAATTAATATTGAGAAAGTAAGTAAAATTGAACAAAAATATTCTTGATAACATACTTATATAACATGTGGAGATTGTAATGAAGAAAGAGAGTTATAATGTTGCTATTGCTGGCGCTACCGGAGCCGTAGGACAAGAAATGATAGAAATATTAGAAAATAGAAATTTTCCAGTGAACGAGCTAAGACTTCTGGCATCACAAAGATCAGTGGGTAAAGAACTTGAGTTTAAAGGTGAAAAAATTAAGATACAGAAGCTGGATGAAAATTCATTTAAGGATATTGATATTGCGCTTTTTTCAGCTGGAGGATCGAGGAGCAGAGAATTTGCTCCAATAGCGACAAAAGCTGGAGCCATTGTAGTGGACAATAGTTCGGCCTTCAGAATGGAGGAGGGAGTGCCTCTGGTAGTGCCCGAAATCAACCCTAAGGCTGTAGCTGGGTACAAGAATAAGGGTATAGTTGCCAATCCTAACTGCACTACTGCTGTCACGGTAATGGCTTTAAAACCCCTTCATGATCTGGGAAATATAAAAAGAGTAATAGCATCAAGCTACCAGGCAGTATCAGGTGCAGGAGCACAGGCTATTGAGGAACTTAAGAATCAAACAATTGCCTGGGCAAATTCAGAAGAGATTCAAACTGAAACTTTTCCTTATCAAATAGCATTTAATTTACTGCCGCAAATAGATAGCTTTACAGACAATGGATACACAAAGGAAGAAATGAAGCTTCATAATGAAACTAGGAAGATTCTTGAGAACGACGAAATAGCTCTTACGGCAACCACAGTAAGGGTTCCTGTATTTCGCGCCCATTCGGTCTCTGTCAATATTGAGACAGAAAAGAAAATCTCAGTTGAAGAAGCCAGAGAAGCTATCAACAATTTTCCGGGTGTAAGAGTAGTTGATGAGCCTGGAGAGTTGAAATACCCCATGCCCATTGATGTTGCTGGAAGTGATGATTGTATTGTCGGAAGAATTAGGGAAGACTATACAGTAGAAAACGGGCTTAGCTTTTGGGTTGTTGGGGACCAGTTAAGAAAAGGGGCTGCACTTAATGCAGTGCAAATTGCTGAGCTTTTAATCGGAGACTATATTTAATGGCATTAGTAGATACGATTAAAGATTTTATGGGGGGCTTTGTAACCCGCAATTACACGGAACTCCCAGAGAGAATTCAAACGGGTGTCGATAAATACCTAAAAGATGACGAAAGAATATTACTGACTCTTTTGGATTATAGAGCTATTTACAGAGCACCTAAATTCATAGATAGCAACACTTTTTTCAATTCTTGGTTCATACTCACAAACCATAGAATCATAATTGCTAGAAACTCTTCGAAGTTCAGAAGATTTAGAGATATACCACTTTCAGATATTACTCAGATTTTCTATGAACTAGACAATACGGAACCCAGAATAACGATAACTACACCTGGAAACGAGGATATTATAGAATTTATGAAAGCAGGAGCCGCACATTGCGAAGGGTTGGATAAAAAAATCGACGTTGCAATAGAAAATGCCAAAAAGCACAACACTAAAACAGGAACTGATGAATTTATTTTGTGCAGTAAATGCGGCAGTAAGGTCCTTGGTCAAAGTAAATACTGTTCTGAATGCGGCTCAAGATTAGACGCAATTTTTAAATAAAAACAAAACCCATTTACATAAACATTTGATTATTTTCTTGATTTAAACCTAAGCTTAAATATACTCAAAGCAGAGGAGAATTCTTATGATTCATGGCTCAATAGTTGCTATAGTAACTCCGTTTAGAGACGGCAAAGTTGATGAGGATGCACTTAAAAATCTCATTGAATTTCAAATTGAAAATGGAACTCATGGAATCGTGCCCTGCGGCACCACAGGGGAATCCCCTACTCTGTCTCATGAAGAACATGAATATGTAATAGAGCTTACGGTACAGACTGTAAACAAAAGAGTACCGGTAATTGCAGGCACAGGTTCTAACAGTACCAAAGAAGCGATTAGACTAACACGTTTTGCAAAAGAAATTGGTGCAGATGCAGCTCTCGTAGTTGTTCCCTATTACAATAAACCTACACAAGATGGACTTTATCAACACTTTAAGCAGATAGCTACACAAGTAGATCTCCCAATCATACTTTACAATATCCCGGGTAGATCTGGGGTTAATATGGCCCCCGAAACTATAGCTAGATTGGCCGGAGATTTTAAAAATATTATCGGGGTTAAGGAAGCCGCTGGATCAATACCTCAAGCAAGCAAAATTCTTCAGCTTTGCGGAATGGATTTTCTGGTTCTCTCAGGTGAAGATGCGCTCAATTTCCCACTACTGGCAGTAGGCGCAAAGGGGTTTATAAGCGTAACAGCAAATATAGCGCCAAAGGATGTCGCTGATCTATACAATCTTTTTAGTACCGGTGAATTTGAGAAGGCTAAAGATATGCACTATAAGTTATTACCCTTAAATGAGGCTCTATTCATCGAGACAAACCCCATCCCTATTAAAGCTGCGCTCAGCATGATGGACAAAATTAAATATGAATACAGACTTCCTCTTTCTGAAATGACGGAAGCTCATTACCAAGAACTTAAGAACACAATCTCGGATTATGGTTTAATAAAATAGAGTATAAATTCCGGAGACCAACTTGAGCCCCCCCAATCTTGACTACGAGAAAGAAATTTGGGCTAAGGGGAAAATACCTGCAGGCGTTGACGAAGCAGGGAGAGGCCCGCTTGCAGGACCTGTCGTAGCAGCAGCCGTAGTTCTTCCAGATGACTGCATAATTGAAGGGCTTGATGATTCAAAGAAGCTTACTCACACAAAAAGAGCAAGAATATACAAAGCGATAGAATCTTTAGCCATATCTTATGCCATAGGAATAGTCGAGCCTGAGGAAATAGATCGAATAAATATACTTCAAGCAGCACTTCTGGCAATGGAAATATCCGTAAAGAAACTGACGACCAAGCCTGATTATCTGTTGATTGATGGAAACCAAAGGACTTCACTTTTGCTAATGCAGGAAACAATTGTAAAAGGTGACTCCAAATCGTGCTCAATCGCAGCCGCATCCATAATAGCCAAAGTCACAAGAGACTTGATAATGGAAGAATATCATAAACAATACCCAGAATATAACTTCAAGGGTCACAAGGGCTATCCAACGAAAGAACACTATGAGGCAATTAAGGAGCATGGCCCCTGTCCTATACACAGAAAATCTTTCAGGGGCGTTCTTTAGCTAATATAGAGTTTTCAATTATTCTACTATTGTTACAGACTCAATAACAACCTGCTCCTGAGGAACATCTCCCGGACCAGTCTGAACAGCAGCAATGGCATCAACTACATCCATTCCGTCCACAACCTTTCCGAAAACAGCATAACCAAAATCTCTTCTGCCATTATCTAAGAATGCATTGTCAACAAGATTAATAAAGAATTGAGAAGTTGCGCTATTGATATCTTGGGTTCGGGCCATTGCTAGTGTTCCCCTTTCGTTCTTTAGCCCATTTTCCGCTTCATTCTTGATTGGAGCGTTTGTAGACTTTTGTTGCATATCTGTTGTGAACCCACCGCCCTGAACCATAAAACCGTTTATGACTCTATGAAAAATAGTCCCGTCATAGAAACCGTCTTGAACATATGCTATAAAATTATCTGTACTTATTGGCGCATTTTCCTGATCTAATTCGACTTTAATATCGCCCTTAGAAGTTTTAATTATTAACATTGGATTTCCTCCTTTATTTTCTACAGCCTTATCATCACTCATTTCATTACTATTGGCATCGCCACTATTGTTTTCTTCCGAATTTGTTTCTGACGCGCCTTCATTTGTCTCACTGCTACTTGCTTCTTGAGTTGTTTCAGGTGTAGTTTGTGTCTCACTTACAGTGTTATTTTCTGAAGCTTCGTCCTGATTACACCCACTTAGTAAAAATGATGCTGGAAGAAGAATAAGCATCGTTATGATTGAATATTTGATTAAACTTTTATACATGGCTATTTGCCTCCTTAATGTTTCTCTCGGGCACTAAATTTATAGTATTCCCCCTATAGTGTCAAACAAGATATATCTTATATTTGATTCTGTACTTTAGCTCTGTTAAATTGTCTTTCTATCTACTTACAAACCAAGGTGAATATATGAGCAGAATTAAGTTCGGGGTAATGTTACGTCAGCAAAAGATAGATTTTTCTCAAATTCGAGAAACAGCTCAACTTTGTGATCTACTGGACTACCACTCAGTATGGTTCTACGATCATATATTGGGAATGGGCGCTATTGAGATGGACATTTATGAGGCATGGACCTCGATGTCTGCACTGGCAAGTGTTACAGAGAAGATAAAGATAGGAACCATGGTTCTCTGTAATTCATTTAGACCCCCTGCGCTGCTGGCAAAGATGGCTTCAACATTGGATGTAATCAGCGATGGAAGACTGGAATTCGCAATGGGAGCAGGATGGTTTGAGCCTGAATATAAAGCCTATGGATACGATTTTCCTGACACTAAAACCAGAATTGAGCAATTAGAAGAGTCTGTGAAAATAATAAGGGCGATGTGGACCGAAGATAAGCCAAGTTTTAAAGGAACCCATTACAGTATAGATGGCGCGTATTGTAATCCGAAACCAATTCAGACCCCGCATCCACCAATAATGATTGGAGGGGCTGGAGAAAAGTACCTTCTAAGATTAGTAGCCGAGCTTGCGGATGAATGGAACTGTCCGGCTAATCACGCTACTGCTTTTGATGACAAGCTAGAAGTACTTAAGTCACACTGCAGTAACGTTGGAAGAGACGTTAATGATATAGGCATCTCTCAGCAGACTGTCTGTGTAATAGCAAAGAACGAAGCTGAGCTTGCAGAAAAACTTGAAAAAGGCCAGAGAAGATATGGATTCTTTGGTGATATATCCAAGTTCGGTATAGTAGGTACTCCTGATCAATGTATTGAGAAGATATTAGAGAACGAAAAAAAGGGTATTACAAAATACACTGTTTTCTTCTCTGATATTATGAATCAGGACACTCTAAAATTCTTTTCTAAAGAGGTTATCTCAGCTTTATGAGTGCAATAAGTTAAAGAAATCTATTTATTGGCTAACTCTTCTACTTTTTGCGCAAACTCTTTGGCAAAGGTTCTAATCATTTCAGCCAGTTCACTATTCTTAGTTGCTGTTTGATAGGTATCAGCCATTTTCATAAGAGTAAAATAATAGTGGGCACTCATCTCCCCTACTTCCAGGTCCTTGGTCCAAAGATCGATACTCATAGTATTTTTCTCGACCTTATCCCACATAGAAATCATTAGGGATTCACATGGTTTTAGTCCTTCAAAATCAGCCTCTGAGGCTCCCCAGAGAATCTCAGCAGGTGAGTTGTCATCATCCAGCTTAACTACAAAATTAATCTCAGCTTCCTTAGGCATCTTTTACTCCTCTAATAGCAACATTGAATTATAATAGTTAGTTATTTGACCCCCCAGAAATCAGGTCTGCGCTTCTCTAAAAATGCGTTTGCACCTTCGACCATCTCCGGGGCCTTCATGAAAAACCTTGCCAACTCAAGACCATGGGTTATTTGCGGATGAGCCATATCGGATGCGAAATTGATCTGAAATTTTGCGATCCTTAAAGATTGCGGGCTCTTCTGAAGCAGGCTCTTACACCAGGCTGCAACCTCATCATCTAATTTATCTTTAGGCACTACTTTATTTACCCAACCCATGTCAGCCGCCTGCTCGGCAGTGTAACGATCACATAGATATACAACTTCCCTGGCCTTTTTGTCCCCGACAGAATGCTGCAACTGCTGTAATCCGTACCAAATTGGCGCGCTACCCACAAGCGGACCAGCCTGTGCAAAAATTGATGTGTCCGAAGCTATGGTCAAGTCACAAAGCATGTTAAGCTCGTTACCTCCACCAACACAGTAACCGTCAACCCTAGCGATTATAGGCTTACCACAACAGCGCATAGCTGTGGCCAACCTGTAATGAACAAGCATAAACTTTGCATCAACTTTCTTTTTGGGATCAACTATCCAGGAAAGATCTCCTCCTGCAGAAAACGCTTTGCCACCAGCTCCGGTAAGGACAATGACTCCGATTTTATCATCAAGCCAGGCGTCCTCAATTGCCATAGCAAGCTCTTCTCTAGTTTGTGTATTTAATGCGTTACGGGTCTCTGGGCGATTAATTGTAACGTACGCAACCTTACTCTTTTTTAGATAAATTACATTTTTTATATCAAGTCCATGGTTCTTTTTTACAGTTCTTTTTCTAGTAGTTTTCTTTGCTGTAGATTTAGTTGTCGGCATAATGATCTCCTTTGCGAATATATTTAAAGTCTTAACATTTTCACACTAAACAAAGAGATTTTCAAACCATAGATATAATGACTTTCTAAGATGGTAAGTCAGGTTAGACTAATAAGAAAGGAAAGTAGTTAGAACAAGGCTATCAACTACCAAGGAAGCTTGTTCATCAAAGGCGCAATCTGAGGGCCCAAGAACGCAACAGTTGCTAGCAATGCTAAAAACCCTGCAACTCCTAGACAAATACCTATCACAACTCCCTGAGCTATCGTATCTAAATGCTTTTCGTCCATTAATGCCCTCCTTTCGCCTTACCGCCAAAAAATGGATCACCTACTGGGATTGACGGAAACGCTCTGATGAATAATAGGAACATCATAACAAAGGCTCCCAAGAAACCAAGGGTTATAAGTATTTGAGTAATCCCTATATTTATCTTATCGGATAGAGAAGGAACTACAAGCACAAACTTATCAATCCAGAGTCCTGTTAGAGATACTCCAGCTATGAATACTACAATCGGTTTAACGATTTTATTAGTTCTTGGTATCAAAGAAAGAAACGGGAAGATAAAAACACATGTTAGAACTGCCCATGCTAAAGACTTAAACGGTTCTTCCTGTACTCTTTTAATAACAAATGCTGTTTCTTCAGGCATGTTCGCATACCAGATTGGCAAGAGTTGGGAGAAGAACATATAGACCCAGAATAATGAGAAACCTTGAAGCAATTTACCCATATCGTGGTAATGCGTATCTACAAGATATTCTTCCAAGCCAAGTCTTCTTCTGAGCATGATTGAAAGAATTATCGTAGTGCCAAGAGCGGCTAAGAAACTGCCCATAAAATAGTACGGGCCAAACAGAGTGCTAAACCAATGAGGATCAAGTGACATAATTAGATCCCAAGCGAAAAAGCTAAATGCAATTGCGTAGAAAATAATTACCGCAGGAGCAAACTGTCCCAATTTTTTCCATATTGCTTTTCTTTCATCCTCTCCAGACCATCCAGAAGCTATCCACCCTGCAAAACCACCCAGCTTATCACCTATACCTCCAAGATCCTGTCTTAGAGAATAGTATAGGTAAAATGAGCTAAGTATTAGTAGAATTAGAAAACTGATTACATTTCTAGAAATCACAAAAGTCATATTAAGCCAAATATCTTTTGGGTGATGATAATGCTCGGTAGCATAAGGGAGTATATAGTCTCGGCCTGCAAAAATAATTAGAAGCAAAATAAAGGATATAGGAAGAAAAGCTCCGAGACCTTCAGCAATCCTAAGAAGAGGTCTTGCCCATCTTGCATTGGTTATACGGAGTATACAGGAGAAAATTATTCCAGCCTGAGCTATTCCCGTCCAGAAAAGAAAGTTTATTAAAAAGATTTCCCATGCGTTTTCAGGATTGGACCCTGTTATCTTATAAACAAAAGTGCCGAAGCCAATAACCGCAATTATTAAAAACAAATAGACAGACCAACTAGGGATCAGCGATCTTTTGGCTAATATATCATCTCTTATTTTATCATCCATCTTACTCAGCGCTCTCCTGTTCAGTGTCCTCAGTTGCCGGGGTTTCAGCATTTGCAGGTTCTTCATCTACTGCAGTCTCTTTTACTGGATTACCTTGCAGCTTTCTTACATAATTAACAACATCCCAAGCACTTTCTGAAGTTATGCTTTCACGGTAGCTAGGCATCATTACCTTTCCCCCGTATCTTATATATGCATATATATATCCGTCTGTTCTGGCTATAACGCCCGGTGTTGTAAGATTTAGTGGGTAGAAACCTCTTTTTATTACTGGCCCATCTCCCATACCCTCCATTCCGTGGCAAACATAACAGTATCTATTGTACATTTTTTCGCCATTCGCAAGTGATTCCTCAGTTGCGGGAACTGGGTTTACTGTAATGCTTTCAAAATCTTCCCTTGGAAGCGGTTTAATTCTAAGCCCCGTGGTGCTCACGGAAAGCTCTGGGTAGATTACAGGTTCTTCATATGGGAGTATAGAAGGCTGTACCCACATATCAAAAGACCATGGAAAAGAAGAAGCCTTTAAAGTACCCATCAAACTTAAAACAGGTATTAAAAGTAGATAATATTTCCTATTTTTTAAGAACAATCCTGTTTTACCTCCTAATAGTCATAAACCGTTCATACACCGTCAAATTTTATATCTTCGGCACCTTGAGAAGTTAAAATCTCTTCGGCATCTTTAACATTTTCTTTTTCGCACGTGATCATTACACCAAACTTATCTTCAGAAAATCTGGTGTCGTACATAGTTATTGGAGCATTACGTCTTAAACGTGAATTAATAAGTAAACCAAGAAGTGTAGCCAATGCTCCCATTAAAATTGTTAACTCAAATATGATTACCATAAATGGCGGCAATGATACTATTGGCTTAGCACTTACGGAAATAGGCCAATCAGTAGACATCAGCACTGTAAAACCAACACCACATGCAGCGCCAAGCATTGCACCACCTAGTGTAAAAAAGCGCACTATGCTCTCTGGCTCGTCCATAACTTCTTCAATCTCATGGTTAGGAACAGGAGAAAAAACTCTAAGATTATTAAAACCAGCATCTTTTAGTTTTTTAACCGTCTCTATTGTTACATCTACGTATGAAAATATTCCTAGAACGCCCTGTTTATCACTCATTATGTTTTTGCCTCCTTCTTAGGTACAGGCAAGATTTCCTTCATCTCTGCTATTGAAACAGATGGAAGTGTTTTTAAGAAAATTAAGAAGAACATAAAGAACCATGCGAAACTACCTACTGTAATACCAATCTCGACCCACGAAGGCGTATAGATACCCCAAGCCGCAGGATCAAAACCGCGAGATAGAGAAATCACAATGATATTAAATCTTTCAAACCACATACCGATGTTAATGAAAATTGAAATGATGAATAATGCTAGAATATTCCTTCGCACTCTCTTAAACCATAGAGGTAGTGGGATAACAACGTTACAAACAACCATTATCCAATAGAAAAGGGCATATTCACCTGTAGCTCTGTAGTAGAATTGATACCATTCAGCAGGAACACCGCTGTACCATGCCATAAAAAACTCAATTCCGTATGCGTAACCAACAATACCGGAGGTTAGCATAATGAGCTTTGCCATGCCGTCATAGTTATCAAGAGTAATATAATCTTCTAAATGGAATATCTTTCTGATAGGTACAGTAAGAGTGATAACCATACCGAGACCTGAGAAAATAGCTCCTGCAACAAAATACGGGGCAAAAATTGTAGTATGCCATCCAGGAAGGTTGGACATTGCAAAGTCCCAGGATACAACACTGTGAACTGATAGGACTAGTGGAGTTGCAAAAGCGGCAAAGAAAAGATAAGCCCTTGTATAATGGAGCCACTCCCAGTTAGAACCTTTCCAGCCTAAAGAAAGAACTGAGTACATAATTTTTCTTGGAACTTCTTTTACCCTGTCTCTAACAGCCGCGATATCAGGAATAAGCCCGATAAAGAAGAAAACGGAGCTTACTGTAAGATAAGTACTTACTGCAAATACATCCCATAGCAGTGGGGATTTAAAGTTAACCCAAAGCTCTCTTTGATTCGGGTATGGGAATAACCAGTAAAAGTTCCATGGTCGACCTAAGTGAATGATTGGAAAAAGACCCGCTGTTAAAACCGCAAAAACAGTCATACCTTCAGCTATCCTATAGATAGACATTCGGAAATTTGCGCGGAACAAGAATAAAATTGCTGAAATCAACGTACCAGAATGAGCGATACCAACCCAGAACACAAAATCAGTAATATAAACACCCCAGAAAACTGGATGTCTGTATCCTGCAACACCTAGTCCTGTATAAACCTGATAGATGAAACAAAAGAGACCAAATCCGACAAATAATAGAGTAGGAAGAAATAGTGCCCACCACTTAAACGTGGGCTTATCAAGCATTCTTATTATATCGTCATTGACTCTAGCGTAAGTTAATGTGTTTTGCTCACTCATTATGCCTTATCCTGTGTCACTTTTTTGAGATATGTAATCCCAGGTTGAGTATTTATTTCTGCGAGGACGTTATAGCCTCTATCATCATGTGATTGTTTTGATACTTTACTTTCTTTATCTTCCAGATTTCCAAACACTATAGCCTCAGCAGGACAAGCCTGCTCACATGCCACTTTAAATTCTCCGTCACTTACATCACGTCCTTCATCTTTGGCAAGATCCTTTGAGTGATTAATTCTCTGAACGCAGAATGTGCATTTTTCCATAACACCCTTGCTTCTAACCGAAACATCGGGGTTTAGCTGCCAATCAAGAGGTTCAGGCCATTTATAAGTAAACCAGTTGAATTTTCTAACTTTATAAGTGCAGTTATTAGCACAGTACCTTGTTCCCACACATCTGTTATAAACCATGCCATTTAGGCCTTCAGGGTTATGGTAAGTTGCATATACAGGGCAAACAGGTTCGCAAGGAGCGTTCCCGCACTGCTGACATAGCATAGGAAGGAATCTGGTTTGAAATCCAGCGTTATTATTGGATTCTTCGAAATACCTTTCGATCCTGATCCAAGCCATATCGCGTCTTTTAGCGACCATCTCCTTACCCACAAAAGCGATATTGTTCTCTGCATAGCATGCTGTTACACATGATCCACAGCCCACGCATTTTTGAAGATCAATAGCCATTCCCCAGCGATATCTATCATATTCCCTAGGTGGGTAAAAATCGGCCTCATGATGCTCTTCGTGATGAATGCCCTTTTCCAGCTCAGTCAAGCTAATAGCCTGAGCTATGTCTCTGTCATGTTGTGTTGTTGTATATTGTGTTTGAACAAATTGTTCGCTTTTATTTATTTTTGCGGCCGAGACTTTTGTTGAGAGCCATGCAAAGCCCCCAGACTTAGTATCGGTAGCCAGAGGAAGTATATCTATAGGATTCACTCCCCTGTCTTTAGCGTATCTGCCGTAGCTTGTATGCCCCTGCCCTATCATCACCGACAAGGTATCAGGCCTTATTCCCTGATAAACATATACTTGAGTTTCAATTACGCCTTGAGGTGATTCCAGAGATAGAAAATCTCCAAGCTCAACACCTAGTTTTTTAGCAGTATCTGGATGCACCTCAACCCAAGAACTCCAAACACCGGTAGTAATTGCTTCCGGCAACTCTTGAAGCCAAGGTTTGTTAGCGCCTTTTCCATCGTAATATTTATAAGAAGGATATGCTATAAAGTAAAAATCCCCTTCTCCTATAAATTCTGCTTCAGAGAATTTCAGACTAGCAACTGCTGGGGAAACTGAGACTGTTTTGGATGGTAAATCTTTATAATATCCACCTTTTTCAAGGGATTGTTTCCAGAATGTATCGAAATCTCCAGCTCCTGAAGCTCCAGCCCATTTCTCTTTCCATGAATCCTGTAAATAATCGTAGAATGTAGTTTGTGTAAATTTGCCGTTCAACTCTTCAACTTGCCCGCTTACCGATAAAATTACATCACCTGTGCTTTTGGTATTAAAAACAGGAGACATAACAGGTTGTATTAAAGCGTGCACACTTTCTCTTGGAGAGTAGTCTCCCCAACTCTCAATTGTTGTATTGTTTGGAAGAACAAGATTAGCAAGCTCTGTGGTTTCGTCCATAAAGCTTGAGAAGCTAACTACAAATGGAACTTTCCCGAGCGCTTCTTTAAAGTTTAATTGTTTAGGTAGTGTAAATACTGGATTTACATCATAGACAAAAAGGATGTCGATATCGCCATTCTCCATGGAACTTACAAGCGAAGTAATGTCCTGGAAAGAATCAGCAGTTGATATTGACAATGTATCGCCAAAATCGACTGTATCTCCAATGTTTCCGGCAACATAGTTTAATATGTTGATTGCCACAAGCGTTTCGGTTGCATTTGTACCTGTAACAGAAACTCCGCCACCAATCGCCAGGCTCCGCTTTCTGGAGGAGAACTCTTTAGCTATCTGAGATATCACTTCCTGAGGTACATCTGTAATTTCCGACGCTTTATCAGCGGGGTATTGTGAGAGTAAACCTCTTAATCCTCCACCACCATTGGGTGAATTGCCGCTTTTTACGATTTCATTGGCGATGCCGAGAGCGAGTATTGCTTCTGTGCCAGGTTTAACCGAAATCCATTCATCTGCATTTGAAGCGGTCAATGAAGCTCTAGGCTCTACGTGTACAAACCTTCCCACCGATTTATCTTTCACGCCATGCATCTGGCTAAACTGCTTTGTGTATTCAACAGGAGAAAGCCATGTTTCTATAAAGTCAGCTCCGAAGGAAAGGAGATAATCAGTCTTTTCTATATGATATGTTGGAATCTTTTCAATTCCGAAAGAAATCTTGTTTGCTTCTTTTAGTGGTTCATGGGCATAGGTTTCATACTGTATATGTTTACCGCCCAAAGCTTCCATCCATTGGTCAACCAAATTGCCGAGAGATCCAGTAATATTATTAGATAAAAATACTATATTTCCAGTTTTGCCGGTTCCTCTTAGCTCTTCTATTTTCTGAGTTAGAGCTTTTTCAGCATCGGCCCATCCAAGTGGTCGCAATTTTTCTGCATCAATATTAGATAGTGGAGATCTCACACGGTCAGGGTTATAAAGACCCTGTAGAGCAGCTTGTCCCATTGCACAACTAGATCCGGAATTAATAGGACTTTCAGGATTACCCTCAATCTTAATAGCCCTTCCTTCACGGTTTTTAACTATGACCCCGCAACCCGCAGGGCATTCCCTACAAGTGCTTGCATAGTAATTAGGTACCCCAGGGATAATTCCTTCAGGCGGAATTACATAAGGGATTATTTGCTCAACCGGCGGAGAACATGATGAAGCAACAGCAGCCGTACCGGTGGCTACACCAATTATTTTAAGAAAATCCCTTCTTTTCAAACCACCCTTCTTATCTTTGGACATCTTATCCTCCACTTAATAATGACAGGTCAAACAATCCTTTAAGTGTGTAAGTTCTTCTTGATCTTTAGCGTTTTCGGTATGACAAGAAATACAGAAACCCATATTCATGTTGTATGCAGGATACACCTGGTCCATGCTAGCAACATCTCCATGACACTGTGCACACTCAAAACCTCGTTGGATATGGCGCTTATGTGTAAAATGCAGGTATCCAGGTTGTGAATTAACCTTGATCCATGGTATAGGCTCTTTATTAGCCCAATATTCTCTAACTTTAGCTATTTCATTTTTAATATTTATGGTGGTGCCGTCAAAGTCGTAATCCACATCACGACCTACTATATGCTGGTGACAGCCCATACATTTTTTTACTGAAGGTATACCTGGATTGGGTGATACATCTACAAAGCTATGACAATATTCGCAAGGGATCTGATCATCACCGGCATGTATTTTGTGGCTAAATGGGATTGGTTGTTTTGGGCCTTGGTCACTGCTTTCAGCATTATAGAAATAAAAACCAAGAAGAATAAAAATAGCTAGTAGAGGTACTGAAAGTATTTTGATCCCTTTTTTCATCCTTTTTCCTTAGCTCTGAAATGTGTTCATTTGGAAAGATTTAATCCCAAATTCTTCAAACGCCTAGTATTTATATCATGTGGTAGACATCTGTCAAGTTTTGAAGCATTTTTCTTTTAAATAGGATTATTTATCAACTTATTTGACCTGAAGAACCCTTAGGAGTATCTACTGTGGCTTACTCCAAAGAAGATAAAAATAGTTCCAAATCGAAAGTGCCGCCCAGTTTTGGGGATAATCTAGATGAAGCTAACTCTTTTATATTGCCAATATCGCCTTTTTCTACAGATATTGAGTTATCGTGTGGTAGTATCCCCAGAATGTTTACACCAGTCATGCTTATAATTAGCTCGGGGTTAGTTTGCTCGGGTATCCCAGGATCCCAGGGATAATTACTAATTACAACGCCAGTTACATCCAAACCCTTCCTTTTAGCAGATTCCAGTGTTAAAAAAGTATGGTTCAATGTTCCAAGATCTGGACGAGTAACAATTAGAATCGGTATATTTAAATCCAATGCGAGATCAGACATAAAATAATCTTCCAGAATCGGAACTTGAAGCCCGCCTGCACCTTCCACAATTACAGTATCATTTTGATCAGCTAGTTTAGAGTAAGACTCCTCAATGGCTCCTATATCAATTCGCTCTCCCGAAAGCATAGAGGCAACCAAAGGAGCCACAGGATCGGGGAACATATATGGACAAGCAACATCAAGTGGGGAATCTTCACCGAACAAGCTCTGAACAAATTCGATGTCCGTAGGACCGCTTACTATTGTGCCGGTTTGCACCGGTTTTAGGACTCCAACTTTTCTTCCAGACTGAATTAAGTTCCAAGCTATGGAAGCTGTAACTATAGTCTTACCAACTCCAGTATCGGTACCGGTAACAAATATACCCTTAGGAAATTCGCTCATAGTAAAGAGCTATTATAAGTAATCTGATCAAATCTGTAAATCCGTGATAGAAATTATTATAAATTGAGTTCTTTTACCTTTTGTATCACTTCCTCAGAATGACTAGCAGTTTTGACTTTCATCCATATGTGCTGAATCACACCTGATTTATCTATTAGGAATGTGATTCGTCTAGCAGAACCATATTCACTCTCAACTCCATAGGCACTTATGATGTCTTTGGATTTATCGCTGAGAAGCGGGAAATTTAATTCGAATTTATTCCTGAAATTCTCATGTGCTTTTACTCCGTCTGTGCTAACTCCTAATACTTGGACACCAAGTTTTTGAAGATCATCCATACCGTCTCTCAAAGAGCATGCTTCTTTTGTGCAACCCGGCGTGTTGTCTTTTGGATAGAAATAAAGTGCAACAGTGCCCTTACCCTTATAATCGCTTAGTTTAATAGTATCACCGCCATAAGTCTCCGCTTCAAAACCAGGAGCCTGTTCTCCAACTTTAGGCATCTTGCTCATTGCATAGCTCTCCTATAAAAAATTAGTTCATATTTAGAATAAATCTTGAGTATAAGGAAGAATTAGAAAGTGACAATATCGATTGACTAAATCATACCCATGCTTTGCTGAGCTTCTTCGCTCATCTTACTCGGATCCCAAGGTGGGTCCCATACTATGTCAATATCAACAGAATCCACAGTTGGTAGTTCTTCTACCATTAGTTTAGACTCTCCAGCAATTTGGGTTGATGCAGGACACCCCGGAGCAGTCATAGTCATTGTGATTACAACATTTCTACCATCTATATCGATCCCATAAATTAAACCTAAATTGACTATGTCTATCGGTATTTCAGGATCATAAACCTCGCTCAATACTTCAAGGACCTTTTCTTCTGTTAACTCACCACTAGCCTCAGTAGAAACCCCCTGGGAGTCTTCTTTTGCAACTACTTCATCAACTGTTTTTTCCACTGTCCCCTGGGTAGAAACATCAACGGGTTCTTTCTCTTCTGAAATATTCAGTCTTTCATCTTTTTCTTCTTTAGACTCATTATTCAAAAGCCTGCTTATCATGTTACCAATGCCCATTCTTGGACCCCCTGAGATATTTACTACTAACCACAATTAAGAATACATCTATTAGGATGCATTTCAAAGATATAAAGATTGAAATCTGATGATAGGAATAAATGAATTTAGGAACAAGAAGCCCAAATTATAGGGCTTCTTGTTTTTTCAAATTTCTTATTATAGTGATTCTTTAACAGCCGCAATTGCAGGATCGTAGTTAGGTTCTGTAGCTACTTCAGGAACATATTCTGCGTATCTTACAACATCGTCTTTGTCTACAACAAAAAGAGCTCTAGCCAATAGCCTGTGTTCTTTAATTAAAACTCCATATGCCTCGCCGAAAGAAGCATCTTTGTAATCTGATGCTGTCTTAACTTTATCGATACCCGCCGCTGCACAATAACGTCCAAGTGCAAAAGGAAGATCCATACTTAGTGTTAATATTTCAACGTCGTCTCCAAGGTTTGCGGCTTCTTCGTTAAATCTTTTTGTCTGAACATCGCATACCGGTGTATCAACCGAAATAATTACGTTAAAGACCTTTACCTTTCCTTCCATATCAGCAAGTGTTATAGGTGCTCCAAGACCTTTTAAAGATGAAAAATCTGGCGCTTTATCTCCAACCTTAACCTCTGGTCCAATTAATGTTAAGGGGTTCCCTTTTAATGTTACAACCCCTGTTCTTTCTTCTGCCATGATAAAAATGCCTCCTGAATTTTTAATTATTTAGCAATCCTAATCAATGCTATATAGAATACAGTTTAATGTCAATAAAAACATACATTAGCCAGATAATATTAAGAATAGATTAAAAGGCTCATATAATTCTTATTCCACAATCAACTTGCCGCGGTACATCGCCATCTGACATGTAAACTCAAATTCACCTTTTTCGTCGGGTGTAAAGGTCAGATTATGGGGCTTTCCAATTGGTAGATCAGCGCTAATATCAAGATCGTTAAAAAGCACTTTTTCCGAACAAGGATTGCTATCTTTGCGAATAAACCTGAGAGTAATTTCCTGCCCTTGTTTGGCATGAATAACAGAGGGTTCATAAATTCCTGAATCAACGATAATATCTATAGAGCTGCCTTGGATGGTAGCCTCTGATTGTTTCTTATATAACCAAAACCACCAGATAATAAAAACTATAAGCAAAACTCCGATTAAGTTAACGACAATACCCATTTATGGTTTAAACCACCTTAATCTATTAGCATTTGTTACAACTGTTACGGATGATAAGGCCATCGCTGCACCTGCAATTATAGGGCTTAGCAATATCCCTGTGAAGGGATAGAGTATTCCGGCAGCTATTGGAATGGCTAAAGTATTATAGCCAAATGCTCCAATCAGATTTTCTTTAATATTTCTTAATGTTGCTTTTGAGATAGCCACTGCGTCTGCAACCCCATTTAGTGAACCGCGCATTAGGGTAATATCAGCGCTTTCTATTGCCACATCGGTTCCTGTACCTATTGCAAAACCCACGTCGGCTCCAGCAAGTGCAGGTGCATCGTTTATCCCATCCCCTACCATCGCAACCTTCTCTCCCCTTTCCTGAAGCTTGGTGATTTCATTTGCTTTATCCTGAGGCAATACTTCCGCAATAAAGTCATCAACTCCAACCAGATTAGCAACAGTCCCAGCAGTATCCCTATTATCCCCTGTAAGCATAACGACTTTTATACCTGAATGCTGTAGTCTCTTGATAGCATCTTTTGAATCTGTTTTTATTGGATCCGATATCCCTAATAGACCTAATGGATTTCCATCTAAACTTGCAAAAATAACGGTCTGTCCCAATTTAGATAACTCTTCTGAGCGAGATTGTAATGAACCTAATTTAAGACCTTTGTCCTCCATAAGCTTACTGTTACCCAGAAGAACTTCTTTCTGCCCATAGAGCGCCCTTACACCATGTCCAGAAATAGCCTCAAATGATTCTATTGATGAAAGTTCTAAACCTTTTTCCTTTGAAGCCTCCACAACTGCTTCTGCAAGTGGATGTTCTGAATTTACTTCAACGCTGGCGGCAATTGTTAATAGCTCCTCTTCACTTGATCCCTCAGAAGTCTCAAGTGCAGTCACAACAGGCTTGCCTTCTGTTATCGTCCCTGTCTTATCAAGTACTACAGTTGTTAGTTGTCCAGCTTTCTGAAGAGCGTCCCCTTTTCTTATAAGCACCCCATATTCCGCTGCTTTACCGACCCCTACCATTACAGAAATCGGCGTTGCCAAACCTAACGCGCATGGGCAAGCAATAATCAGAACCGCAACGGTCGTAACAAGTATGTAAGTCAATTTTGGATCAGGCCCAAAGTTAAACCAGGCATGCATTGTCAAGACAGCAATGATCATTACAGTCGGCACAAAGATTGAAGAGACCTTATCTGCCAAACGTCCTATCTCGGGCTTGGTATTTTGAGCCTTTCTAACCATATCTATAATGTGAGATAGTGCGGTGTCTTTGCCGATGTGTGTCGCTTTAAAAAGAAAGCTGCCTGATTTATTGACAGACCCTCCTACTACTTTGTCTCTGATTTTTTTACTAACAGGTATGGGTTCACCAGTTAACATTGATTCATCTACATGAGACGAGCCTTCAGTCAATTCACCATCTACCGGGATCTTTTCCCCCGGCCTTACTCTAACAATATCATCCATCACTACTTGTTCTATTGGGATATCAACCTCATTCCCTTCTCTTAATACTCTTGCAGTCTTTGGCTGAAGCCCAATTAGACGCTTAATTGCTTCTGAAGTCTTACCACGCGCCCTCATCTCAAGAGCTGAACCTAGGTTTATAAAGGCAATAATTAAAGTTGCGGTATCAAAATAAACATGTCTTGCGATTTCACTAACTGAACCAGGAAAGATAACAACAAAAGTCGAATACAGCCATGCAACTCCTGTTCCTAAAGCAACTAGAGTGTCCATATTGGCATTATGGTTTTTAAAAGATTTAAGAGCGCCTGTAAAAAATCTCCCACCCGCATATGTAAGCACAAATAGAGCAAGTAATGAAATAACTCCCCAGGAAAACTGGCCTTTAAAAGTAGTTAAATCAGGTAGTAGATCTAGCATTGTAACCGCTACAATTACCAGACTTACAACTCCCGCAACTATGGTTTTCTTAAGAAGCTCTTTATAATGAGCCAGCTCTTGGTTTTCTTTACTGGTATCTTCTGAATTATCTTCTAGAGAGGAAGCTGTATAGCCAGACTTTGTAATGGCGTTTATTAGAACATCTTCTGCAACATCTCCTGAAACATTCACTGTACGTTCGGCAAAATTCACCTCTACATCTTCTACACCAGGGAGAGCTCTAACAGCTGTTTCAATAGTATTTACACAACTAGCGCAGCTAATGTCAGAGACATAAAGACGTTGGTATTTATCCGTTTTGGTATTCATTTGTTCTGCCGTAGCAACAAGTTTTCAACTCATAATCCTAAGAATTAACACCTACAAATTAATATACCGATTATTTAGTCAGAACATAGCAAGTATAGATATTATTAAAGGCAAAAAAAAATGCCTTCGTCTTAATGGATTAATAAGTTATATTTGACACGTAACTTTTTGATGATAGTTGAGTCAAACTTATTAAGTTGAAATTAGGAAGCTAAACTTATATAAACCGACTACAAATTTATGTTGAAAATATACACAAAATAGGTAGTATATATTATATGGCAACCAAAAAAAAGAACACCACAAAGAAAGAAACTCTGGACAAAGCTATATATGTTAAGGCATCTCAAGATTTTGTAGACATGCTAAATGAATCGCAGTGGTATCTGCGTATGAAACCCGCTCAAATAGTGAGAGAAGCTGTACTTGAATACCTAAAAAGACATCTTCCAAAAGACGCTAAAGCCAAATTACTACCAAAAGACACTAAAACCAAATTACCCCAAAGATAGATAGTTAAAACATCTTTAAGAAGAATTATCTATACAAATAACTATTTAGTATTGGAACGCATAACTTCTCAAAGTTAGTGATGTCATTCCAATTGAGTTAGATTTTTCTATTCCAACCAGCTATTAGAGGACGTTATGGGTTTAAGAGCTGTGTTTCTTGACAGAGATAAGACCATCCTTATGCCTAAAGGCAGAGAGAAATATATTTATAGGGCAGAGGATTTCCATATTCCGGACAATTTCATTGAAGCCCTTAGGCGGTTAATCGATCAAGACTATTTATTATTTGTAATAACCAACCAGGGTAGAATCGCAAAAGGATATCTGACAGAAAAGGATGTAGAGGAACTTCACAATTCTCTAGACTCCATACTAAAAGATAACGGCGTTTATATATCTGAATATGAATACTGTCCGCATAATCCGAGAGGAAGCTTATACCCCTACAACATAATTTGTGAATGCAGAAAGCCTAAGACCGGTATGATTGACTCAATCCGCAACTCATATGAAATAGAAGTATCTAATTCATGGATGATTGGAGACTCATATAAAGACATACTTGCCGGCAATAAAGCCGGTCTTCGAACTATTCAAGTTTTAACCGGAGCAGAATCATATACGCACGACGCAGATTTTGTTGAAGCAGATTTAGTCAAAGCTGTAAACAGAATATTGACAGAAAAATAATTAGTCTTTAAAACCCAAATTAAGTGATTATATTCAAGACTGTAGAAGGTAATTACATAAATTCATGAAAAATAAAAAGTAATAGATAAAGGGAATAAAAAAATGAACAGACAATCAAATGGTTTCACAGCCACACAAACAAATCAAGGTTTTCATGTAGTAAGTCATGACAACACAAAAGAGTTTGAAATCTCATTGAATGATTTTAATGAATTCGCCAATAAGTATGCTCAAGATACTCTAGAGGGAAAGAACCCGGAACTATCAGAAAAAGAAGAAATCATCTTTTCAATATGGGAAATGGTTTTAATACCGGATACTACAATACATTAATCCCTACCAGCATATCGACAAGCGGCTGAGGCCAGCTTATCTCCAATTGTGCCTTGCTTATAATCTTCTTTGAATCTTTCTTCACTTCTCCCAAGGACTTGTCCGTCCACGCCGTAGTATTCTTCTCCCAATACATAAAGTGTCCGGTCATTGCAATCTACTTCCCAAAATCCTAATTGCCTCATATACGTTTCTTTACTCTGGTCACTATCTTTTTTCGCATAGTATCTAATCCAGAATTTTCTGATATTACCCTCTATATGCATGCCTTTTAAATCTATAAATACAGATACATTCTGGCCCTGTTCATCACGGACATCGCCTACATATTTCCATTCATGATCTTTGGTCACTTCATCACTGCCGCAAGAATAAAGCCCCAGGAAAAATATTGCACATATAACAAAAACTAACTTTGAAACAATTTTAATTTTTCTAAATTCTGTCATTTTGTCCCTCTCAGTATTAATCTAAAATTTTATATTATGAAATAGTATTTTCAATATAACCTATTTGGAAGAGATGTGAGTTGAAGTTATTTCAGAAGAAATCACTTTCTAGACATCTCTATATGAAGATATTTTTTTGTTTCCTCTACAACAACCTTCGATAATCCCAATACTCCTACAAGATTTGGAAAAACCATAAGACCATTCATTACATCTGCAAAAGTCCAAACCAGATCTAATTTTACAACAGCTCCCACAAATACTACCCCTGTAAACAAAACTCTGTAAGGCATAACAGCTTTTTCTTTAAAAATATATTCTATAGACTTTTCTCCATAATAGCTCCAGCCAAGCAACGTAGAATAAGCAAAGAACGCAAGACTAATAGCCACAATCTCAGCACCAAACAGAGGTACACCACTTTCAAATGCCTTTGCGGACAGACCCGCTCCTGTATCCCCGTCAGACCATATTCCGCTGGAGATAATAACAAGAGCAGTAAATGTGCAGACGACAATAGTATCAATAAAAGTTTGAGTCATTGAGACTAGACCCTGAGCAACTGGGTTTCTGGTTTTAGCCGCCGCTGCTGCTATAGGGGAACTACCCATCCCTGATTCATTTGAGAATATACCTCGAGCAACTCCCATTCTGACTGTCTGACTAATAGTTGCTCCAAGAAATCCTCCTGCTGCAGCTGTAGGATTGAGAGCGTGATAGAAAATTAGATAAAAAGCATGTGGAATATTTTTCCAAAATACTAAAAGTGTTAGAATTGCTCCCACCATATAAAAGATTATCATTACCGGAACAATCGTACTCGTAGCTCTTGCAATACTTTTTATTCCACCTACAATCACCAAACCGGTAGCTACACATAACACAATTCCTGTAATCCAGAACGGTATTCCAAAGGCCTCGCCCAGGGCATCGGCAACCGAGTTTGACTGAACCATATTCCCAATTCCAAAAGCTGCGAGAGCGGCAAAAATGGCAAACAACATTCCAAGCCAATGAAGTCGTAAGCCTTTTGAAAGATAGTACATAGGACCACCACTCATTGTTCCAAACTTATCAACTTCCCTGTATTTAACAGCAAGCACGGCTTCTGAATATTTAGTAGCCATTCCTACAAGCCCTGTAACCCACATCCAAAAAACAGCGCCCGGTCCTCCCACCGCAATAGCAGTTGCAACCCCCGCGATATTACCAACTCCAACTGTTGCAGACAGAGCTGTCATAAGAGCTTGAAATTGAGAGATATCTCCTTCAGTTTCTACATCTTCTTTTCTTTTTATGAGGGCTAAATAAAGAGCTGGCAAGAGAGCCCTGAACTGTATACCCCTTAATAGAACAGTAAGGTAAATACCTGTACCTATTAAGAGTACAATAAGTGGCAATCCCCAGACGAATCCACTTAATTTTGATAAAATTTCTAATATTTCTTGTTGCATCTATTGCACCCTATTTAGTTCTGGATATTAGCCACTAAACTTATCACATTAAATTATCTAAAGTAAAGTTGCATATTCCAAAAAGTTGAAAATGAACCTGATAATGTATCAAATGTTCTAGAGGACTCTGTAAATACTTTTTAAATCATGCCAACAGACTGCGAATCTCTTTTAGAGCAAATAGATGTTCTGCAAAAACGCAGTTCACAAACTGCAACCAAACTGATTGACTAGCAATGACGCGGGCCATATCATATTGCAAGATACTACTAAAATTTATTAAATCACAACGATGAAAGCAAAAATAGCATGAAGATTATATTGCAAAAAAAACACCCCTTATGTACAATTACTTACTACACCTAATCTGAAACGAAATACACGGAGGCAAGACCCTATAATGACAACTTCAAATCCATTCGTAGTTCTCAAAGAAGAAATGGATAATCTCGTAGTGGGACATGAGGAAGTAAAGTTAGCCCTACTGCTAGGCATTATCGCTAGAGAACATATATATGTGGAGGGACCTCCCGGAACTGCAAAAACTATGTTATCCGAAATCGTGTCTGCAGCCGCCAGCCTGAGATTCTTTTTCTACCAGCTTCATAGAGACACCAGGTTATCAGAATTGATTGGTGACCTAGTGATTTCAAAAGAGACAACAGATAGCGGAGAAATAATTAAACAAAAGGTAGTAAAAGGTGGAATATTAACTTCAGAAATTTGTCTTCTGGACGATATTTCAAGAGCCCCAGGAGAATCGCTAAACGTACTACTTAGAATACTTAACGAAAGAAAATTCTTTAATGAAGACATCCCTCTTTTAACCGCAATCGGAACAAGTAATCCGACAGCTGATGAGTATTATAATGAACCTCTTGATCCAGCCAACCTTGATAGATTTGTTTTGCAGATTAATTCACAAGGACTGTCTTACGGCAGGAAATGGGATGAAGCAAAAGAGGTTATAAAGCTTTATAGCGAAAGACCAAACGAATACGAAGTACCCACCAGAGTAAGCAGAGAGGTCTTTGATGAATATTACGAAAAATTAAGCACTGTTGAGATACCTTTAGCTGTTCAAGAAGCATTAGCTAAGTTTGTAGCAACTCTGATAGAAGACTTCGGATGTAATGAAACAAACTCTCTTATATCGGACAGAACGTTCTTCGTGAAATCACTTAAGATCATGAGAGCTCATGCATTATTACATGACAGAGAGCATTGCACAGTTGAAGACTTAAATGCATTAAAGTTTATGACGGCATTTAGGATTCCTGAAGAAGTATTTCAACAGCTCGATCAAATTCTTGACGACCTGACATCCAAAAAAAAAAAGACAGGGACAGACAAGATAGGCTAGAGGAAGAGCAACAACAGCAACAACAAGAATCTCAACCAGATGGTGATCAGCCGGGAGAAGATGAGGACCAGCACCAGGAAATTCCCGATGAAGATGCAACAAAAGAATCCCAGGACGATGAACTGTCCGAAGCCCGAAAGACCTTTTTCCAAGCCCTAAAAGAACTCAAAGAAAATATAGAAAAAGAAAGTAACATGATCCCTCCTGATAATCAGGATATACCATCCGATCCCGATGGTCAGATAAGTGAAGACCTAGGAGACCGAGAAAATAGAGAACCCCCCGAATCTAACAAGGTTTTTGCAAGTAAATCCCCTGACCCGGGTGATGATGATGACTACTGGATTGGCGGTAAGAAGAATACTGATTCAGCAGATAATGTAAGAATTATCATGAAGGTTTTGGAAGGAAACTTCCAGAGAAGCATGGCACTCAAAGCCCCGCATCCCGGGGGAATGCCCAGAACGTGGAAAAGAATGAATTATTTCGACGAGATTGAAGATATAGATCCTTTTGAGGCAACAATCTGGACTGAGAACACAACCCCGACTTTACCCCGTGTGCACAAAAGAGAAAGAGAAATGATGGGCGGTGAGATAGCAATACTTCGCGATGTAAGCACCTCGATGATGGGAGTGTATAGCGAATGGTCTTCTTCAGTAGTAAGGGGCGTAATAGAGCTTGCTAGATCAAAGAAAATGAGAGTTGGTTATGTTGAATTTAATCACCGCTCTTACAAGTATAAGAGGAACTCACAATTCTTTACGCGCGACTACAACTGGATGCTTGATCTTGCTTCAAAAACAGAGTGTTCAGGAAATACAAATTACGAGGATGCTTTAAAAGACGCAATTTCAGAATTCAGAGGCCGCGGACTTAGAAACAAACACATACTATTTATAACCGACGGTATTCCGACCTCCGGAGATTGTGATGTGATCGGCGAGAGGATTAGAGCTAAGAAGCTCGGGGTATGTATTCACTCTATATTTATTGGATCTAAGAACTATCCCAAGATTCTGGAAAAGATTTCACAGGAAACAAGCGGGACTCAATTTATAGCGACTAAAAGAAAAAATGGATTAATTAGAATCGAGAGAGAAGATAAGAAAATTTTGAAACCGGCTACGGATCAAACAAGGGTAGATCCATTCGGCGAAGTGTTTGCTTAGAGCAGATTATCTTTGATATTTATTCACTGCATTTTGATGTTCTCTAAAACTGTTTGAGAAATGATGAGTGCCGTCCCCTTTAGAGACAAAGTATAGATACTTCACATCAGCAGGATCAAGCACAGCGATGATGGAATCCCTTCCAGGATTAGCAATCGGACCAGGGGGAAGACCTTTGATAACATAAGTATTGTATTTAGTATATTCTTTTAAGTCCCTTCTACGCAAGTTACCGTTATAATTCTCTCCCATTCCATATATAACAGTTGGATCGCTATCCAGTTTCATACCGATTCTGAGTCTGTTCTGAAACACGGCTGAAATAACTGGGCGTTCAAAGACAGACCCAGTTTCTTTCTCAATAATTGAAGCCAATGTAAGAATTTCATTATCAGTAAGATTCACTCTTTCTCTTTGATCTGAAAGTGGCTCATAGACAGCTTTAAATCTTTCAACCATTAATACAATTAATTCTTTAGGAGTAAGAGATCTGGAGTAAGAATAGGTTTCCGGGAATAGGTATCCCTCAAAACTGTTAAGATCAGGACCAAGAAGCTGCTTAATTAAAACCTTATTTTGAGTTTCCTTTATAAAATCGGCTTCACTTACTACACCCTTCTCATCAAGCAATCTTGCAATTTCTTTTACAGTTAATCCTTCAGGAATAGTTACTTGTTTAAGCTCAACATCTCCACGAACGATTTTATTAGTTACATCCGCCATCGTGGAGCCTTTTTCAAATTTATATTCACCGGCTTTTAATTCATCCTGCCACCCTTCTTTCATCACATATAAAATAAAGACTTTATCGTTTGCTATTACTCCTGATTGCATAAGTTTTCTAGATATACTGCTCAGTCCTGAACCTTTAGGAATTTCAACAACAGTATCTTCCACAACACTTGGAGCGGTCTTTATATAATTCAATACAGTAAAGTAAGAAACGACAATGGTGAGTAGTATTAGAATTAAAAAGATAAATATGTAGAGTAGATTTCTGGACTTCATAGTCAGTATTTAATAATTTATTATTCAGTTATCACAGCAAGGTCGTCTCGATGTATTACCTCATCGCTATATTTGTAGCCTAAAATGCTTTCGACATCTGAGGTTTTGGAACCCATAATTTTTTTAATGTCTTCAGAGCTATACGATGTAAGTCCCCTTGCCACATGGTTACCGTTTTCATCAACACAAGTGACCGATTCACCTATTCCGAAGCTTCCTTTAACATCTTTGATACCAGAGGGAAGCAAACTCTTACCCGAAGAAGTTATGGCTTTCTCAGCTCCAGCATCTATTACAATCTCACCGGCTGACTTAAGGGTAAAGGCTATCCAGTGTTTTCTTCCGCTCAAACTCTGCTCTGAGGGAAGAAACAACGACCCTACTTCTTTCCCATCAAATATTTCCTGTAGAGTTGATCCGTTATTTCCATTTGCGATAATGGTAGGAACACCATATGCCGCAGCTTTCTTTGCAGCCTCGATCTTAGTCCTCATGCCACCTATTGTCGTTTTGCCAAAAGTATCTCCGGCAGTATTCTCGATTTCCTCTCCAATTCGATCTATTAACGATAACAACTCTGCATCCTCATTGTTCCGAGGATCCTTATTATATAGACCATCAATATCTGTCAGCATTATTAGCAAGTCAGCTTCAATCAAAGATGTAATCTGCGCAGAGAGGTTGTCATTATCTCCAAGCATTATTTCCTCAACTGCAACAGTATCATTTTCATTAATTATTGGAATTATTCCCATAGAAAGAACTGTGGTAAGCGTTTTACGTGCATTTAAAAACCTTTTTCTATCCGAAAGTCCATCTAATGTAAGAAGTATTTGTGCAACATCGAGATCAAACTCTGAGAAAGCTCTTTCGTAATACCACATAAGAGTACTCTGTCCTGCTGCCGCTATAGCCTGCTTCATTGAAATTTCAGTAGGTCTTACTTTTAGTCCTAATTTCTTCATACCTGAAGCAATAGCACCTGAAGAGACCACGATAACTTCAATATTCTTATCTTTAATTTTAGAAATTTGTTCTGCTAGTCTTTCAAAAATTGATTCTGACAAATTTCCGTTTTTATCGGTAAGCACGCTGCTTCCAATCTTGATTATGACTCTACCGACTTTAGATATTATAGTCTTTCTTCTATCTTGGCTCATTTTCTTTCACTGGAGCTATATTTTACCTTAAATGTCTATAAATGTAGGTAATTCTTGACAACAATCTTTTGGCTTGATATCTTTACTTGGCTTGCTAAGCGGGAATAGCTCAGCTGGCTAGAGCGTCTCCTTGCCAAGGAGAAGGTCGCGGGTTCGAATCCCGTTTCCCGCTCCATCCTTATTTAGTCCGAGAACATTACTCATCCATTGATATATATCCGGGTTGAGATTGAATACGTTCAATCCATGACATTAAAGATGCGTAACATTCGATATCTACTTCACCCTCTGGCGCTAAATGCACGTATGGATAGCATCCTATATCAGCAATTGAGTAATCCCCTACAAGAAATTCATTATCTTTTAAATGATCATCCAAAATTTTAAGAGTCATCATTCCGTGTGCCCTGTATTTCGCTAGTTCTTGCTCTTCCTGTGGTTCTCTGGAAACAAATCGTGTTAAGTACCTTGCCATGGCTAAATTTGGATCAATTGAGGTCTTTCCAAACAAAAGCCACTGTGCAACTAAACCGTGGGATCTAGCATCTTCGGGGTATAAATGGTTAGGAGAGTATTTTTTGCCTATATAAAAAAGTAGAGCATTTGATTCCCACATTACAAAATCTTCATCCACTAAAACTGGAATCTTTTTATTTGGGTTTAGAGCAGCAAATTTAGGATCATTCTGTTCACCCTTAAACACATCAACATTTACCCTCTCGTATTCAACACCAAGCTCATTCAAAGCTAGTCTGGACTTGTAACTGTTCCCCGAAAGTGGGTGATCATATAATTTTAGCATTATTAGTCTTCCAAGTATTTTTGAAATTTTTCAGTAAACCTTTCTTTACCTATAAGTTTATATGTCACTTCTCGTGTGGTAATTGTGTAATCCACTTTACTTCTTGTGCAAACTTTATTTTTATTATTCAAGAGACTTACTTCTACACTCACTTTTCGCCCTTCAGCTTGAGTGACCTTACCTCTTATTGTTAATTCTGACGATGCGTCTACAGGTCTTAAAAATTCCATATCAAGCTTAGACGTTAGCGCTATCTTTTTATATTTATCAAACATAGTCCAAAAAGCGACTTCATCAATTAGAGCGCACTGTATCCCGCCGTGTAAAATTCCTGGAAAACCCTCAAGATGTGTTTCGGGATGGAATGTGGTAAACACATCCTCTTTTTCATCATCGGCAAAAAATTTAAGGCGAAGTCCTAGCTTATTTCTTGGATCACACGCAAAACAGCCGTAATCTGGAAAGTCAAGAAATATATTTTCAATTTCTCGGATCATTGGATGGAAGTTCTCATTATAGGAACTAAGTAGATTTAATCTATGGGTCCCTGCTCTCTTTCTACCACTTTGGCAACTGCCGCAACTTTTTCATCTTCAGCAAGACCAATAAGCCTGACACCTTGTGTGCCTCTCCCAAAAATGCTTATTTCAGATGCGTTCATACGAATCACTTTACCACCTTTGGTTGTAATCATCATTATTTGGGTATCGTTTGTAACCTGGAAGGTTCCAACAACTCTACCATTCTTACCAGTTGTCTTAATCGTAATAACACCCTTTCCGCCCCTTCCAGTAATGCGATATTCTGAAACAAGAGTTCTCTTTCCATAGCCTTTTTCTGTAACTGTAAGTATCTGAGCTTCTGAGTTTTCAATTACCTCAAGACTTACTACCTCATCGCCCTTATCGAGTTTGATTCCTCTAACACCGGTAGCTGTCCTACCCATATCTCTCACATCTTCCTCTTTAAACCTTATTGCTTGTCCGAAGTGTGAAGAAATCAATATCTCATCATGACCACTGGTAAGCTTGGCTACAATTAGTTCGTCGTCGTCTCTTATATTAAGAGCTATAATGCCCCCAACGCGGGGTTTAGAGTAAGCGCTAAGTTTTGTCTTTTTAACCACACCATTTTTTGTAGCCATTATAAGAGATTGTTCTTCATTGAACTCTATTACGGGAAGCACTGCTGCAATGTTCTCTCCCTCAGCAAGGTTAAGCAAATTCACCAACGCCTTTCCTCTTGCGGTTGGCCCGGCTTCAGGAATTTCATGAACCTTGAGCCAGTAACACTTACCGTGATTAGAAAAGAATAAGACATAGTTGTGCTGTGAGGCAATAAATAGGGTTTCAATAAAGTCCATATCCTTGGTAGTCATTCCAGTTCTACCCTTTCCGCCTCTTCTCTGACTGCGGTATACGCTTAAGGAAGTAGTTTTTATATATCCATCATGGCTAATGGTGACCACCATGTCTTCATCCGCAATGAGATCCTCAATTGATATTTCCTCTAAGCTGTCTAGAATCTCTGTTTTTCTAACATCACCGTAACGGTCTTTTATCTCCGCTAGCTCATCAGTGACTATTCCTAGTATTAAAGCATCATTATCTAAAATTTCTTTCAAACGTTTCACAGTAGCAATTAATTCTTTTCTCTCATCGAGAATCTTATCGCGTTCAAGAGCTGTTAGTCTTTGAAGACGCATATCCAAGATAGCCTGAGCCTGAATCTCGCTTAGACCAAGCTTTTGCATAAGACCATCTTTTGCGACCTGAGGGCTATCTGATTTACGTATTAAAGCAATAACTTCATCAATATGATCAAGGGCAATTTTAAGCCCCTCTAATATATGAAGCCTTGCTTCAGCTTTTGCTAATTCGAATTGTGTACGTCTGGTAACTACCTCTTTTCTATGTTCTAAGAAGTGGTTTATAACCTCTTTTAAAGAAAGAACACGTGGTTGGTTTCTAACTAGCGCAAGCATTATTATGCCGAAGGAAGTATCCATCGGTGTGTGTTTGTATAGTTGGTTTAATACAACCTCTGCAATCTCGCCGCGTTTTACATCTATAACAATTCTTATACCGTCTCTGTCTGACTCATCTCTTATATCAGATATGCCCTTTATCTTGTCATCTTTTACAAGATCGGCTATTCGCTCAATTAGTCTTGACTTATTAACCTGGTAAGGGATTTCATTTACAATAATTACTTCTCTATCACCCTTTTTCTGCTTTTCAATTTTCGCTTTAGCTCTAAGTTTGATAATCCCGCGTCCGGTTTCATAGGCTTCTCTAATCGGATTTTTGCCTGTTATAAAGCCCCCGGTGGGAAAGTCTGGTCCAGGCAGATGTTTCATCAATTCATCAACTGTAATTTGAGGGTTAGCCGCCTGAGCCACAACTGCATTTATTAATTCTGTCAGATTATGTGGGGGTATATTAGTCGACATACCCACTGCAATACCAGAAGATCCGTTTAGAAGAAGATTCGGTATTTTAGAGGGAAGAACCAAAGGCTCATGCTCGCCGCCATCATAGTTAGGGACAAAATCTACAGTTTCTTTTTCGAGATCGTCCAACATCTCAGTCGCAATTCTGTCGAGGCGAACCTCTGTGTACCTCATTGCCGCAGGTGGATCGCCGTCAATAGATCCGAAATTCCCCTGACCGTCTACAAGTGTGTAACGCATAGAGAAATCCTGAGCCATTCTGACAAGTGTGTCGTAAATTGCGGCATCACCATGGGGATGGTATTTACCCATAACATCACCCACGATTCTAGCGGACTTTTTATAAGGCCTGTTCCACTGATTACCGACCTCGTCCATACCAAAAAGAATTCGTCTATGCACAGGCTTAAGCCCGTCTCTCACATCCGGTAGAGCACGACCAATAATCACACTCATCGAATAAGAGAGGTAAGACTCCTTCATTTCATCTTCGATGTTAATAGGTATAATTTGAGACGGTGTTGTCATCTAGGTGGAACCCTCCAAAATATCTATAAATATTGGTGGATAAGAGTATATGACAGGATGCCAAGAGTCAATCCTTCAAGCTGCCTAAATATATTGGAAATGTTATTAAAAGTAGATTATTTTTACTAAATCAACTTTTTAAAGTTCATATATCAATTAACCATACTGATCATAACACGATGAAGAAACTATTTCGACGATTTTCTGTCTTTTTACTCAAGCTTCTACTCTTACTAATTATCATCTCCGTCGCATGGGTCACACTCTACAAATTCATCAATCCTCCTATCACACCTTTGATGTTAATTCGATATTTTCAAGATGACGGGGAAGAGCGAAGGATTAAATCAAATTGGAAGAGTTACGATGAAATTTCCAATAATATGAAGATGGCTGTAATTGCAGCAGAGGACCAGACTTTCCCTTTTAATGATGGTTTTGATTTTCAAGCTATTGAAGAGGCTCTTGATGAAAAACTGGACGGCGGCCGATTAAGAGGGGCAAGCACAATTACTCAGCAGACTGCAAAAAACGTCTTTTTATGGCCTGAACGTTCTTGGGCAAGAAAAGGGTTGGAAGCATACTTCACTCTACTCATTGATACAATATGGGGAAAGAAGAGAGTATTGGAAGTCTATTTAAATGTTATAGAGACCGGAAATGGGATATATGGAGTAGATGAGGCTGCCCAAGTTTATTATGGAAGGTCGGCTAAAAATTTAGATATTGTCGATGCCGCGCTTATAGCGGCTATACTCCCTAATCCAAGATTATGGTCAGCTGCGAAACCTACGGATTATTTGCTTAGCAGAGAAATATGGATCAGGGAACAGATAAATGGTTTGGGCGGCACAAGTTATTTAAAAAACATAAAATAAGCATCTTGCGGACATGATTGACATCATAAACGCTAAGGTGTAAAACAATTAGTAAACAATTAACAAATGGGGTTAACAAAATGTCTAAAGAAACAGTATTAATCACAGGAGCATCTTCTGGTCTAGGAATGGAGCTTGCAAAGTTATTTGCTGCCGACGGGTCGGATCTGGTACTTGTAGCGCGCAGGGAGGATAGGCTAGTTGAGTTGGCAAACGAGCTCAAAGCTGAAAATGATATAGAAGTCCACGTACTACCAAAAGACTTATCCAAAAAACCCGCTCCAAAAGAGATTTTTAGTCATCTAAAAAAAGAAAAGATCCAAATAGACGTTGTTGTTAACAATGCTGGGTTTGGAAATAAGGGTCATATCGCTGATTTAGATACTGATCTGCAATTAGACATGATACAGGTTAATTTAGTTGCACTGACTCACCTTACAAGACTCTTCATCCCAGGAATTATAGAGAGAGGATACGGCGGAATATTAAATGTCGGTTCTCTCGCCGGATTTCAACCCGGACCCAATCTGGCAGTTTATTTTGCAACCAAAGCCTATGTATTGTCATTCACTGAAGCGCTTGCGGAAGAGATATCAAACCCAAATATTAAGATTTCATGCCTTGCCCCAGGACCAGTTAAAACTGAGTTTGGAGAGAAATCAGACCTTGAAGATTCACTGTTATTTAAAGTGAGCTTAATGGAAATGGCTCCTGTCGTTAAAGCGGGATACGAAGGGTTCAGAAGGGGTCAGACAATAGTAATCCCGGGGATAAAACAACAGATCGTTCCGTTTTTAAACCGCTTTACTCCTAGATTGTTGGTGAGGAAAATTGCTAAAAAGTTGAACTCGTAGAGTTCATCCAATGAAAAGTTTTAGGTTCTTAATAATGTTTTCGGAGTTGTCTACAAGTCTTGTACAGGCAGGTAGTGAATTCAAAAAGAACTTACCGTAAAATTTACTTATCAATCTTCTATCCAACACCAACACAGCGCCCTTGTCGGTTTTAGTTCTAATTAGTCTTCCGAAGCCCTGTTTAAATTTTAGGACCGCAACTGGAACACTATAATCCATAAATGAGTTTAGTCCCTGATTTTCCATATACTCTACGCGGGCTTCAATAATAGGCTCTGTAGGCACTCTAAACGGCAGCCTTGTAATAATTACAAGTTTTAGAGCATCTCCGGGAACATCAACTCCCTCCCAGAAACTATCCGTTGCAAAGAGAACAGAATTGTCTTCGATCCTGAACTTATCGAGCAGCCTTGCTCTGGGAAACGCTCCCTGTTTCAGTGTAAGAATCCCTTGATCTTCTAACTCCTCATGGATATTCCTATAAACAGTTTCAAGAAGAGTATAAGATGTGAAGAGTATCAGAGCGTTACCATTTGAAGCCTCAACAGCGTCTTTTATTAATACTGAGATAGCCTCAGCATAGCCAACATTGCCGGGCTCGGGAATATCATCAGGAATTGCCAATAGGAGCTGTTCTTCATAATTAAACGGTGACGGCAAAATAAGCTCATCGACTCTTTGTTCATCTTCCAGGCCTAGAGCTGACTTAAGGAATCCAAAGTTATTGTTTACAGCCATCGTAGCTGAAGTCATCATGACTGTATTGCACTTAGAATAGAGTCTTTCCTTTAGTGTCGGGGAAATATCTAGCGGCGATAAACCCAGACCTGAAAGTATCCCACCTCTGCCCATCCTTCCCTCGGCCCACCTCACAAATCCGTCATCTTCTCTACTCAGAAAAGTGCTTATAACATCTGAGTAATAATCAAGCTTATTGCTCACTCCTCTGAACTCTACGATAAGTTTAACAATATCAGTCTCCACTTCATAATCTATCAAAATATCTGTAATAGCTTTTATTTCTTCATGAAGTTCTTTTAACCTAATTCTGAGAATTGAAAACTTCTTATCAACATTCTCCCATCCTTGCATTTGAATCATTTCATCTGTTATTCGAAGGTTGATCTCTTCCTTACCATTCTCTCTTTCCTGATTTACTGAAAGGCAAAATGTATAAAGTGCATCAAATGAATCACCCACATATTGCTCTAATGTATCAACTTTGGTGGAAAGCAGGTCTTCGACCTTTCTGAGGAGATCATTTACTACTCCTTTCCGGTACATTTTTACAAGTTTGGTAGCAAGCGACGCTGTATAGTAAATTAATCCCTTCCCCTGCCCGCCTTTACCTTTTCTTTTAAGCCTTCTAATTACCCTTAGTATTCCGAACTTTGTAGCCCTCATGCCAAAGTGTGAAGTAGCCGCGTCATTTAAATGGTGGGCTTCGTCAAAAATTACCCTCTTAAACGGTGGTAAAATTCCGGCGTCACTACTCTCTGAGGCACTTTTAATAGCAAGATCCGAAAATAGTAGATGATGGTTCACTATCAATAGTTGAGATGAAGCTATTTCTCTTCTGGATTTGTAAAAGAAACACCTTGAATAGTAAGGACACCTTGCTCTGAGACAACTATCGCTTTCAGCAGAAACTTTTTCCCATACACTATCGGCAGGTGTAAAGCTGAGATCAGAAAGAGAGCCGTCTTCGGTAACTTTTGCCCACTCTAAGATGTCATCAATTGAACCCACTTCCTCATCGTCCGCCATCTCAAAGAGCCCTTCTTGTATCGTTTCCGTTCTTAGCAGACAGAGATAATTTCTCATCCCTTTTACCAGGGAATAATTAAAATCGTCATCAAAAGCATTATAGAGAAGCGGGATATCTTTATCGATGAGCTGTTCCTGCAGATTGATAGTGTTAGTTGATATTACAACCCGCTCTTCATTTTTTAATGCCCAATTAATAGCAGGGACCAAATAGGAAAGGGTTTTTCCGGTCCCTGTGCCTGCCTCTACAAGAGAGATGAGATCATCGTTAAAAGAAGTTGTAACAGATTCAAGCATATGGAGCTGTTCATCACGCAGCTCATACTTATCCCCCATTATCTCTGCCACTTTTCCCTTTGGGAGAAGCGCTGTTTTAGTCTTTTCAATATCAAGAAGTTCTATTTCCCTTTCAAAGAAGGGTTCCACAACTACGTAAACCTGAGAGGCATTATTATCAACTATTAAAAATCCAACACCTTGGTTGCCAAAAACAGAGGCTATCTGTATATCCTGATTAGATGGAGTTAGGTTTCCCGAGGGATGATTGTGTATTACAACATCTCCCGGGCTTGCAGATTCAATAACGGCCGGAACAGAGTAATCATTCCCCCGAGCAATCACCTGCAAATCGTCAATTACTTTTTCCCGGGAAAAAGAGCCCACAAAAAAAACCTCGTTTCCAGAGGCTTCTTCTATAACATTTTTTATAGTTGATTTAACACTTTCAGAGAAGAAATCTTTATGCACGATGAGAAGTCTACATTATTTATTAAAGTTTCACAGACTGTACATGCAATGGCTTATTGCCTTAATATATATGGTTTGGTAGTTTATCTGAATGAAAAACCAGGAGGGATGGCCGAGCGGACGAAGGCGCTGGTCTCGAAAACCAGTGGGGTCGCAAGATTCTCGTGGGTTCGAATCCCACTCCCTCCGCCAACTCCCCTTAACCTGCATTCAATTCTAATACTCATACATTATATTAAAGTGAATGCTTCTTAAATAAATGATGGTAGAATATTAATAAAGCAAATAAAAGTTGCCTATAGCAATTAATAGCAATTTTATATCAAGCTATTGAGATTAGTTATAGAAATAAATCATAACAACACCCACAGGAGGATTAAATGAACGTATTATCAAAAAAGTTCCTTTTAATTGCTATAACTATTTTATGCATTCTTCCGTTATACAATTCTTCAGCAGAACAGAGTCTAAAATCTTATAAATCAAAAGAATTAAACGGTAGCTCAAAGTTGAATTCTAAATTAAAGGGAGTCATGAATGAGCTATCAGAAATGGCCGTAACCAGGGGTGGTGATCAGAGCTTAAAATTAAGCGAGTTATCAAACCCTATGTTAAAAATTGATGACAATGGAAATGTAGAAGTTTTTCTATATTGCAATGAAGTTAGCGATGAGAATCTTCAGCAACTTCTATCTCTTGGGCTAGTACTTGAGGATATGAACGAGGAACACAAGCTTGTTCAAGGTTGGCTTCCTTATGAACATTTAGAAAGAGCTGCCGAGATGGGATTTGTGGCAAAGGTAACTCCACCTAGTTACGCGCACATACGAGCTGGATCGGTAAATACTGAGGGACAAGGTCCAATAAATTCAGATGATGCTCGAAATCTGTTAGGAGCAGATGGAAGAGGAATAAAGATAGGTGTTATTTCAGATGGTGTAGATAGTCTAGCTGATTCGCAAGCAAGCGGGGACCTGCCTGCTTTTGTTAAAGTAGGAAGCAACGCTAATGGCGGTGACGAAGGTACTGCAATGTTAGAGATTATTCATGATATAGCCCCGGGAGCAGAACTTTTATTTCATACTGCATTTCCTTCAACCGTACAGTTTTTAAATGCTATTACCTTTTTCAGGAATAATGGCGTTGACATAATAGTGGATGATGTAGGCTTTCTTAGAGAACCTTACTTTCAAGACGGAGAATTGGCCCAAGCTGCTCAAAATGCTGTAGATGACGGAATATTATTTTTCTCCGCCGCAGGAAATGACGCAGACAGACATTATCAAGCATTTTATTTAGATGATGGAGGGCTTGATTCTGATGACGACTTGCACAATTTTGGGGCGGCAGCAGGACTGGGCGATGATGTAGGAATGACTTATGAAATTCCGGGCGGGGGGTTAGCTGCATTCTTTTTACAGTGGAGCGACCCGTTTGGCGCTTCGTCAAATGATTATGATCTATTTATAGTAGACAGTATTAGTGGGGATATTTTGGATTTCAGCACTAACCCTCAAACTGGCACCCAAGATCCAATTGAATCTGCGTCTGTGGAGAATGATGGTTTCGGCTCTAAATTCGTAGACATTATAATACGGAAAGACTCAGGCACAGCGCAGACGTTAGAAATTCATTTCAATCTGGATGGAGATTTAACAGAATACAATGTTCCACAAGATGCTATTTATGGACACCCGGCGGCATCCGGCGTAATAGCAACAGCAGCCTTTGACTGGATAACTCCAAATACAATTGAACCCTTTAGCTCACACGGGCCTGTATCAATAATCTCACCTTCTGACGCTGCTATATCAAGCAGAGCCGTTATTTCAGAGTTAAGAAACAAACCTGACATATCCGCTCCTGATGGAGTTTCAACTACAGCTCCTGGTTTTGCTACATTTTTCGGCACCTCTGCTGCAGCTCCTCATGCAGCAGCAGTAGCAGCTCAAATACTTCAAGCTATAGAATTTGTGGAAGGAAGCACTTCCTCAGCTAATCCTGTAATATCAACTAGAAATGTTCAGACTGTGAGAAATGCATTAACCAGCACTGCTGTAGATTTGGGCCAACCTGGTTTTGATACCATTTCTGGCTTCGGTAGAATTGATGCCTTTGCGGCAGTAAACTCTATACTTAATGGCCAAGTTATTCCTCCACCTCCACCTGGTGGTGATAATAACGACAACGGAGGAGGCGGCGGATGTTCACTACAAGGTCCAATAGCTGACAATATGATCAACACTGCTGCATTAAACTTAATTGTACTATTTATTCCGGCTCTAGTTTTTGGGGCAAGCATCATGATAAAAAGAAGAAATGATTAAGAAAATATGAAGTTATTAATTATTGGGCTTGATTGCGCGGACCCAGAACTGGTATTTGGTTGGAAAGATGAACTTCCAAACCTAAAAAAACTTATAGATAATGGAGCCTATGGAAAGCTAAGGTCTACTCATCCTCCTATTACTGTGCCTGCGTGGGCAGTGATGATGAGCGGGAAAGACCCTGGTCAACTCGGGTACTACGGTTTTAGAAATAGAAAAGATTATTCCTATGATGCATATGGAATTGCTAATGCCAATGCCGTAACATACGACAGAGCCTGGGACATATTATCCAAAGCCGGGAAGAAAGTAGTACTTCTTGGAGTACCACAAACTTATCCTCCAAAGCCTGTTAACGGATGTGTAGTTAGCGGTTTCCTTACACCCTCAACCGAGAGCAATTACACCTACCCGATACCGCTAAAAGACGAAATCGAAGAAGTATCAAACGGCTATGTAGTCGATGTGGATAATTTCCGCACCAATGATAAAGAGGCCCTTTTGGGTAGGATCTACGAAAAAACAGAAAAACATTTCACGGTTGCAAAACACTTGATCAAAAACAAGCCATGGGACTTTTTCATGCTTGTAGAGATGGGAGTTGACCGTATTCACCACGGTTTCTGGAGCTACATAGACCCTACGCATCATAAGTACGTAGCAGGCAACCCACTTGAGAATTCTATCAAGGATTATTATAAATACTGTGACAAAGAAATAGGAGAGCTTATTGCTCTTGCTCCAGATGACACAATAGTAATGGTTGTATCCGATCATGGCGCTACAAAAATGGACGGGGGAATATGCTTTAACGAATGGCTAATTAAAGAAGGATATTTAACCCTAAAAGAATACCCCTCTGAGCCTACTCCTATAGCGGATTTGGAAATCGATTGGAGTAAGACCAAGGCATGGGGCGAAGGCGGTTACTACGGTAGACTATTCATGAACGTGAAGGGTCGTGAACCAGAGGGTATAGTTGATCCCGAGGATTACGAGAAAACTCGTTCTGAGTTGATTGAAAAAATCTCAGCCATCGAAGACCCGGATGGTACGAACATCGGCTCTATAGCTTACAGACCTGAAGACCTTTATTTAGAAGTAAACGGTGTTGCCCCTGATTTAATAACATATTTTGGCGATCTTGGATGGCGCTCTGTAGGCACAGTGGGACTTGGAAGCATTCATACTTTTGAAAATGACACCGGTTCCGATGACGCAAATCACAATTGGGATGGCATATATATATTAGATCAAAAAGGATGTGAATTTGGAAATGTTGAACCGGGACTGAAGGAAGGTATGGAAATATACGACATTGCTCCTACTGTGATCAACTTATTTGGAATGAAGCCCATTGATAATATCAGAGGGAAAAGCCTGACAGACCATAAAGATTCGGGAATCTTGGGAAAGTTAAAAAAGATTTGGAGTTAAAGAAATTAAGCTTACAGAATAAATTAAATATACTCTCTTTATTGTATTAATAAGTAAAAATGAAAGATAACACCGTGTCGATCAACACCATACTAGCAATAGGCATCACAGTAAGCCTAGTTGCGGGTTTTTTGGATGTTGCCATAGGTTTATCATCTACAAATTCTGATTTTCTATCGTTTAGATCAGTTTTATTACCACTTGCTACTACAATTGGATTTTCTTTTATCTTGTTTCTTCTTGGATGGTTTCTTATAGGAAAGAATGCTTCTAATTGGCTCAAACTTAGAACAGTTCCACTGGCGGTTGCAATAGGGGTATTCATAATAACTTCAATCGTATTATTCTCCCTTAACTACTATTCGATAATTTTATCACCATTTACTCAAATAATATTAAAGTTAGGAGTAATTTTTGCGATTAGTTTTGTCACACTATTAATTTCATATTTTGCAGTTAAAAAAATACAAGAATCAAAAAAACTAAATCAGCCTGGCAACACTATATCATTTTTACTACCGGCATTACTATTGGAGCTGTTAATTTTTATATGGTTAAGCAAGTCAGAAACATTCCCTAATCTTATAGCCTTGTTAGGATTTGTGATAATCGCACTATTTACGAGTATCTTGTACTTCAGGTTTAGCGAAAAACATACAAAAAAAATCCTTTTTCTCCTATTTTTTGTAGTTCTATTGGGCAGTCCACTCGGATTCTTTATTAGCGCGGGAAAACTTGGTAATAATCTAGAAGGATTTGAAGAATCAACCAAAAATGAGATTAAGAGTATCATTTTAATATCTATTGATACTCTAAGAACCGATGTCCTATCCAGTTACGGAAGCGATGCAGTCTCTACTCCTAATATAGACAAAGTTGCCGAAGATGGATATTTATTTTCTCAAGCCTATTCTCCGGCTCCTTGGACTTTGCCAGCATTCTCATCCATCATGACAGGAGTAAATCCCTTAGTCCATAAAACGACTGACTCAAAATCAAGACTTCCTGAAACCTTTACAACAATTGCTGAGCATTTAGCCAGTTCAGGATATAAGACTGGAGCTGTAGGCAAAAATGTTTTCCTTCATTCCGAATACAATATAGACCAAGGTTTTATGGAATATAACTTCTTTCCAAAAATAAATGAACTGGTTAACTCTTTCGGCGGAGCTTTTCTTAAAATTGCTTTCCCAGCTAGTTTCAGAACAGATGCCTCTACAAGCGACTTGACTGATATTTCAATCAAATGGCTTAACGAGAATCAGGACAAGGACTTTTTTCTCTGGATACATTATTTTGATCCACATATCCCCTACACACCACCGAAAGAGTACATTGTAGATAATAACAATACCGGAACCTTAGTTGGAAACGATTTCCATAACGTAGGCAGTATAAGGAGCGGTCACTACTCTCCGAATTTATCTGACAGAGAAAGGATAAGGCAGCTCTACGATGCTGAGGTTCGCTATGTCGATGATAATATAGGCAGATTGTTAGAAACTCTTGAGGAATTAGATTTATATAAAGATTCTTTAATTATTCTAACAAGTGATCATGGGGAAGAATTTTGGGAACACGGCGGATTTGAGCATGGTCATAGTCTTTATAATGAAGTAATAAAAGTTCCTTTGATAATAAAACTCCCTGGCAATGAGCCAAACCAAACTGTAGATATTCCCGTTACGACTCAAAGCTTAATGCCTACTATCTTGGAATTGTCCAATATACAGCATGAGAATGGGCCATATTTAGCAAGTTCACTAGTTCCAATTCTTGAAAATGACCCTGCGAACTATAGAATAAAGCCTATAATTAGCTCAAGCCTGCTTTATTACGAAGACCGCGAATCGGCCCTATTTGATGAGAATAAATATATAAGGACAATAATCACTGACCAGGAAGAATTATATAACTTAAAAAATGACCCTGGAGAACAGTCCCCCTTATCAAGTTCCGCAGTATCGGATAAGATATTTGAGGCTCAAAATATTCTTAAACAATATAAAGACGAGAGCCAGAGAACAGGCAAATATTATGGGGTCGATAAAAGTGAAACAGTTGAGTTAAACAAAGAAAAGAAAGAGAAATTAAAAGCCCTAGATTACATTCAGTAGAATTACTCTATAATTAGCCTGGACTCAAAAAATAATTAGATTACATGTGACTTTTTAATATGCACAAATTCGCCAGATTTATGGAATCCAGCATTTCATTTAAAAGAATATTAATAAAAATATTTTTTTTCGGAATTGTATTTATAAACTTGCTCGATACAGCGCATGCCTATATTGGTCCCGGAGCCGGTTTTGCATTTCTATCTTCATTTTTCATACTGTTTGTAACTTTTGCACTAGCAATTTTTTATTTACTCTCATGGCCTCTTAGATATATCATCAAAGGACTGTTCCGGAAAAATAGAGCCAAGAGCGACACCAAGAAAGTCATTATTATAGGCTTGGACGGCATGGACCCTAACCTCGCTGAAGAGTTCATGAGAAAGGGAGAAATGCCTAACTTTCAAAAATTAAAAGACGAAGGAACATTTAACAAACTAGCAACTAGTTACCCGTCTATTTCTCCTGTGGCATGGTCATCCTTCATGACTGGCGTTGACCCTTCTCATCATAATATCTTTGACTTTATTACTCGCGATCCCTGCACATATCAGCCTATGCTAACTTCCGCTGAGATTGGAAAAGCTTCTAAAGTATTACCTATTGGGAAATACATGATTCCACTTAGCAAACCCAAGATGAAGCTTCTTAGAAAAAGCCAGCCATTTTGGAAAATCCTAGGGAAATTTGGAATCTTCAGCTCTATATTAAGAGTTCCTATTACATTTCCTCCAGAAGAGTTTAATGGAGTCTCACTTTCAGGAATGTGCGTTCCTGACCTAAAAGGCTCTCAGGGAACATTCTCTCATTATACAACAGATGCTAAGAGAATAAATGTTGAAACTGGAGGAGAAAGTAGATTAGTTGAGATTAAGGATGATGCAATATTAACTCACCTTCATGGTCCAGATAATTCCCTCATTAAAAACGGGGAAGAGATGACCTTGCCGATTAAAATAAAAATAGATAGAGAGAACAAAAGAGCTAAGATTGAGGTATCAGGTCAGAGCTTTGAGCTTGAGCCTAGAACCTATTCTCCTTGGATAAAAGTTGCATTTAAACCTGGACTAACTATAAAAGTAAATGGTATTTGCCGCTTTTATATTAACGAGATGGAAGATGGTTTTGATATGTATGTAACACCTATAAATATAGACCCAGAAGAACCTGCGCTTCCAATCTCACATCCCTTTGTGTATTCGATCTACCTTGCCAAGTTAATTGGTTCTTTCGGCACCCTCGGCCTTGCAGAGGATACTTGGGCGCTAAATGAAGGAGTGATAGATGAAGAGAGTTTCTTAGAACAATCTTATTTACTATACGAAGAAAGAGAAAAGATGTTTTTAAGCGCCCTTGAAAAAACTCCCAAAGGACTTTGCGCATGCGTGTTTGATACAACCGACAGAGTACAGCATATGTTCTTTAGGTGCTTGGAGGAAAGCCACCCTGCAAATAGAGGCAAGGAAGTTGAAAAATATAGAAATGTAATCGAAGACATGTATATCAAGATGGATGTGTTGATTGGGAAGGTAATACAAAAGCTAGATGATAAAACAGCATTATTTGTCATATCAGATCATGGATTCACTCAATTCAAACGAGGTATCAATTTAAATACATGGTTATTCAAAGAAGGATATCTAGTTCTCAAAGAAGGAAAAACTACAAGCGGCGATTGGTTTGAGAGTGTGGATTGGAACAAGAGCAGAGCATTTTCACTAGGATTAGCGGGTATATTTATCAATAGAAAAGGAAGAGAGATAAGTGGTTTGGTTGAAGAAGGTCAGGAGCTAAAAGATCTTAAGCAGGAGTTGATATCTAAGCTCACTGGACTCATTGACGAACAAACATCTCAGGTATCAATTAACGAGGTGATTGATACCGATGCAACTCATGGTGGGCCTTACAAATATGATGCTCCAGATCTGCTTATAGGTTATAACGCAGGTTACAGAAGTTCTTGGACATGCGCTGTTGGACAGATTACGGAATCAGTGTTTGAAGATAACACTAAACATTGGAGCGGAGACCATTGTGTGGACCCCAAAATAGTTCCGGGAGTGCTGTTTTCAAATCTAAAAGTCAGCAAAACCGACCCTCATCTCATAGATATGGCACCTACTGTGCTTAAATTGTTTGGGATTAACATACCAACATATATGCAGGGAAGCCCTCTATTAGAAAACACCCGCATTCAAAATAACGAAAAATGAAAGAAAACTATAGAATCAATTTAGCCTTCACATTGCTATTAATAACAACCTTAAGTTTATTTGTTTCTCTTCTTAGCTGTAGCGAGAATAAAGGGATTTCTAAAAACAATAAATCACAAACCAACCAAAAACTAATAGTAATTGGATTTGACGGTATGGATTATAAATTGCTTAAGAACCTGATGTCAGAGGGAAAGCTTCCAACATTTAAGAAATTAAGCGAGGAAGGAGATTTCAAGCCTTTGGGAACAAGCATACCACCTCAAAGCCCTGTTGCCTGGTCTAACTTTATTACAGGTATGAACCCAGGTGGTCACGGAATTTTTGATTTTATTCACAGAGATCCAGAAACTATGTTCCCCTATCTTTCAACTTCAAAAATAGAGCAGGCACAAAAGACAGTAACGATTGGGAAATGGGTTATTCCACTTTCCTCTGGAGAAGTAAAACTGCTGAGACAGGGAAAAGCGTTTTGGGAGTATTTAACTGATGACGGTATCCAAACTACCATATTTAGGGTCCCGGCCAACTTCCCAACTACTACAAATACCGAAGCTAATCAAATTTCAGGCATGGGTACTCCGGATATACAAGGAACCTACGGAACATTTTCTTACTTTACGGATAAGCCTCCAGAGGAATATTCAGATATTTCAGGGGGAGAAATATTCCCTGTTAGAGCAAGAAATAACGTAGTCACAGCAAAATTGCCCGGCCCTCTTAATACTTTTAAAAAGAATGCGCCAGAGAGTAAGGTCAAATTTAAAGTATTCATTGATCCGGATAACCCGGTTGCCAAAATAGTAGTCCAAGACAATGAGATCATACTTCAAGAGGGGGAATGGAGCGACTGGGTGAAGATCAAGTACAGTCTTGTGCCTCTTCTCCAAAGCACTACCGGTATTGTTCGCTTCTATATTAAGGAGCTTCATCCTGATTTTAAGATGTATGTCAGCCCGGTGAATATAGATCCATCGGCTCCTGCTCTCCCGATCTCTACTCCAGATGAATATGCTGAGGAATTAGCAAATGAGATAGGACTCTTTTATACACAAGGCATACCAGAGGACACAAAAGCCTTATCGGAAGAAGTTCTCACAGATAATGAATTCTTAGAGCAAACCAATTTGGTAATGGATGAAGAGATGAAGATGCTCGAATATGAGCTTGAGCGTTTTCAATCGGGAATGTTGTTCTTTTATATTGGTAGGGTTGACCAATTATCTCACATGTTCTGGAGAACTATGGACCCTAAACACCCAGCTTATGATTCTGCGACTGAATTAAGACAGGTTATAGAAAATGCATATATAGAAATGGATGGCATATTAGCTCAAGTTCTTGAGAAGGTAGATGACAATACAACAATCATAGTATTATCAGATCATGGTTTTGCCCCTTTTTATAGAGCTTTTAACTTAAACACCTGGCTAAGCAAAGAGGGGTACATTACACTTACCAATGATGAAGAGGGAGAATTCTTTCAGAACGTAGATTGGAGCTCTACTCAGGCATATGGAGTAGGATTTAACGGTTTGTATATAAATCTAAAATATAGAGAAAGAGAAGGAATAATTGATAGTTCAAACAGAGAAGAATTACTTGATGAAATATCTGAGAAACTTCTTAAAATAAGGGATCCAAAAAACGGAGAACAGGTTATAAGTAGAGTGTACCGAGCAGATGAAGTATATAGTGGACCGAATCTAAAAGATGCCCCCGATCTTATAGTAGGCTATAATGCTGGCTATAGGGCTTCTTGGGAAACGGTTCTGGGCAGCTTTCCTAAAGAAGTCCTAAGAGACAATACTGAGAAATGGAGCGGTGATCATCTAATGGAAGCTCAACTAGTTCCAGGGATCGTACTCTCGAATAAGAAAATACCGTCAGAAAGTCCTGCACTATACGATATCGCGCCTACAATATTATCTGAATTCGGAATACCTAGACAAGAAGGAATGATCGGAAACAGCATTTTTAATAGTGATAAATTAGAAAATTAGACTGGCCAATGATGAAGGAGGAAAATTATCATGTTTGGTGGCTCTAAGGTTAAGTTAGATAAAGATTTACTAGAGAGATGTAAGAAATATTCTGAAGAAGCCGGCTATAGTTCAGTTGAAGAATTCATATCTCATACACTCGAAAAAGAACTTAGAAAGGTAGAGGAAGTCTCCCCTGAAGATGAAGAAAAGGTAGCAAAAAGACTAAAAGGTCTTGGATATATTGAATAATTTTTTCTAAAATATCATACAGAACCACAGTTAATAACGTAGAGAATACAAAGACGATTGAAGAGTTTGAATAAGCAAATTAAAGACTGTTGCTAATTGTTTACAAAGATTAGTTGGGATAATCTGATATTCTATTTAAGCTAGCTGAAATTCAAGAAATTAATCTAAGAAAAGATTATACAAAAAAACTAAAAGCTCTAGGCTATATACAGTAACTCTTTTTCTGATCTTATAATTTAGTAAGAGTGAACAAATTGAAGAATCCATTTAGAAACTTGCTAATTATATTTAACCTGGCAATTGTTGCGGGTTTCATATGTGGTTTTGCCAAATCAATAATCAATATTTCTACCAATAAATATATTGATTATAAAATGTACAACCTTATTCTCTTTGATTTAGCCTCGACGATAACTAAATTTCTCATTTTCTTCCTAATTGGTTCAATCATAATGCTTATATTAGTAAAATTATCTAAATGGATAGCTAGAATTTTGAATTTAAGCGCTTTAGGCGTTCACAGAAATCCCATAGCATTAAGCCTCGGCATTCTAATTATATTGTTTTTGATATTAGGGTCTTATGCATATTATTCGGACATAGTAATTTTTCTTAAGTCCAGTTCTTTAACAACTTGGCTTGGCAGCTTAAGCAAGTCGCCAGAAAATACTCATTACATTTTTAGCATTACAATTTTTCTCATACTATTGTTTTTTGTTTCAACTATCTCTTATTCAATATGGCATAAGTCTATAGAGAAATTCTTTGATAGTCTTGAAAACAAGATCAATACTAAAAGCATAAAGATTCTAGGTTTAACCTTAGTCAGCATAGTAATATTATTTAACCTAGCAGTATTTGGCTATAAGAACTTTAACACTCCTGAAGGACCTAATGTAGTTTTAATTACAATTGATACTTTAAGGGCTGACCATCTTGGGTCTTACGGATATAAAAGAAACACATCTCCAAACATTGATAAACTGGCAAACGATGGAGTTCTCTTTGAAAATGCTGTTTCTCAAGCACCTTGGACTTTCCCTTCCATGGCATCAATGTATACATCTTTATACCCCTCAGAGGTTAGGGCAAAACATATTACCTCCAGTATCAATAACAAATTCTTAACCTTATCTGAATACATGAAAAACAATTTTTATAATACCATCGCTGTTGTGTCGCATATTGTTGTCAGCAAGATGTATGGATTCTCGCAAGGATTTGATACTTTTAATCAAAAACACATTGCAGAAGTGGATGAAATATCATCCGAAATAATAACTCAGCAAGCAGTGGAATATATATCCAAGAATAAAGATGAGAAATTTTTTCTCTGGGTACATTATTTTGATCCACATCAAAACTATAGAAACCATACGGAATACGACTATAGCGATGGATATGACGGACCACTCCCTGCGAACTTAGAAAATGAAAAACTAAACAAAATGAACTCTTCTCTCAAAGAGAGAGACATTGAGTATGTTAAAAGCATTTATGATGAAGAAATCGCTTATACAGATAAACATATTGGAAGACTACTTGATTCAATAGATAAATTTGGACTAGGGAATGATACGATTATCGTATTAACATCAGATCATGGTGAAGAATTTATGGAAAGAGGCCGTATTGGTCATGGAACTAGCTTACACAGGGAACTCACGCATGTCCCACTGATAATTTATAATCCATTGAATAATAGTATGAGTGGAAAAAGGGTAAGCAAACATGTAGAGATAAGAAATATAGCAAAAACTATCTTAGAACTCTCAAATATGAATGAGAACATATTCCAAGGAGTTAACTTGCTAGATCACGAAAAACTAAATCTGGATCATATCGTAATTTCTGAGAATTATGGATTCCAGGAGGGGCCTCGATCAGAAGCAATAATTTATCAGAATTGGAAATTAATCAACAATACTAGAAATCAAGCAGACGAATTATATAAAATTGATAGTGACAACAATGAAATAAACAATTTATTTACAATGAAGAAAGAAGAAGTAAATATTCAAAAAGAAAAATTGCAGTCAATTATATCAATGATTAATAATAACAATGAAGAAGATTCTGAGGAATTAGAGTTATCCAAAGAGGAGATAAAGCAACTGAAAGCACTGGGTTATATTCAGTAAACAATAGACGATGTAAAGTTTGAGGATAATATTTGTTCTAATGTATTATAAACTATGACATATATAAATTTGGTCTTAAACAATATCTTTAATTTAATTGTAAGTCCTTTCAAAAATATTAGTCCTATTTGGTCTCTGATATTCTTCTCATTATTGGTGGCTATATTAATGCTGTTGATTTTCAGATCCACCTCCAACCAAACAAAAATCAAGGAAACTAAAAGCAAAATAAGAGCATATATATATGAACTTAGTCTCTTCAAAGACGAGCTAGGAATTGTATTGTCAGCACAAAAGAACGTATTATTTCAGAACCTAAAGTATATGAAGTACGCACTTAAACCAATGATCTTCATGATAATTCCCCTAGCTCTTATATTAATTCAACTTGATAGCTTATACGGACATAAGCCGTTAGATCCTAAAGAATCAACTATTGTATCTCTGAAATTATCTGAGGACAGCAAAATACCTGATAGAATATCAATCAAATCAGATGGCGGGCTAAGCATAGAGACCCCACCTCTTAGAATCCCCAAGGATAATCAAGTAGATTGGAGAATAAAGGCTCAGGAACTTGGTGAACATAATTTAATCTTTAATGTTCAAGATCAAGAATATCAAAAAATGGTTATTGTTGGAGATCAAGGAATAATCCGAATAACGCCTACCGTGTCAACTCCAAACTTTTGGAATAATTTGCTCAATCCAGGGCAAAAACCTCTGGCAAAGGGAGGTTTAGTTAAGGAGATTCATGTTGACTATAAGAGAAATTCTATTGGAGTATTTAAATGGAGATTAGATTGGCTGGTTATTCTATTTGTGTTATCTATAGTATTTGCATTCAGCATGAAGGGACTATTTAAGGTCGAGATATAATTTAGTATGCGCTAGTGCAAAAAAGCCAAAAATTATGAAACTAAGTTAAGTGTTATACCTCTTTTTTCTAGATTTGCAGCAACAACTTTAATCTTAAGCTTCTGTCCTATATCAAACCATCTGTTTCTCCAGTTTGGAATACTGTCTTTAGGGATGAGCCCTTCAACAAACATCTCTTTAATTTCAACAAACATACCAAAAGGCATTACGCTTATTACTATCCCATCAAATTCTTCCCCGATATAAGGCTTCATTAACTCTGTTCTTTCAATACTCATAGCCTCTCTTTCTACTACATTAGCTAGCCTTTCTCTTTTTGAAGAATGCTCTGCAATCCACTCCACGGTTTTTTCATCATATGGAGGAGATTTTTTCAAGAACAAAGAGTTTAGAATTCTGTGTACTATCAAATCAGGGTAACGCCTTATAGGAGAGGTGAAATGAGTATAATGAATAAGGGCAAGACCAAAATGCTCTTCATCCAGGGCTGAATAATAAGCTCTATTTAGAGACCGAAGTATCAACATATTAACAGGTACTTCATCATTTTTTCCTTTTGATTGGTCAATAATCCTCTGAAGATCAAACGTATCAATATCTTCACTTGCTGATAGCATGTAACCCAATTTTTTAAGCCCTTCTTTAAGTTTTACTAATGAGTCAGCATCAGGTGTTTCATGAATTCGATATAAGGTAGGTACTTTAGATTCACATAAATGTGATGCTACGGCTACATTCGCCGCAATCATGAATTCCTCAATCATCTCATGAGCGAAGTTTCGCTTTGATTTAATAACATCCACTACTCTTCCTAGCTCATCTCTTACGAGATTTGGCTCAGGTATGTCAAAATCTAATTTTCCACTTTTTATTCTAAGCTTTCTAATTTTTTCATAGAGCTCTTTCATATTTTTCAGTACTGGAATAATATCTTTTAGCTCTTTAGCAATGCGTCCTTTTTTAGAAAGATCCTCAACTACTTGAGTATAAGTGAGACGGGCAGAACTATTAATCACACTATTGTATATCTTAACTCCCACCATCTCTCCTTTAGAGTTAAAATCCATTTCAGCGGTTTTAGTAAGGCGGTCTTGATTAGGGACAAGACTGCATAGATTGTTTGATAACTTCTCAGGCAGCATTGGAATAACTCTATCAGGGAGATAAACACTTGTCCCTCGACTTAACGCTTCATTATCAATCGCGCTACCCATTGTTACATAATATGAGACATCTGCAATACAAACCCAGAGTTTATAACCGCTTTTGTTTTTTTGTATACCAACAGCATCATCAAAATCTTTCGCATCTTCGCCGTCTATCGTAAAAATTGTCCTACTTCGCAAATCTACTCTTCTTTTAATTTCTGAGCTAGGAATAGTCTCATTAACTTTATCTAATTCTAAGTTAATGTTGCTCGAGAACTCCTCTGTTAGATCGTATTCAACCAAGAGGCCTTTTTTCTCTGTATCAAGATCACCAGCTTTACCTAGAACATCAATTACTCGTCCTCTCAATCGTCCGGTTCTAGAAATTTTGTTTTGCAGTTCTGCAACTACTAGAGAGTTATTTCTAAGTTTCTTAATATCAGATGGTTGTAGAAGTATGTGAGGAATTAATCCATCTCGAGGTATGACCTTCCCAGTTTTCCCGGTTCTAACGAACTGCCCAATTACGCGGCCGTCTTTTACAACACCTTTGAGCTTAGGACTCGAAGTCGCTGTTTCAGGTCTCATTTTATCCTTAGATGTTGTTGGTTTAGAATCTTTATATCCTGCAACTTCATATTTTCCACCCTCAACTCTGGATAGTTTGCCATGAGAGATCATCTTTCTGAGGATTTTTTTTAATATGGGTCGTTCTTCTTTTGTCATACCGAGTCGCCTTGAAATCTCTTTAGATCTCATAGGACGACCTTTCGAACTCTTTAATAATTTTATAATTTCTTTAGGTTTGGGGATGCTCATTAATTATCACAGAAGAAAAAACCGCCATAAGGGATAAGTTGCAAAAATAGGCAATGCAAACAAAAATTATGAATTATGAAGTTTACATTGATTAGACCTGAAGTTCAATCGACTGAGATATTAAGAAAATTCCCTGCCAATGGGTATTTTGATTACAAAATTTGAATCTTGACTGTAATTCAGATAGAATTCCTTTGCCTAACGAACAGTAGGTTTAACTACCAGGAGGAAAGATCTAAGTGTTAAAGAAAAACATACCGGGCGCTATATTTATTTGCCTCATACTTTTTACTTTTGTGGGTATTGGTTTTTATCTGGGTATTTCATTAGACTGGGCTCAGTATTTTAAATACCTTGCAGTAGTTGCTATAATTGCTGTAATAATTTCAGCTATTATCAACACAGTGCCTTCAGGTAGCTCTAAAAAGTAAAAGTGTCCTCCGCGGATATCTTAAGGCATTATGATTAACTTACTTTCAGCTTGAGCCGGGGCTTCCTCTTCAGGATGATACCTCATTAGATGAACTAGATAGCTCTTAGGATTTACATCATTTTCCATATAAAAAGTAGCTTCATCTAAAAATTCTTTTACTACTTTAATACCGAAATCGAGACTAATTCTATTGGCTCCCAGTTCCGCATTGTCTTTATACTCATTTACTATGTTCAGAGTATGATTTGAAATTTCATCGGCATAGTTGTTACCGCTTTGATGCTGATACAACAGACCTTTTTTCTCTGTCTCTAGAGTTTTCATAGCTAAATCTAATCCTGTAACCAGATCTTTGTTTGTTAAATTTTTATCAGCTCTGAATATAGATACAAAACCTTTCTCCAGGTGTGCAAAGAGCTCAGGATTATGTTTATATAACTCTGTCTTCCTCACATAGCTTCCAGCCCCTTTTTTCTTGATCCTCTGTTGCATCATCTTTTGCTGATGCTGCTTTAAACCTTCTACGTAATACTGACAATCAAGTGGGCAGTTAATCTCAACCCCCCTCTTCTCTCCACAGCATACTGGGCAGATCGAGGTTCTCTTAGCCGGACAATATCTCTTAGGTTTCCTTTTATCACAGAGAACACACTTCATAATTACAAACCTACTCCTAATTTAGTATATTTGATCAATTTTAATTCAAAGAACTTAGGATATCATTCTCTAAATTTTCATCAAGGCCCGCTTCTTATAAATAGAAGTAAAGATTTAGAAATTAACTCGAATAAAGCAAGTAAGGTGAAAATTAAGGCTTTCTCAAAGCAAGCCCAGTTGCCACAAGCATTTTTGGAGATATATCTTCTATATATTCAGGGTCAAAGACTTCTTCACTGTATTTGATATTTCTAAAAGGATTTAGAATACCAACGTATGATTTAGTAATTTCCGAGATAGTATCTTTTAATCCCGGCATACTTGCTGTCCCCCCTCCAATCATTATTCTCTTTATATTCTCACCGTGATAGACGTTTGAAAAGTAATCAAGGGTTTGTTTTATCTCATTTGATATAGAATTCATAAAATTATCCGCAATTAGTGTAATCCCGGGATCAGTCAGCCCTACTCTTTGATTATGCTTAACTTCTTCTGCTTCTTCGTAGGTCAGATTCAGCTCCTGCATAATCAAATCGGTATAGCGACTTCCACCTATTTGTAAATCCCTGGCAAATACAGATTCCCCGCCATCAACTATCAGTATATTAGTAACAGATGCGCCTATATTAACCAAAGCTAAAAGTCCGTCTGATTCGGGATAATTTACCTCATATATACTTTCTAAAGAAAACACATCAAGATCAATAACCACAGGATTTAATCCCACATTTGTAATTATTGACAGATACTCCTTAGTCACATTCTTATTAGCAGCTACAATTAATACATCAATCTTATCTTTAGAGTTTTTTGCTTTTAGAACCTGGTAATCATGTGTATAGTCCCTAGCAGCTTGGGAGCTGAACTGTTCTATTTCCCATTTAATAGACTTCTTTAATTCTGTATCTGACATTGAGGGCAAACTAACTCTTTTTAACAATACTGGAGCTCCTGAGATTGAAACTGCCGCATTATCAGTCTCAATTTCCATATCATCAATTAATCTAGATAACGTATTGGATATTACTTCAGAATTCTCAACTGATTTGTTAATGATAGCCCCTTGAGCCAGGGGAGTTTCTCCAATATTTTTTAGATGATAAGTAGTTCCAATTTCTTCAAGCTCTACGATCTTAATTGAGTTTGAGCCTATATCTATGCCCAAAACACTGCTTTTACCTAGCAATAAATTCCGCTCCTCTTTTAGATTAAATGTTTAGCCGCCAATTTTGCTTAATATTATTACCCATCTAAGTATATCTATTTATTCTTAGTTATCTTCATTTTTTTATCTTACTTCTACTCATCTGTAATAGAATATGGAAAAACACAAAGTAAACCGAGAAGTTACAGAATACTATAAGAACCAATACACAAAAAAAGTTAAGAGAAATTATGGTGGGATTTTAAGGGAAGGTCTCTATTCAAACTGATCTTCGTAGTAAATTTCGACATCTTTTGAGAAAACCCGAGCGGGATCTGCACTAACAGATACATTGAAGAATTCTCTTTCAAGAGGATAAAGTAAAATATCGCTTCCCTCTTCAAAGAGCGATATAGAATTAGCTTCGATAATACTTCCATCCTCATCTTTGAGAACTATTACAACGTATACAGATTGGACAGGGCGATCTCCATTATTAATGACGGCACCATTAAATTCTAACATTCCATTGCTATCTACGCTTTCTAGAATAGGGCCGTCCAATCCAACCACTCCGTCATCTTCGGGAGAGTCGCATCCCCATGCAAAAAACATAATGGCCACTACTATGAGAAGATATTTCTTCATACTTTCCTTTTATCCGCTAAATCAGATATTGATATTACATTCTTATCTTCATCTTGTACTTTTCTCTTATTATCCTCAGGCTCAAATTCTGTCTGATGGTCTTCAATTATATCACCCAAAACCTTGTGCATGATCTTAAGAGCGCCAACTGAATGCTCCTTAAGATAGCCCTTTTCAAAAACAACTTCTCTTTTTCTCCTCATCAGAAGATAGAAAATAAAAGCCTGGTTATTTAGAACAATTAACATTGCTGCGTAGAGAAGATAGTTATCGGCAAAAACTTTTTTAAGTATTGCCCTTGTATCAGAATCAATCTTTACGATACCCAAATGCTCAGTTTGATCACTTCCGGAAAAAGGTACAAGTACTGATAAGATTCCGTTTTTATCTTTAACGGAATATCCTCCTTCAAGGTCATAGTCGCCTGTTAACAGCCCTTCGTTGTTAAAAACCACGCTGAAAAACTTAGGTGAAATCTCAAATGTGTTGAATAATTTTTTTCTGCCAAGCCTCTTATCCAAAAATAGATAAAAGTCTCCACTGGTAGGTTCAATCCCTTCTTCGGTGTAGAAGTCTATCGCAAGATCACCAATAGTTTCTGATATAGCCCTTGTTTTAGAGACAAATTCAGTCTTAGCTCTGTTGAACTGAAAAAGGAATACCAGTCCAATGAGAGCAAGAATACAGATCTCTATACCAATAGCTTTTAAAATAAATGAAAGATTATTTGTTAAGCGCATTTTTTCATGAACTCTTCGAGTATCTCCTGTACGCCCTGATCTTTTGTATGTCTTAACAACATAAATATCATACCGCCGAAATCCCGTCTCATATCACTATCCAAACTTCTATAAAGGTTTATTAAAGCTTTCTCTGAGTCTGTAAGGACTTCGAAGCTGTCTTGCTCTATGTCCTCCTTTTCCATAAACCTTTTAAGACGCTCTTTCTTGGCGACATTCCATAGCTCTTCAATCTCAATTTCTAAGATTACGGCCATTTGATGACACCTATCTATAGATGGGGCATCTACTTTCCCCGTCTCAAGCTGATGAATAAAAACACTTGATACTTCAAGGTTGCGAGCAAGTTCTTCTTGGGTAATATTCCTCTGCTTCCTTTTGCTCTTTAAATAATCACCGAACCTCATATATTAATACCTCCAGCGTTGTATATTCTCCAACCCCAAATATTTCAATTATTTTGTATAAGCTTACACCATAAACCCACCAAATAGCAACACTATTTATGATAAAATTTATAATAATTTCAAGAAGTAAAAGTGTATTTTTACACAATTACTCAACCTATTCTATATAGGTTGAAAATATTAAAAATTTAGAAGGAAAATCAGGGATATTGCTAAGTTTGAAGAAGTGAAATGCCCGGAGACAGAATCGAACTGCCGACACGAGGATTTTCAATCCTCTGCTCTACCGACTGAGCTATCCGGGCATACTGAATTTTGATATGAAACTAATGCATTGTTAAATAACAGTTTGGTATTGATTAAAAAGTGGATGTTATTCTACCCAAATACAAATTTACACGCAAGGGTTTGAAAGAACTAAATATTAATTACCATAATGACTTAATAAGACAAAAGGGAGAACAGTCTTAGCCCTAAGAACCGTCCTCCCCCCCGCCCACACAAAGGAGATATGGAGAGATATGGACTCTAATATAATTAGAGTCCTTGTGTTTTTAATCTTGTATTTTTATAACTCAATCCAATACAGCAACTGTCCCATTACACCGTACTGGTCTTTCTCAAATCCTCCATCTTCTGTTTCAAAGTATCTCTCATCTGAGTGATCCCATCTAAATTCCGCTCTTGCCTCAAAATTATCAATAAATCTGTTACCGGCAATAAGCCCTTTAAACGGTTTAACAGAAATTGTTGGTGTTAATTCAAAAAGCTTCTGTGCTGTGCCTGTCCTGAATCCGTCTTCGTCATCGAAGTATTCACCCCTAAGAGCAAGTGTGATTGCAGGATGTACATCAGCTACTATATAGCCAGCGATACCCCACCATGATACGCCCTCTTCTGAACCTAGTTCATTGAAGATAATATCTTGCTGCCATCCAAAATCGGCATCAACAATGAATGTTAGCCAGTCGTCCAAGGTTATTGTACCAACAGCGGTAATTAACTCTCTCCAGCCGTTTGTTTCATCAAAACCTATATCACCAGGTTCTCTACCGAAATAGCCGGTAACACCAATCCAGAGATCGCTAATAACACCTCCAGAGTGGCTAAATGCCAACTGACTCTCAATTGTTACGTTGCCGTTATCATCTTTAACCTGATCCCAACCATTGTTAAGACCAGCGGTCAAGGTTAGCGGTCCGGCTGAATAATCAGCTCTTACACCTGTGTGAGTAAACGGTATCGCGAACCCGAACAGAATTGAACGTGTGATGTTAGGATTGTCTTTAGCTTCAATCACCTCATATCCGGCAAGTGTTACAAACTTACCTGCATATACATTGAGCCCATTTCCAATAGGCGCTAAGAATTGCAGATATGCCTGATATGGATCAATGACATCACTTTCTAAACCACTTGAAGCAAGAAGTGGAGCCTGTTCACCTATTAGAATGTCTGCTCTAAAACCTAAAAGATCCATAACTCCGCCTTCAAGCGTCGGTGTCTTGGATACTGAAATGGTAAAAGCGTTTATAGCAAACTGTTCGTTGTCAGGATATAGTGACCTTAACTGCAGATCACTTGTAGAACCACGATCAAACACATACTGATAGGTAGTATCTACATAGAAACCTAGATCTATGGCATCAAAAAAGCTTAAGAAACCATTTACTTTAAGATCTGTATCCTCCTGCTTTGTCGACAACTCCTCAACTTGTAGTTGAGTTGCAGCCTTTTCGGCTTCCATCTGCTCTATCTTCTGCATCAACAGCTCATTCTGTCTGCGATTTTCTTCAATCATCTGCTTGAGTTCCTCAGTTGATTGAGCATTAGATGATAGAGTGCCTAATGGCAGTAAAAGTGTTAACGCTAGAAATAAAATTGTTAACCTTTTCATATCTGACTTATCCTCCTTTGAATTGGATTTAACTACTTTTATTAAGCTGCCCCCCCAGTTTGTGGGGAGCAGCTAACCTTGAGTCCTTTATTTATTTGGCTTATTCATCTTCGTATGAAGGCATAGTCATTGTTGAACCACCCGCTTCAGCAATCTGCTGGAAGTCTGGGTATGCCATCATTCCATGCTCGCCAAGATCAAGCCCCATTAATTCTTCTTCTTCAGAAACCCTAATACCCATAATCACTTTGATTACTAAGAACAGGATTAGAGCGCACACTACTGTGAAGACACCGTAGGCAAAAACTCCAATAAGCTGAGTCATGAAGTTGAAATCAGCGGCAAAGATACCTACTGCAAGTGTTCCCCATATTCCGCAAACTAGATGTACGGATATTGCACCAACCGGGTCATCAACTTTAGCGTATTTGTCAAAGAAAATAACAGAAGCTACTACCAAGAAACCTGCAATTAAACCGATTATCACAGAGCTCATAGGGGTCATAACATCAGCCCCTGCGGTTATACCAACAAGACCGGCAAGCGAGCCGTTTAGGATCATTGAAAGGTCTGGTTTTTTGAAAACAATCCAGGAAAGAACCATAGCTCCGATAATTCCCGCCGCAGCTGCAAGTGAAGTTGTTACAAATACTAGGGAGATTAGCTCTGGGTCGGCGGATAAAACGGAACCGCCGTTAAAACCATACCATCCAAACCATAGCAAAAACATTCCAGCCGCTGCTAACGGAAGGCTATGACCGGGTATAGGTCTTAAGCCTCCGGATTTTGTATATTTACCTAGACGTGGGCCAAGAATTATAGCTCCTATTAGTGCACCCCATCCTCCTACACTGTGTACTAATGTTGAGCCTGCGAAGTCATAAAAGCCCATAGCATCTAACCATCCTCCACCCCACTTCCATGAGCCTGCGATTGTATAGACTATTGCAACAAAGATTGTAGAAAAAACCAAGAAGCTGCTCAGTTTCATCCTCTCAGCTACAGCTCCGGAAACAATTGTTGCCGCTGTTGCGGCAAACATTGCCTGGAATATAAAATCAGTCCAATATGTATACCCGCCGTCGGCATAAGCGATTAATCCTGCGGCACCCTCAGGTGATGCTATTCCAAATCCTGCAAATCCGAAAAACTGTCCTAAGGAAAAATCTCCTGGATACATTAGGTTAAAACCTACAATGGCATATGTGAGAATACCTATTGCAATGATTGAAACATTTTTAAATAGAATATTAGTAGTGTTTTTAGCTCGAGTAAGTCCTGTCTCGATTGAAGCAAATCCCAGGTGCATGATAAAAACTAGGAATGTCGCCACAAGCATCCAAATGTTGTTAGCTGTAAAAATAGCATCCGCAACAGTTGGACCCGCATCCTCTTGGGCAAATGATGAGTAAGTTCCAAGAGCTAACAAACTCAGCACTGTAAAAATAGTAGCCCTTGAGGGCTTTTCTCTAAAGCTGTATAAAAAATCTTTCATCTCTGCACTCCTCCTTTGGCAAGGTCTATAAAAAATAGATTTTTCAATCAGTAAAGTGCAAGAGATATGCCAAGTCAGAAAAGGATTGCAAAAGTAGCTCTAACATACTGAAATAATTGGCAATTCAAGAAATACGACGTAAGAACAGCTTAGAATTGCTATTAGATAAACAACATTCACATGCTTAGGAATTAAGCACATTAGATTGATTTTCATGCAAGATATGACACGGAAGAGAGATCGAGACTATTTATTCAATTTCCAATACTTTACCTTTGGTTTCGGGTAGAGTCAGAACAACTATTGCTGCAGCAATAGCAAAAACAGAAACAGTTGCTAGTCCTATTGCAAAGCCATGTATGCTAACTATATATCCAATCATAGGTGGTGCTATGGCTGACACACCACGGCCTACATTATAGCAAAAGCCTTGCGCCGTACCTCTGGCTCTTGTCGGAAATATCTCTGAAAAAATAGCCCCGAAGCCTGAGTAAAAACCGGTTCCGAAGAAACCGATAAACGGACCTAAAATTAGAACTTCTTTAAGAGTAGTGGCATGTCCGAAAAACCATACAAGAACAGCCATGATTAACAGGTAAGCCACAAAAACCGGCCTACGACCAATCCTGTCGCTTATAAAACCAAATGTATTACATCCTATAAATGCGCCAATATTTATAGGAATAATCCAAATAAATCCTTTTGTATCAAGCCCAACACCTTTATCACTAGCTAAGAACTGTGGAAGCCAAAAATAAAGCCCCCAATATGCGATCATGCACAAGCTGGTCAATAGAGTTGCAGTAATTGTGTATCGAAGTAGGTCAGGTGCAAAAATCTGTTTTAATGTAAAACCCTGCCCCTTTTCACTTAGGGTGCCCTCTTCTCTCTTAACCTTGGTCTCTTTCCAAACCTCAGGTTCATCAAGGTGCCTTCTTATATAAAAAACAAGAAAGGCGGGCAATACACCTATTAAAAATAGGATTCTCCAACCAAGATCCAGCCCATCCATCTGATATCCAATAAGTGGAATAGTATAAGTAACTCCCTCTTGTAAATTAGGAATAATCAAAGTAGCAAGGATAGCAGCCAGGATATAGCCTACACCCCAACCACTTTGCACCATACCAATTACCTTACCTCTATGCTCCTTGGGCCATTTCTCGGCAACAAGAACCTCGCCTGATGCCCACTCTCCACCCATACCGAAACCCAAGAATACTCTGCAAACTAACAAAAAGGTTACAGTAGGAGCAAAAGCACTGATTCCGGTAAACAAGGAATAGAGCAAAATACTATAAGTAAGTGCTCTTACTCTACCTATATAGTCAGATATGATTCCAAAAACGGCGCCGCCAAATGCGGAAGAAAAAAGTGTTACAGAGAACAAAGCACCGACCCAAGCTTCTGAGAGGTTAAAAACTTTGCCGATTGAACCCACAGCAAAAGCAAACAGTAATAGGTCCATAGCATCTAGCGTCCATCCCAAGAATGCGGCATAGAAAGCTTTCCACTGATCTGAGCTTATTTCATTAACCCAGCCGAACAATCCGCTATTTGAAGAACCTTTACTCATATCCTATCCTCCCAGAGTACAGTGCTTGTGTTTTTCCATCCTACTAAATTCTTTTGGCTCTGTCAATCCCATAAACACTTAATTACCCCCTTATAAATATGATATACTTTACTGCACTTAATAGACTTTTTAGCAACAATGGATTTCTTGACTTAGACATGTCACAACGTAATATTGATTAATATATGGGCACAAAACATTTATATATAGAGACTTATGGTTGTCAGATGAATGAATACGACTCTGACAGGATCAAGAATGCGCTCGATGCAGAACCTACTGATGACCCGAAAAAAGCGGATATCATCATAGTAAATACCTGCGCTATCAGAGAAAAAGCGGACCAAAAAGCATTTAGCGGTTTGGGGAAATATAAGTCGATAAAGGCAAACAAGCCCGATGTTATAGTAGGTATTTCTGGTTGTGTCGCCCAGCTCTACGGAGATACGCTTTTAAAAAAAATCCCTCACCTAGACTTTGTCTTGGGAACAAGAGCAATACCTAAACTTCCCGAGATCATTTCCAATATTGAAAGTCAGAAGAGAAGAACTGTCGAAACTTCATACGACTTAGAGGAATTATTTGAAGTCGAACCTTATCATAAACGGGGAAAAGTCACTGCTTTTGTGTCCGTTCAACAGGGATGTAACAAAAGGTGCACATACTGTATTGTTCCACAAGTAAGAGGTGATGAAGTAAACAGACCGCTCCCAGATATACTCAAAGAAACTACTAATCTTATTGAAAAAGGTGTTAAGGAAATAACATTCATCGGACAGACTGTTAACTCATGGAAAGAAAACGGTTATAAATTCGGCGATCTCATTAGAGCTGCGGGAGAGATAGAAGATCTCGAAAGAATTAGATTTACTACTTCTTATCCAAGGGATATTACAAAAAGAATGATCGACGCCATGAAGGAAGTACCTCAAGTCTGTCACCATCTTCATTTACCAGTTCAATCTGGCTCTAACAAAGTCTTAAGCAATATGAAGAGAACATATACAAGAGAGTGGTATGTAGATACGATTGCAAGACTCAAAGATGCCGTGCCAGATATAACAATTTCTACTGATATCATTATAGGCTTCCCAGGCGAAACAGATAGGGATTTTCAAGAAACGATGTCACTTATGAGAGAGATCGAGTTTGAAAGCTCATACTCATTTAAATTTTCACCACGTCCTGGAACACCAGCAGCTGAATATGAAAAAGAGCAAACTGTGGACCCCGATATCGCAAGTGCTAGATTATCCGAGCTTCAAGCGTTTCAAAAAGATATAACAGAGAAGAAGAATCTAAGCAGGGTTGGTCATATTGAAGAAGTCTTAGTTGAAGGTGAAAGCCGTAATGATCCTAATTTCTTATCAGGCAGAACTGATCATAATAGAATCTTAAACTTTAAAGGGACTAAGGATCTTGTAGGGAAAACAGTTCAGGTAAGAGTTACTGAGGGTCTTTTAAACTCTCTAAGAGGCGAATTAGTAAAATAATCCAGACAGGAGGCTATATATGTTTTTACAAATGAAAGTGACCGGCATTGCTCTTGACCCTTTTACAAATACACCAATTGTAATCTTAAAAGATTCTACAAATGAAAAGACCCTCCCCATATGGATCGGATTTATGGAAGCAAGCTCAATCGCAATGGAGCTTGAGAAAACCCCTCGACTTAGGCCCATCACTCATGACCTTGTTAAAAATTTAATAGAAAAGCTTGGATTTTTAGTTTCCAAAATTGAAGTCACTGATCTTCGTAACGATACTTTCTATGCATCAATGCACTTAAAGAAAGAGACTGAGGAATATACACTAGACGCTAGACCAAGCGACGCTATCGCAATAGCTTTAAGGACTGATTCCCCAATCTTTGTTAACGAAGAGGTCTTAGAAAAATCTAAGAATATAGGAATTGACGAAGATAAGGATAAACTTGCCAAACTTTTAGACGATATGCCCGCTGGAGATTTTGGCAAATATAAGATGTAGTTATTTGTTGTGTTACACCCACTTTATATATTTACTCTCATACCGAGCGAAACATTAGTATTGGTAACTTAATAATAAGAGAGTAGAACTCAAGGACATTTCAAAGAGTCATTATAGAAAATATATTCAGGTAGAATATGCGCCATGTCTAATGAACAGAAAGTTACTGTAGTTGGGGGAGGACTTGCGGGTTCAGAAGCTGCTTATCAGATTTCCAAGCTCGGTTTGCGAGTTAAATTAATAGAGATGCGCCCTGAGGTAATATCGCCGGCACACAACTCAAATGACCTGGGAGAGCTTGTCTGCAGCAACTCGCTAAAGTCAGATAGTTTAGACAATGCGAGCGGAATTCTAAAAGAAGAGATGAGGCAACTTGGATCGCTCATTATCGATGCCGCCGACAAAAACCGTGTACCCGCAGGAAAGGCTCTCGCGGTAGACCGCCTGAAATTTGCAGAGTACATAACTGAGAAAATCGAAAGCAATCCACTAATAGATCTTGTTAGAGAAGAGTTTAAAGAAATACCTGAGAACTTAGACTCCCCTTTAATCATAGCAAGCGGGCCTCTTACTTCAGAATCTCTATCAGAAAGCATCAAGCGACTTTCAGACTCAGACCACCTCTACTTTTACGATTCCATTTCTCCCATTATCGACGCTGAGAGCATTGATTACTCAATTGTATATAAGGCATCAAGATATCAGAATGGAGAACAGGAAGAAGGGGATTATCTAAACTGCCCTCTTAATGAAGAACAGTACTACAAGCTTATTGATGAATTGCTTACATCAGAGAAAATTGAAACACGTGATTTTGAAAAAGGGCTATATTTTGAAAGCTGTCTTCCCGTAGAGGTTATTGCAGAAAGGGGTAAAGACACTTTAAGATTTGGACCGGCAAAACCTGTTGGCCTTAAAGACCCTAGAACAGGTGAAATTCCATATGCTGTGGTTCAGCTTAGATGTGAAAACAAAGAAGCCTCTATGTATAACATTGTGGGTTTTCAGACAAAGCTTAAATACCCTGAGCAAAGAAGGGTTTTTAGAATGATTCCGGGACTAGAGAATGCTGAATTTATGAGGTACGGAAGCATGCACCGTAACACTTATATCAACTCACCTAAGTTAATTCGACCTACTCTGCAAGTAAAAGATAACGACGTGCTCTTTTTTGCAGGCCAAATTTTGGGCGTAGAAGGATATGTAGAATCAGCTGCGATGGGAATAATCGCGGGAATTAATGCCGCTAAAGTAATTAGAGGTCTGTCTCCGATTGTTCCTCCAAGGGAGACTGCGCTAGGTTCCCTCATTACCTACATAACAGATACAGAAGTTAAAAACTTTCAGCCAATGAATATAAACTTCGGCTTATTCCCCAAAGTACAGGGTAAAATGCGAAAGGCCGAGAAGAAAAAGCTTATCGCAAAAAACGCGCTGCAAACTATATCAACCTTCATTATTTCCTAGATAGCTTTTAACACACTATTTTGTCAAGCGCACCTCTAAGCTCCGGCAATAATTATGTATTTTCTCTAAAAGACTTGACTTCTTATACAAATTATACTAATTTTAAGATATGTTTGGGCAGCAAGCAGAAATACAATTACCAGATAAAATATACTTCCGCATCGGCGAAGTAAGTGATTTCACAGACATCAAACCCTACGTGCTAAGGTACTGGGAAAGCGAGTTTGACGAAATAAATCCCATAAGAAGAAAATCCCAGAGATTATATGACAGGGATACCATTCATACAGTAATTAAAATAAAAAATATGCTGTATGAACAGAATTTCACCATTGCTGGCGCAAAGAAGAAGCTCAAAGAAGAAGCCAATCAAAAGAGAGTGAGCACAAAAGTTAATGTGCTTCTTCATGAAGTATTAGCCGAACTTAAGTCCATCAAACAAGAACTTGGCTAATTACCCAATAACAATTCCAATATTATTTTAGTTTGAACATAAGATCGGGGTGTGGCGCAGACTGGTAGCGCATCGGTCTGGGGGACCGAGGGTCGCCGGTTCAAGTCCGGCCACCCCGACCATTTTCATCGTTGACTTTAATGTAATGATTTAATCATGTATTTTGTATTGCTTGACTAAATCTATTTACTCTACAAAATTCAGAGCTTATGCCTAAAAGAATTCTAATCTCAAACGACGATGGAATAAATTCAGAAGGTATTCACAAACTTCACGAGACGCTTAAGAAACTGGGTGAAGTGTATGTAGTAGCGCCCGATAGAGACCAAAGCGCTGTTAGTCACTCCCTTAGCCTCTTCCGCCCTCTTCGTTTAGACAAGGTATCCGAATACGTATATTCGGTGGATGGAACTCCGACAGATTGTATCAACTTAGCGGTAAACGGCATACTAAGAGATAAAAAGCCGGATCTGGTAGTTTCAGGAATAAACAAAGGTGAGAACCTCGGTGATGATATTACCTATTCAGGAACTGTAAGCGCAGCTATGGAGGGTACACTTTTAGGAATACCATCTATAGCAATATCCATTACCGGAAGAGAAGATTTCAATTTTGATTATGCCCTACATCATACGGATTTGATCACAAAATATGTTTTAGAGAAAGGACTCCCGAAAGACACTTTGCTAAATGTAAATATTCCTAATGCCCCTGCAAAGGAGATAAAAGGGATCATGATAACAAAACAGGGGAAACGTTTATATGATGAGCCGATTGTAGAAAAAGTTGACCCTAGAGGGAAAAAATACTATTGGATTGGTGGAAATGAGTTAGGGTTTTTGGATATAGAAAACTCAGATCTGGTAGCAGTAAGAGAGGGTTATGTTTCAGTGACACCAATTGGACTTGACCTCACAAACTTTGGCCACATTGACAAACTGAAACTGGATTTAACTAAGGAATAATATGATTAGAAAATTATACGATTGGGTATTAAGCTGGGCTGACACAAAATATGGAGTACCAGCACTAGCTTTAGTTTCATTTGCGGAATCTTCTTTTTTTCCAGTCCCTCCCGACCCGCTTTTAATGGCTCTTTCATTAGGCAAGCCAAAAAAAGCATTTTGGTTTGCATTCGTTTGCTCAGCAATGTCAGTGCTAGGAGGTATAGCTGGGTACTTCATAGGATGGGCGCTCTGGGATCTTCTGAGCAATTTCTTTTTTACCTATGTTTTCACCCCCGAAGCATTTGATTATGTAGGCACAATGTATCAACAAAACGAGTTTCTTACAATTTTGGGAGCGGCGATTACACCTATACCTTATAAGGTCTTTACTGTTACCGCTGGGGTATTTCATATTAGCCTTATATCTTTAATTTTAGCGTCAGCAATCGGCCGGTCTGCAAGATTTTTCATTGAGGCAGGATTAATTTACTTCTTCGGCGAGAGAATAAGAAGTTTTATAGATAAGTACTTTAACCTTCTGCTTATACTGTTTTTTATTTTGATAGTAATGGGCGTAATCGTTGTTAAATTTCTGTTAAAACATTAGTATCACAAGAACGTGTGTGCTAATATATTAGCGAGGGATTAAATATGGGCGATTTTCATCAGACAGAAACAGTATCAACTCTACACAGATTAAAGAAAGATAATGTTAAGCGGCTAGAAGAGGAGCTAAACGAGTTCTCTGAAAACCGTCCTATTGCGCTTGTACTCCCATGTCTTTATTCAGAGCTACAAAGAGTCGCGCTAAAAAACATATTAAACCATATTAAGGATGTTACTTACTTAAATGAAATAATAATAACCATAGGAAGAGCAAGCGAAGATGAGTTTAAACACGCTCAGGAATATTTCTCTATACTTCCACAAAATTACAAACTGATATGGGACGACGGAGAACAAATCCAATCCCTTTTTAATCTACTAAAGGAAAACGGCCTTGATGTTGGGGAGCGTGGTAAAGGCAGAGCTGCTTGGATTGCCTACGGTTATGTACTCGCCAGGGAAGAGAGTGAAGTGATAGCACTGCACGACTGTGATGTTCTCACATATAACAGAGAACTACTAGCAAGGCTTTGCTACCCTGTTGCAAATCCCAATATGGATTATGAGTTTTGTAAAGGATATTACCCCAGAGTAACCGATAGACTTTATGGACGAGTTACAAGGCTATTCATATCGCCTATCGTAAGAGCACTTAAAAAGATAGTTGGCCATATGCCTTTCTTAGTCTATCTCGATAGCTTCAGATATCCCCTAGCAGGCGAATTCTCTATGAAAGCAGATCTGGCAAGAATAAACCGTATACCTGCAGACTGGGGACTTGAGGTTGGATCACTGGCTGAGGTTTTTAGAAATGTTTCCATGAAAAGAATTTGCCAAGTAGATCTGGCAGACAATTACGAGCACAAACACCAGGATGTCTCAGCCCACGACGCTGACAGCGGTCTTTTAAAAATGTGTACCGATATATCTACCTCGCTTTTCACAACATTATCATCTGAGGGAGTTCAATTTTCAGACAGTCTTTTCAACACCCTATACGTAACTTACCTACGTATAGCTCAGGATACGATAAAGATGTATAACGACGATGCGGCAATTAACGGGCTCTTTTTTGACAGACATGCTGAAGGACTTGCTGTTGAAACTTTCGTACAAGGAATTAGAATAGCCAGCCAAAAATTCTTAGAAGATCCGCTAGCATCTCCACTAATCCCTAACTGGAGCAGGGTCACATCAGCTATTCCAGATTTCCTTGATCAACTAGAACTCGCAGTTGAAAAAGACAATGCCTAAAGTAGTAATTTATTCCGATCTAGACGGCACACTGCTGGATCACGATTCTTATTCTTTTAAAGCCGCCGCCGAGGCACTTGATCTTATTAGATCAAAAAACATACCTCTAATTTTATGTACCAGTAAAACCCGTAAAGAAATTGAACTTTATAGAAGGCAGCTTGATAATGATTACCCCTTTATCTCTGAAAACGGAGGGGGAATTTTTATTCCTAAGACCTACTTTTCAAAAGAGTTTGATTATCACAGAGAAGTTGATGGATACAAAGTAATTGACCTTGGGACATCCAGAGAGACTCTAATATCTACACTAAGGTCGATTAGTGAAGAGACCGGAATTCAAATAAAAGGGTTCTCTGATATGAATGTTAAAGAAATAGCCGAATTAACCGGTCTTGACAAAGATACAGCTAAATTAGCCATGGTGCGTGATCATAGCGAACCTTTTATTATTCCTGAGAGTGAGAAATATACTGCAACTATCGAAGACAAAATTAATCTAAAAGGTTACAGGCATACTAGAGGTGGCAGATTTCACCATATTCTTGGAGGAAATGATAAAGGTAAGGCAGTCAAAATTTTGACAAACATATATAAATCTGAATTCGATGACATTAAAACAGTAGGTATCGGTGACAGTCTAAATGATCTCCCAATGCTAGAAACAGTGGACATTCCAATAATAGTTCAAAAGCCAAGCGGCTCCTATGAATCACATATGAACCTGCCAAATTTGGTACATGCCTACGGAATAGGACCATCTGGATGGAACTCCTCAATCTTAAAGTTGTTTATGAACTTTGACTGAGAACCCATTATTAATCGGTAGTATTTAAAAGTACCGAGTGGTAAAATAATACATGGTGAAGCAATTACATATTAGAAGAAGGAAAAAGCGCCGCAGAAATACACTCATGCCCTATATTTTGGGGTCAACGGTAATCTTTATCCTATTTTTACTCTTTGTTCACCTTTACCTAATAGATATATTAAATTTAAGGGATACAATAGCGCAAGAAGAAAAGAAACAGCCGGAATTTATTGAAATTACGGAACTACCAGTTCCAAAAGAAAAAGAAACAAAACCTCCTAAGGTTACTAAGAGATTGGCTGAGAGGAACAGGGAAGTAGTAGAGGAGAAAACCAGAGACAATTTCACAAAACAGTCAGTAAGCACACCTCCTGTGCCACCTACTAAACCAAAACCGGCAGTTAAACCAAAAGAGCAGCCCAAAAAAGTTGAGAAAAAACAACAAGAAGAGCCGAAAAAGCAAATTACTAGGTCAGATATAACCAGAAAAAAAGAAGTTGCTTCATTGCCGGAGAAACAATTAAAGAATGAAAAGAAACAAAGCAAAAAGGAACTGCCCAATCTAACTAAAGAGCAACTCTTTAGCTCAGCCCCACAACCCCAAACACTACCTCAGAACCAAAGAACCCCCCAGGATTTTAGGGGAGCCCCAAATGTGCAGAAAAAGGAAGAGACTGTAGATCTCAGCACCACAGAGTTTAAATACCTGTCTTACTTCATTAAAATGAAGAGGCAAATCGAATCTGTCTGGACATATCCTAGGGCATCTGCACAACGAGGGGAATATGGAACGCTTTTTCTTGTGTTTACAATAAAGAGTGACGGTTATTTAGAAGGTGTTCAGTTAATTACATCATCAGGATATGCCCGACTTGATAATGAGGCGGTTAGAGCTATTAATGCAGCGGCCCCCTTTGCACCGTTCCCTGCAAGCTGGGGCGGGCTTGAAAAATTAAATATTAGAGCAACTTTCGAATATACTGGAAGGAGAATTTTTTAGGGTAGCAAGAACTATACTATAACAACTTGATCTTGGTTCCTTTTCTTCTTTCTCACTTCTCCAATAAGAGAGGCCTTCTCTCCAAGCTTTTGTAATCGTGTAAGAACTTTTTTTGAATCTTTGGAATTTACAACAATAACCATCCCTATACCACAGTTAAAAGTTCTATACATTTCTTCTTGGTCAATCTGCCCTTGTTCTTGGATCAGTTTCATAATGGGGGGCATCCGCCAAGTGGAGGAATCTATTTCAACAGCACAGGTTTTGGGTAAAACTCTGGGGATATTTTCTAGCAGCCCTCCCCCGGTAATGTGGGCCATAGCTTTTAGCTTATAAATTTTCATTAAAGAAAGTAGTGTTTTCGCATATATCTTAGTTGGTTCAAGCAGCTCATTGGCCAAAGTACGCCTAAGAGGTTTTGGCTTATCAGAAAGACTAAATTTATTCTTTCCTAATAAAACTTTTCTAGCAAGAGAATAACCATTTGAATGAAGGCCGCTAGAGGCGATACCAATAACAGCATCTCCGACTTTTACCGAAGATCCATCAATTACCGCAGTCTTATCTACAATTCCAACGACAAACCCCGCCAGATCAAATTCATCCTTTCTATAAAACCCCGGCATCTCTGCGGTTTCGCCACCGAGCAAAGCACACCCGGCCTGTTTACAGCCCGCAGCAATGCCTTTTACTATATTGACCCCCTCTTCAGGGGTTAGCTTTGATGTGGCTATGTAGTCAAGAAAGAATAGAGGCTCTGCGCCACAAGTAACAATATCATTAACATTCATTGCGACTAGATCAATGCCCACGGTATCAAACTTGCCCGTCATAAAAGCGATTTTAAGCTTGGTGCCCACTCCATCTGCCGCGGCAAGCAGAATTGGGTTCTTATATTTTTTTGGAAGTTCATAAGCGCCGGAAAACCCTCCGAGCTTTCCCAAAACATTCTTATTTGCTGTGGACTTTGCAAGGGGTTTTATCAAATCTACGAACAGATTTCCCGCGTCAATATCTACCCCAGAACTTTTATAAGTCGTCTTTGCCATTTAGAAAATGAAACATACCTGATTAAATCTATTAGAGGAATATCCCCTGCATGATAAGATATTAAATTCTAAGAGCTTATGACTAGAAAACTTTTTACTCAACTAGTAGGATGTGATGTTCCTATACAACTAGCCGGTATGCCTGGGATTAATACCATTGATCTCGCTGCTGCTGTTTCCAACTCAGGTGGTCTTGGAATGATCTCTGGAACACATATGTCTCCTGAATATCTGAGCGATACCATAGAAAATTTAAAAGAGCTGACTAGTCAGCCCTTTGGGGTTAATTTTCTAATGCCGTTCTTAGATAAGGACTGTGTAAAAATAGCAGCATCAAAATCTAAACTAGTAGAGTTCTTCTACGGAGACCCGGATTTAAGTTTAATTGAAACTGTCCATAAGGGTGAAGCACTTGTGTGTTGGCAAATTGGTTCAAAAAAAGAAGCAATCCAGGCAGAGAAAGCGGGCTGTGATCTGATTGTAACTCAAGGTGTAGAAGCGGGAGGACATGTCAGAGGCAATATCAAACTTTCGTCTTTACTTTCAGAAGTCCTGAACTCTGTAAACATCCCGGTCATTGCAGCAGGAGGAATTGGTACAGCAGAAGATGTAGCGGAGGTTTTAAAAGCGGGCGCCTCTGCTGTACGGATTGGAACAAGGTTTCTTGCAGCAAAAGAATCAGGCGCACATCCCAAATATGTTCAAGCAGTTATTAATGCAGGGGCCAAGGACACTGTGCTTACGGAAACATTCTCGGTAGGATGGCCCAATGCACATCACCGTGTACTCAAATCATGCGTTGAGGAAGTAAACGAGTTTGAAGGAGATATTGTAGGCGAACGGGATCTTGCAGGAGTTAAAAAGCCGATTCCAAAAGGAAGCATAGCGCTACCAACCAAAGAAACCACTGGAAATATTGAAGCTATGGCGCTTTATGCGAGCAGGTCGGTAGGAGTTGTAAGAGAAATAAAATCAGCTGCTGATATTATGACTGAACTTAGTAAAGAAATATGATCTAACTTCCAAAAAGGATTAATAATGGTATTATTCTCCCTCATATTTTGAGAGGAGGGTTTTCGGGATAATATTCGAGATAACAAATGACATTTCAAGAACTAATATTAGGACTGCAGGAATTTTGGGCTAAAAAAGGGTGTATTGTTATGCAGCCCTACGACCTTGAAAAAGGAGCGGGAACGTTTCATCCTGCTACTTTTCTCAGATGCCTTGGCCCAGAACCCTGGCAAGTTGCTTATGTAGAACCTTCCCGCCGCCCAACTGACGGAAGATATGGGGATAATCCCAACAGACTACAGCATTACTACCAATTCCAGGTGCTTCTAAAACCCTCGCCAATCGATATTCAGGATTTATACCTGGAAAGTCTAAAGCATTTGGGCATTGACCCTCTGGCACACGACATCAGATTTGTAGAGGATGACTGGGAATCCCCCACTTTAGGAGCATGGGGACTCGGATGGGAAGTATGGCTTGACGGAATGGAAATCACTCAGTTCACATATTTTCAACAAGCAGGTGGAATTGATCTGAAACCTGTCTCCGGAGAGATAACATACGGTACGGAAAGAATAGCAATGTATCTACAGGGAGTCGAAAGCGTATATGACCTTGAATGGACAAAGGGTATAACATACGGAGAGATTCACCATAGAGATGAATATGAATTTTCAAAATATAACTTTGAAGAGTCCAACCCTGAAATGTTAAGAGACCTCTTTGAAAAATTTGAGCTTGAGTGCTCAAGTTTAGCGGAAAAGAGGTTACCGCTTCCCGCTTATGATTATTGCCTGAAATGCTCTCACACATTCAACTTGCTCGATGCTAGAGGAGCAATTGGTGTATCAGAACGCGCTTCATACATTGGAAGAGTTAGGGCACTTGCAAAAAAATGCGCAGAAGCATATTTACTTGAAAGGGAGGAAATGGGATTTCCCCTATTGAAAAAGAACCCATGGCAAAAGAGTTAATACTTGAAATAGGTACAGAAGAAATACCAGCCGGATTTCTAGATTATGCTATCGCAGATTTATCTTCCTTAGCAAAAAAAGCCCTTGAGGAAAACTCCCTCAACTTTGAAAGTATAGAAAGTCATGGAACTCCCAGAAGGCTTACGCTTAGAGTTGAAGGACTCCCTGAAAAACAAGAGGATAGAACAGAAGAGGCTTTTGGTCCGCCAATAAAGATTGCTTTTGACGATAATGGAAACCCAACTAAGCCCGCATTAGGATTTGCTAAAGCTCAAGGGGTTGATATTAAAAAGCTCACTACTGTTAAACGAGATAGAGGAGAGTTTCTAGCAGTAAAGAGAAAAATAAAAGGTCAAAAGACAGACAAAATTTTAAAGGAAATACTACCATCATTAATAACATCTCTACCATTTAGGAAATCTATGAAATGGGGTGATGGAGATGTAACATTTGTAAGACCACTTAGGTGGATACTTGCAATTTTCGGCGGAAAAACTATAACGTTTAATATTGAAAACCTAAAAAGTTCTAACAAGAGCTATGGTCATAGATTCATGCATCCAAAAGCATTCAAAGTAGCAAATTGGGATGAATACTTAGAAGGCATGAAAGAAGGTTATGTAATCATAGATCAGAAAAAGAGAAGAGAAACTATAAATACTGAGACAGCTGAGCTCGCTGATAAAATAGGCGGTTACATTCCAGAAGACGCCGACCTCTTAGAGACCGTCAGCAATTTAGTCGAAATCCCGGTAGTTCTAAAAGGTAATTTTGAAGAAGATTTTCTATCTCTTCCCAAAGAAGTACTGATAAGTGTGATGAAAAATCACCAGAAGTATTTCCCTGTTTTTTCTAAAACTAATAAAGATGAATTACTTCCACATTTTATTTTTGTTTGCGGCACTCCAGTAGATAATACGGATGTAGTAAGCAAAGGAAATGAGAGAGTAATAAGAGCCAGATTCACTGACGCAAGATTCTTCTATGATGATGATAAAAGCGCGCCTCTATGGGACAAACTTGAAGACCTAAGAGGAATGGTCTACTTATCAGATGTTGGTTCATACTATGATAAAACAGAGCGTCTTAAAATATTGGCAAATGAAATAGGTAATAATCTCGGATTTGAAAATAATACAAGACATATTGTAAGGGCCGCATTTTTATCAAAAGCTGATCTAGCAACACAGATGGTCTTTGAATTTCCAGAGCTCCAGGGAATCATGGGTAAATACTACGCAGAGATTTCTGGGGAAACACCCGAAGTGGCAAAGGCTATAGAAGAACACTATATGCCCACTGGGCGCGACGGAGACCTCCCGGAAACTGATTACGGCTCTGTATTAAGCATTGTTGATAAAATAGATAACATAGCCTCATGCTTTATATCAGGACTCATTCCTACAGGAACTTCTGACCCCTATGCTCTTAGACGTCAGGCAATAGGAATCATAAACATCGTCCTGGAAAAGAATTTTCATGTGAGCTTAAGAAAATTTTTCGAGATCAGCCTAAAATCTATTATTGATCAAACTGAGAGTAAATTCTCGGATTCTTTAGATAATACATTAGAGACTATAATAGCTTTTATGGCAGAAAGATTTCGCAACATTATGACTGCTGAAGGATATGAGCAAGATGTTGTAGAAGCGGTAATCTCAGTTGGATTTGACGATATATTAGATTCAAAGAGAAAAATCGAAGCGCTTACCGAATTTAGAAAAGCAACTGATTTTGAAGCTCTTGGGTCTGCATTTAAACGAGTCGTCAATATTGTAAAAGATCATTCAGGTAACGATATCTCTGATAATCATTTGATAGAGGATGCTGAAAAACAACTTCATATCTCGTTAAACGACGTCCGTAAAAAAGTGGAAGCTAAGATAGTAGACAAGAATTACCTGGATTCACTTTTACACATGAAAGAATTAAAAGAGCCGGTAGATAAATTCTTCGACAATGTAATGGTAATGGACGAGGATCCTAAGATAAAAGAAAATAGGCTCTCTATGTTAGCTCACATAAAGAACCTGTTTTTCAAAATTGCCGATTTTTCAAAACTAAACACATAGCCTGTCCGAAAATACTCCATACCAAACTTTTAATCCTCTAAACATTGCGGGCATTCCCCGTAAGCGCACCGATGCAATTCCATTAGATCACCGGTTTAAGGAAATAACTACAATAGCGGAATTAGGGTATATGGCTTATGACAATTGATAGGCTGGTATTTGGCTTAAACAATGCTACCTAGAACTTGTCTGCATGCGCGCTATGTGTCGCCTAATTATTTCCCAGAATGTTCTCTACTACATCGCTCGTCCGGCAGGTTGGTATATCGACAGCCTGAGTATATACCTGTGCCACATTTCCGAGCGACGGAACAAAGAATGGAAAGTTCGCAACTCCGCTCCCATCGGCATTAACAAAGCCCAGGAGCTGAAGAGGGAATATACCAAGCTCGATTCCGTTGCATATTGATCCGCCAACTGTAAATGAGCCGGGCTGAAATCCCCATACAAACGCTACTTGCCCTCCAGGTGTTGCATCTAAAGCTGTCATAGAGTTCACGTTATTTTTTATCCCAGGGAATATTGGATTTAATAGAAGAGGAAGTGTATTGTTTGCGAAGGTGCAAGTAACATCATCTCCCTCAGCTATATCTAAGGTTACGCTCTCAAATGTTTGGTTTACAGGTGTCTCATCACAAGTGATATTCACGCCTCCAGGTGCTAGGAAAAACTCTTCAACGAAATACTGACCTGTTGGAATTACACATGAGAAACTGTCCCCGTCATCCATAACAAAGCTAAAATCGAAGATACATCCGTCAGGGAAACCTGTCCCTCCAAACAAGAACTCAATGAGCCCCGGTGGAATTGAAGTTTTATTAATAGTGAGAGATCCAATTGGCTGAACCTCAACAGCTCCAACATCACAATTAGGTCCAAACGGGCGTGTAAATGTTCTGCCATCTTGATTAACCGGCATTCCATTCACATCAGTGCAGTCTGTAACTGCATCAATTGCAACACTCGGAGCTACTGGTGGAACGGTATCTGTTGAACCACCGAATGTGCCTAGCATACCCATGTTAAGAGCCATACTTGTTGTCATTGTAAAATCAGGATCGAGTGCATTACATGTCCCATCTGTATCAAAATTTGTTCCAGTAGCCACCATATCCCCTGGATCTGAGGAACAGTCAGCAGTAATATTATTGACAACCAGAGTATTTTTCACATCTACCATACCTGAAGTACCGTTAACAGCAGGTGTAATAGCTAATCCTGGCCCGTTGTTTATAATTGTGCTAAACGAGATATTGGCTATACCGCCCATTTCGTTTGAGTTGTTGCCACCTTCTACCAAAACTCCAGTGCCGGTATTAGCTGCAACAGTTGAGTTGATTAATTCAAGAATCCCGCCAAATGTAGGGTCAATATTTTCCCCACTACCTACAAATATACCAGCTGTATTATCTGTAATGAGAGAGTTGATCACAGTGGCATCGCCGCCCTCAGCCATGTCAGATTGACCTCCGCCAACAAAAACACCAGCTAAGTTGTTACCTGAGAAAACTGTACCTATAATCATTGCTTTTCCACCCTCTGCATTGTCAGCAAATCCCCCTAAGAGAGTTATACCATTTACACTGTCTCTTACTATACAATCTTCTAATTCTACGGAACCGCCCTCATCTGTTCCAGAAGTTCCTCCATTGACAAGAATACTTCCAGAATTTGTAGACTCGTAAATAGTTCTACGACTAGTGAGTTCTCCTCCTGCTGCAACTTCTACATTTACTACGCCATCAAAAACCCTTGCGTCATTTAGATTAACAGTTGCCCCACTCTCAATATTAAGACCAGTGCCTGAAGTTCCGGCTCTTATAGTAAAATCTCTAAATAATCCACCACCAGAAACGACATTTAGGACTATCGCACCAACTGGAAGTCCCGTACCATCTATTGTTATCTCATCTCTCTTAAAACCTCTTATAGCTAACGCTTTATTTATAATAATTGGGCCTGAAGTTAGATTTATTGACATACCTGACAAAGACTGCTGATCCAAGATTACAACACCCGTTGGATCTACATCCAATACAGCTTGCCTCAGTGATCCTGGGCCTGAATCGTTTGTATTGGTTACTGTCTCCTCAGGTGCGGCAAAGGATGCAGTGCTTAAAAAGAGTAGTAAAGCAAATATTGCTGTTGAGAATAGAGCTGCCTTGCTCAATGTTAAGATAGTCTTCATCCTGTCCTCCCTCGGATAAAAATTAAGATTGGTTGATTTGGAAAAGAATACTACGCCATTGAGTTCATTATCTAACTTTTAAGATATAAAGTCAATATGGACACAGCGGACAGTGTCCGCCTACGAATTAGTGCTTAGATAAGCCTGAGATAGATTGAAGCTGGGGGGGGTCAATTCAAATTACTCCTCCCCCGCGATTGGGGGAGGAGATTATTTTATTTAACTTGCAATTGCTGTAGCTCTAACTTCCCTGATAACAGTAATCTTTACCTGCCCCGGATAAGCTACTTCTTTTTCAATCTTCTGCGCTATTTCATGAGAAAGCAGAGCACCCTCTTCGTCGTTTACTTTTGTACTCTCTACTATCACGCGCACTTCACGACCTGCTTGGATGGCATAACACTTTTCAACTCCTCTAAAAGAGCTTGCAATGTTCTCTATGTCTTCAATCCTCTTCACATAGGCTTCATAAGTTTCTCTTCTGGCGCCTGGCCTTGCAGCGGAGATAGCATCTGCAGCCTGACAAAGAATAGCCAAGAGAGACTGCGGCTGAGGGTCATGAGCAGCAGCAACTGCTTGAATGATCTCATCGGATTCACCGTACTTTCTTACAAGATCTTCTCCTATATCGACATGAGAACCTTCTAGCTCGTGATCAACTGCCTTACCAATATCGTGAAGCAATCCACCTCTTTTTGCGAGCTTTATATCAAAACCTATTTCAGCAGCCAGGATACCGCAAATAAAGGCTACTTCTATTGAATGGTTAAGTATGTTCTGAGAGTAACTCGTTCTGTATTTTAGTCTTCCGACGTGTTTAACAAGCTCTGGATTCATGCTCCCTATCCCAAGGTCAAAGAGAGCTTCTTCGCCTGATTTTTGAATCTCACGCTCAATTTGCTTCTCTACATCGGAAACTATTTCTTCAATCCTGGTTGGATGAATACGTCCGTCATCTATTAATTTCTCAAGTGATATCCTGGCAACCTCTCTCCTGACAGGATTAAGTGAAGATACTACTACTGTTTCCGGGGTATCATCAATAATAATATCAACGCCTGTTCTAGCTTCAATTGAACGGATATTCCTTCCCTCACGCCCAATTATTCGCCCTTTCATGTCATCATTGGGAAGATTTACTACAGATATTGTCTTCTCACTTGTATATTCACCAGCGTATTTTCCTATAGCTAGAGCAATAATATCCTTGGCTTTTCGCTCGGCATCTTCATTTAGCTGATCCTCAATTTGTTTAAGCTTTTTAGCAGCTTCATGCCTTCCTTCATCCTCAATAATATTAATAAGCTCAGTCTTAGCAGCTTCCTGAGTCATTCCAGCTATTTCTTCTATTTTCTTCTTTGCTTCATCTACAACTGCATCTAGCTCCTTTTCTTTTTCTTCAAGCGCTCGTTCTTTTTGTGCCATATCACGTTCTATAGCATTAACCTCTTTCTCTTTCTTTTCATAAGTTTCAATCTTGCTATCAAGAACCTCTTCACGCTTCTGGAGTCTTTTTTCAACTTTGGAAAACTCTTTTTGCTTTTCCCGAGATTCACGATCCAATTCTGCAATTCTTTTCTCGCGGACCTCTTTGGCTTTTAATTCGCCTTGAATTTTAATCTTTTCTGCATCTTTATTGGCAAGCTCTATAATAGTTTCAGCTTCGTCTTTTTTTATACCTATATTCTTTCTTAACTCAATTTGTCTATAAAGGTAGTGAATTGCAAAACCTAAAACTAATGATATAGCAGCCACCATGATAACTATCCATGCCGACATATTATTTTCCTCCTAAATTTCTCCTAGAAAATACTATATCTTTCTCCGTAATTATGGTCCCGACTCTCTGATCATTCTCATTAGACGGTACGGAGTCAAATATTTGAAAACTATAACAAAGGCCTATTTTATTTTCCTCTGTAATATCAACTAAGGCTCTATCATAATAGCCTTTCCCATATCCCAGTCTGTTACCAAAACGATCAAATGCTAGCCCTGGGATGATAAAAACATCTATCTCCTTGATATGTGCCTTAAACGAAGTAATTTCAGGTTCTAAAACACCAAATTTGCCTGGTTTTAGCTGCTCTAAATTATGAACTCTATGGAAGTCCAGAGAAGAGCCATTTACTCTAGGGAAATAAACTTCTTTCTCTGTTTGAATCGCATTAATGAATATCGACTCAGTCCTGACTTCATTTAGAATTGGGGAATAAAGAGCAATACGCTTGGAGAGTTTAAATGATTCTAAACTATAAAGATTATCCGAAATTAGTAGACTTTTTTCTTCAACCTCAACATCAGAGAGCGCAAACCTTTGCTTAGCAACGCTATCTCTAATGCTATCTTTTTCTAACTTAATATTGAAACTCCCTGTATTCGTTAGGGAGAAAAACGACTTCTTTTTCCAACCATCATCTATGTTTAAAGGAGTCTTCCAATTCTTCTCTTCCGCTTTCCTCTCTACGTGTTCCATCACTGGAACTAAATGATTCGCTTTCTGTAAGGGAGCTTTCCAATATTTGTAACAACCTGTTTGATTTTTCCTCAGCACGATCTTTAAATTCCTCGAAATCTTTTTCTACTCTAAAATAATCATCAGTAATCTTGAGCATAGCTAAAAGAAACGAGCGAGGCACCACCATTTGATTTTCAACTTTTGAAATTTCTTTAACCTTATTCTCAATAAAGGACGCTATTTTTTGGACATAGTCCTCTTCTGCATCCGTTTTTATTATATAGTCATTATCAAAAAACCTGATTTTTAGACGTTTCACTTTAAGCCTCTGACCTGCTTAAATAGATTTCTACTTTTTCAATTACCCTATCAAGCTTAAGTTTCATGTCATCTCTTTCCTTCTCAAGCTTTTCAATACTCTCACGAAGCTTCAGAACTTCATCAGAAAGATATCTATGGTCTGCCTCTAACTTTGTCTTCTTAGACAAAGCTTCCTTAATTTTATTCTCAAGAATATCCATTGTTTCCATTGTCTTACCACCACAAGTTTAATCTTATCTTGAAATTTTTGCAAGATGTGTGAAGATAAAAGGCGAAATGGCAGAAAGTTCAATGTTAAAAAGACTTGAAGATGTCGAGACAAAATATACAGAGATTGAGCAAAATCTTAGTCAACCAGACATTTCTCCCTCGGATATCCATCAATATTCTAAAGAGCTTTCGGACCTCGAAGAGATAATAGTCATATATCGCAAGTACAAGCATACTCTTGAGGAAATTGAGAATAACCAAAGCCTACTAAAAGATAAAGATTTAGCTGAGTTAGCTCAAGTCGAGATAGACGACTTGGTAATAGAACGGGATAGTCTGGAAGAACAATTACGCATCATACTCCTGCCAAAAGATCCAAATGACGGTAAAAATGTCTTTCTTGAAATAAGAGCTGGAACTGGTGGAGATGAAGCTGCGCTATTCGCTGGAGACCTATTCAGAATGTACTCACGCTATGCGGAAGAGAATAAATGGAAAGTAGAGGTTATGAATATTAGCGAAACGGGAATTGGCGGACTAAAAGAAGTCGTCGCATCTATCGAAGGAAAGAAGGTATATAGCAAGCTAAAGTATGAAAGCGGAGTACACAGGGTTCAAAGAGTCCCTTCAACCGAAACGAGTGGCAGAATCCACACCTCCACTGCAACTGTGGCAATCCTAGCTGAACCGGACGATGTAGAGATTGACATTGACGAGAAAGATTTAAAGATAGATACATACAGGGCTTCGGGACCAGGTGGTCAGCATGTTAATAAAACTGACTCTGCAATAAGAATTACCCACCTTCCATCAGGAATCGTTGTTCAGTGTCAGGATGAAAGATCGCAGCATAAAAACCGTGCTCATGCTATGAGAATGTTAAAAGCAAAACTCTTTGAGATTGAAGAAGAAAAACGGAAGCTTGAATTTGCTGATGAACGGAAAACTCAGGTTGGAAGCGGGGAGAGGAGTGAAAAAATAAGGACTTATAACTTCCGTGACGGTCGAATCACAGACCATAGAATAAATCTTACACTCTACAAAATTGAAGCAATACTGAGTGGAGAGCTTGACGAGCTAATTGACTCACTAACGACTTATTACCAAGCTGAAAGTCTAAAAGGAAACTAACCCTAGAAGCTATAATAGATCCTTAATCTAATAATTTAAGAGCTTTATTTGTATTTACTCGCATGATAAATAAAATATAGATATGGACTGGTACTGGATTGTAGTTCTCTGTTATTTTCTTTCATCAATTTTTTATGGAAGCCATTTCTGGACCAAAGGTCAAAGTTTGCCCAAGTTAGGCTTCTATTTCATTTTTGCAGGTGCTGCTCTACAAACAGTAAGTTTGATATATATATATACCAAGGGGAACTCTTTAGTTCAGGGATTTGATACAACACTTTACCTCTTTGCATGGTTTATATCGCTTGTTTACATAGCTTCTCAATTTAAATTTAAAGCCTCACTACTTGGCGCATTTGCTGCTCCACTCGCATTTATTTTGACACTCCCACATGTTATCATACCCCAAGGAATTATTGAGATAAATCCGACCTTGAGTAATCCATGGATACTTATACATATAGCACTTATATTGCTAGGTGAAGCTTTATTCACCGTTGCGTTTATATCAGGAGTCCTATATATATTTCAAGAAAATAAGATTAAATCTAAACATGTTGGAAGTTTTTTAACAAAATTCCCTTCACTTACAACTCTGGATCGAATCAATCATCTTTGTCTTATTATAGGTTTCCCACTTGTAACAATAGGAATTGCCCTAGGATTTTTGCTGGCAAAGGAAATCTTTGGTAGCGAGTGGGTATGGGGACATAAAGAAATCTGGTCTATGGTAATGTGGATTTTATATGCCGTACTTATACATGGAAGGTTGTCATCCGGCTGGAAAGGAAGAAAAGCCGCCTGGGGAGCAATTCTTGGATTCGCTATTATCCTCTTCACTCTATTTGTCATAGGATATATTGCCCCTGGACAACACGATTTCCTCGGTTAATACTAATTAAATATCCAATCTAATACTAATATCACAGAATGTTAGAAATCAGTTCGCTTAAGGAGAATAAGTTTGGCTAAGAAGAAAGAACTTGATGAGGTTTATTATCTAGGGTACTTCAAAAAACTTTATGAATCATGGGAAGAATCCACCCATAAGATGATGGACATATGGTTCAATAGTCCACTTATGGATAGAGCTGTTGAGAAATCCTCAGAATTTAAAAATTATGTTCAAGTTTTTATGGAGCAGTCTTTAGAACAGAGAAACGTCCCGGAAAGAGATGAAATGGATAAGCTCATAAACACTATTGATGCTCTCGAATTAAAAATAGCCAAATTGGAAGAAAAAATCGAAGATTTAGAAACTCATCCCGATAATATTCCAACAAAACCTAAACGCAAAGTCAAAAAAACTAAAACTAATGCCTAAAAATCCTAATACTCTTAAAGTCAAAAGCACGCTTTCTTATACAAAGATTTATTAAAGACACTTTGCTATAACTAATTTTTTCAAAAAAATAACTTAAGAAGAGGAATCAAATGGGATATGAATATATCAATTTCAAAAAGGAAGATGGTGCAGTAGGCATCCTCACAATTAACCGTCCTAGAGCTTTAAATGCATTAAATTGGGATACTCTCAAAGATCTGGGTAATTTCGTTGAGAATGATCTTTCAAAAGAAAACTTAAGAGTCTTAATAATTACTGGCGAAGGAGATAAAGCATTTGTCGCTGGAGCCGATATTGCTCAGATGAGCGAGATGAGCAGTTCAGACTTTAGAGAGTATGTAGATTACGCGCATAAAATTTATGACCTAATTGAAAATAACCCATGTCCTTCAATAGCGGCCGTAAATGGATACGCGTTGGGGGGAGGATGTGAACTCGCTCTTGCGTGTGATATAAGAATTGCATCAGAAAAAGCTAAACTTGGATTCCCCGAGGTTAAACTTGGAATATTCCCAGGCTGGGGAGGATCACAAAGAATTACAAGAATAATGGGCAATGCTAAAGCTAAAGAACTTATCTACACGGGAGAGATGATTAGTGCCGAAGAGGCTCTAAGGTCCGGTCTTGTAGAAAGAGTGGTTCCACATGAAGCAATTATGAAAGAGGCAATGGAGCTCGCCGGGGCAATTGCCAAACGAGCACCGCTTGCTGTAAGCGCCGCTAAAGAAGCTATAAATACAGGGTCAGAAATGGACTTGCAATCGGCTCTAGATCTAGAAAAGACACTGATTATTTCATGTTTTGATACCGATGATAGAACAGAGGGTATGAAAGCTTTCCTTGAAAAGAGAAATCCTGTTTTTAAAGGAAAATAGATATGGTTTAATGGTTAGTATAAGGTAAAGTATTATTCCATAGGTTATACACCGATTTAAATCAACACAAACAAAACGGAGGTTATAATGATATCTATCATGAAAAATAGTCGTATAGCTTTTTCTTTATTGGTTTTAATCTTTGCTGTTTCATTTAACTTAAGTACAAATGCAATCTCAAAGGAGGAGAAAATGTCAGGAGATATTCAGACAACAGCGTCAGGCTTACAATATATAGTAATTGAAGAGGGTACTGGGGATAAGCCTGAAAAAGGACAAAATGTAAAAGTCCATTACACCGGCAAATTAGAAGACGGAACCGTGTTTGACAGCTCTGTTAAAAGAGGTGTGCCAATTGAATTTCCACTCGGTGTAGGTCGGGTAATTAAAGGCTGGGATGAAGGAATCGCAGATATGAAAGTAGGCGGCAAACGCCAGCTTATTATTCCTCCAGATCTAGGATACGGACCTAACGGTTATCCACCAGTTATTCCACCAAATTCAACACTTATTTTTGATGTCGAATTAGTAGAAGTTAACTAAACAAACTTTTCCCGGTAGATTTTCAGTAATCTTATTTATTAAGATTTACACAATATGCCCTTAAAGAGGCACAATGAACTATTTAGCTCATTTATATTTAGCAGAAGATTCAGATGAATCATTACTAGGAAATCTACTGGGAGATTTTGTCAAAGGTCGTCTCAAAGAGCAGTATAGCCCCGAGATCATTAAAGGCATTAAAACCCATAGAAAAGTAGATCTTTATACCGACTCCCATCCCAATTTCTTGGCTTGCAAGAAACTCCTACAACCAGAGAGAAGAAGGTTTGCCGGAATTATAGTTGATATGAGCTTTGATCACTTTTTAGCTAAAAACTGGTCAGATTACTCAGAATTAGAACTACATGACTTTACAAATAGAGTTTATGGAGTTCTCCTTGATCACGAACCAACTCTTCCACAAAAGCTAAGAGATCGATTGCCTTATATGATCCAGGACGACTGGCTTGGCTCCTATAAAAATATAGATACTGTAGGACTAGCTCTTAATGCCATCTCGAAACGATTGAGCCGTTTTGAGAAAGCCAAACCAATAAAAGACGGACTAGATGATATTAAAGCTAATTATGAGGAGTTTGAAGAAAACTTCATAGAATTCTTTCCAGACTTAATTAGCTTTGTTAACGATTATAGAGAATCAAACTTCAGCAAATAGTCATCGTTTACTGATTTGTGTGTTAAGTAAAGAAATAGTCTTATTCCAACTAGAAATGAAATCAGAATTACTAACTAGATTTGGCCAGTTCAGATCCTTATGGCTTTCTATATATTTATATAGTGTCAGTTGTCTTGGCGACAAAAAAATATCTGGTGACTGAAATCCTCCGATTGCAGCATTTACTCTAGCAATTTGTGTATTAGTCATGGGCACGTATTTATAAGAAGTGCCTGACAAATAATATTTAGGTCTGCTGTCAGATCGGAAAGTGCTTTTTGGAGAAACAGAGCTCTCTCCCACAATTTCTTTTGCTATGAAACCCTGCTCAGAATTCTCTGTGAATACATGTCTTGCTACATTTTGACTCCTGGCTTTTTTGACCAACTCGCCATATGAAATGATTTCAGGATTAAACTCAAGCTCGACAACTTCATGACCCTCCATAAAACCGGGGTTGGTAGAAAGAACACCATGAACATTCGCAAGCTTCCCTTCACCTACCCAAAAGCAGTGCATAGCAAAAACTGCATTTTCTGATCTCCCTGAATTTACATTTAACTCTTGAGACAGAAGTTTTAAATAAAGTGGGACAGGCTTATTACCATTTTGCAATGCTGTGATCATTGACTTTACCAAACCTGCCTTTGTGTAATCACCACTTAATCTTGAAACAAGCTCTTTTTTATTAGGTGTAATGATCCTCACAACAGGATTATTCCAGGAAGGCTCTCCAAATGAATTTAGAACTCGTTCATCTTCTCCACTATGATTATTATAGATTGCTACAGGCACAAAAAGTGTTTCTATTGCTTCAACAATTTGTGGATGGCTTAAAACATCCTTCCCATAACCCGAGGAAGTACTACACCCGGGAACTTCTTGAAACAAAACAAGTAATGGTTTGTTTTGATCTTTTGCTTTTATAACCGCTTCATCAAAATTTCTATTCCAGTCAACCTGTCCAAGTTCTACAGGCGCGTCTTTTATATTTTGTAGTTCAGCTATTTGAATAGAAGAATTGTTTTCTCTTGAATCAACCGGTGACAGAAAAGTATAGAATACAAAAAGCAGAACCAGCATCGGAATAATTATTAATAAGTTATACATATCTCGCCTCATAATCTATTTACTCATATGATAACAAACGGTACAAAAAAGTTGCATCATATATTCTGAAAAAGCATTGAAAGCTATCAAAACATGATATAGTATTTTAATCGATTTCATAATAAATATGGTGGGTTAGATAAGTGAACAGAAAGAAATTCGAAGATTTGGTGAATAAGGCTTACTATAATATCCCGCAGAAATTTAGGGACAAGATCGATAATGTCGCTATTACAGTAGAAGATGTCCCAACCTCAGAAGATCTTGAGAAATTAAAGATCCGGGGAAAGGGTTTGCTGCTTGGGCTTTATCGAGGAACTCCACTAGGTCAGAGAAGCGTTTGGCAAGGTGTAAGAATGCCTGATGAGATAGTAATTTATCAAAAAGATATTGAGAAAGTATGCAGAACGGAAGAGGAAATAGAAGAAAGGGTAAACGAGGTCCTTCAGCACGAGATAGCTCATTATTTTGGGTTAAATGACGACGAAATATATGCGCTTATGGGACGACACTAATAACTTTTTATTACGGATAAAATTCAAATGAGCAATCAAGCACAAAACAGGTCTGCGATATTACTAATACACTGCCCGGACAGACAAGGTTTGGTTTCGGCAATAACTGAATTTATTTTTAAAAATGACGGGAATATTCTTTATCTAGACCAGCACGTTGATGCAGAGCAAAATGTATTTTTTATGAGAGTAGAATGGGATCTCACTAAATTCACGATACCCGCTGATAAAATTGGAGAGTACTTTGATACTCTAATTGGTGAGAAGTTTGAAATGCAGTGGCGTCTCTATTTTTCAGATCATAGGCCTAAAATGGCAATTTTCGTATCAAAAATGTCGCACTGTCTTCACGATATTTTATCCAGAAGCCACTCAGGCGAATGGAATGTTGAGGTTCCTGTAATTATTAGCAACCATCCTGATCTAGAACCCATAGCGAAAAACTTCGGTATCGATTTTCACATGGTCAAAGTTACTAAAGACAACAAAAAAGAAGCGGAGAAAGAACAGTTAGATCTTTTATCTAAATACGATATAGATTTTATAGTACTAGCTAGATATATGCAGATCCTGAGTGACGGTTTCGTATCACACTATCCAAACAAGATAATAAATATTCACCATTCATTCCTACCCGCGTTCCCCGGAGCTAAACCTTATCACTCTGCACATGAGAGAGGCGTTAAGATCATTGGGGCTACTAGTCACTATGTAACTGCGGAATTAGACGCAGGGCCGATAATCGAGCAGAGTGTAGTTCGTGTAACTCACAAAGACAATATTGAAGACCTTGTCAGAAAAGGACGTGATCTTGAAAAGGTGGTCCTTTCACAAGCAATCTGGCATCATCTAAAACGTCAGATCCTGGTATATGGAAATCGCACATTAATTTTTGACTAGTCACTATGAGAAAAAATACAGCCCTTACTCTTCTAATTTTGTGTTCAACAATTTTCACTCTCCAATCGACATCCTATGGATTAGATTTCGATGAAATTGCATACAGCGATCCTCAATTTGAGAAAGTGAAACTCATTAGTACAGGAAAGTTAATAAATGTCATAGATTATATCGAACCAAATAAATACACCGTCTTTATGTTTTACGCAGACTGGTGTGCGCCTTGCGGTCCATTAAAAGAAAAACTAGGTGAGCTGGCTAACCGGGTAAACAACATGGCTCTAAGAGAACTGGACATAATCAATTTAGAAAACCCGCTGGTTAAATATTACAACCTCCCATCAATTCCTTACTTCCTAGTTTATGGACCAAACGGCAATTTTGTAGAACGAGGCCCCATGCTTTCCAAAAAACTCCTAAAAACCATCGCTTCTCAAAACCAATAAAATGCCCAACAACATATCTCTAGATCTGAATAATCTTGGCACTTTCCTGAAAGGCTGGTACCAGGAAATCGTCGTTGTTTCTTTTGCTACGCTTTTTATAATTCTCCATCACCATCACAAGATTGAGAACTTCTGGATAAGCTCATTTATTTACTTTGGAATCTTCCCGATTCTTACAATACTCGTTTTCTTGAGAAAAAACCCGCTAGACTTTGGGTTGCAAATCGGCAATTACAAAGTCTGGATTCCATGGGTTTTAGTCTTCTTAGTAATCGCAGTGCCAATACTCTATTTTAGCTCAGACATGTCTTCTGTCCAAGGTTATTATCGCAATCACAGGAACTTTGATTTTGCCACATATGCCTGGCAGATGGCAATTTACATGCTTGGGTGGGAGTTCTTATTTCGCGGGTTCATGCTATTTGGACTAAAGGAGAAATTCAAAGAGGGAAGTATCATCATTCAGATGATACCTTTTGTACTCTTGCATTTTGGAAAGCCTGAGATAGAAACAATCAGCACAATATTCACTGGACTGCTCTGGGGTTACATCTGCTACAGAGGAAAATCCTTCTGGCCCGCATACATAATGCATATAGTTGTTAACTTATCTAATAAAGCTTTTGTGTTGGAAATGATTTAGCTACTTGTATTTGGCGATTTCCAATAGACGCCCCCCGGGTCATGTTTAACTAAAAATTAATGCCCTTCAAATTTCAGCTTCTTATCTTTGAGAGCTTTAATAGCTTGTTGTAGTCCGCCCATAGTCATTGGGAACATGAGGTCTTTCATAAATTCTCTTAACATACCAATTGACTCTGTATAACGCCACTCTTCAACAGGTACAGGGTTTAGCCAAACGATATCAGGAAACTGGTCTCTTAGTCTCTCAAGCCAAATGATTCCTGCTTCATCATTACTATGCTCGATACTCCCGTTAGGGTATAAAATCTCATAGGGAGACATCGAGGCATCACCAACAATAATTACCTTATAGTCACTATTGTAAGTATGAAGCACCTCAAAAGTAGGTACCGCTTCCTGTTTTCTTCTCTTATTATCTTTCCAGACTGATTCATAGAGACAGTTATGAAAATAATAGTGCTCTAAATGTTTGAACTCATATTTTGCTGCTGAGAATAAACGGGAGCAAAGTTCAATATGATCGTCCATCGAGCCTCCGATGTCTAAAAAGAGAAGCACTTTAACATTATTCTTTTTAGCCGCAGCCATCTCAAGTTCAAGAAGACCTGCGTTTCTCGAAGTTTTATCAATAGTTTTATCTAAATCAAGTTCCTCTTTGGTTCCTTCACGCGTTAGTATGCGGAGTCTCCTGAGCGCCATCTTCATGTTCCTAGTCTCAAGCTCAACACCGTCATCCAAGTCTTTAAACTCTCTCTCGTCCCAAACTTTTACAGCCCTTCTACTGCCAACCCCTTCGTGTCCCATTCTAATCCCTTCTGGGTTATAACCACCCGAGCCAAATGGGGACCTGCCGCCTGTCCCAATCCATTTGTTACCGCCCTCATGCTTTTTCTTTTGGGTCTTCATAAGCTCTTTTAGGCGCTCTAGCAGTTTATCAAGCCCGCCCATAGATTTAATCATTGCCTTATCTTCTTCTGTAAAGTGACTATCAAAGCTCTTTTTAAGCCACTCCTCAGGAATTTGCATGAATTCTTCCATATCAATCTTCTCGATCCCTTCAAAGTAATAACCAAACAGGACATCGAATCTATCTAGATGATGCTCATGTTTGATTAAAGATGTGCGGCTGAGATAATAGAAGTCATCGACGCTGTATTCAACAACATCTTTGTCGAGCGCTTCAAGGAAAGTAAGGTATTCCCTGATGGTTACCGGAATACCATCATTTTTTAGTAGCAAAAAGAAGTCTAAGAACATGGTTCACCTAAATTTATTTAAAGGTAACTAGTTACTACCGTCTAAATCTGAGTCTGATACGAGTAAGCAAATCATGGTCCTGCTCATTTTTGAGAAGTGCACCTGCATAAGGTGGAAGCTTTTCAGATAGATCTATATCTCCCAATTCTGATTCTGTTACCTTGCCGACCATTAAAAGCTTAATCCAGTCTATTAGCTCACTGGTTGAAGGTTTTTTCTTGAGTCCATCTACTTCTCTAAGATCGTAGAACACATTCATAGCATTATTTATAAGCTTACTATCAAGCTTTGGATAATGAACCTTAACAATTGATCTTAGTGTCTCACGCTCTGGAAAAGTTATGTAATGGAAGAAACATCTTCTTAAAAATGCGTCCGGCAGTTCTTTTTCGTTGTTGGATGTAATAATTATTATAGGACGGTGTTTAGCTTTGATAGTTTTCTGAAGCTCATAACAATAGAACTCCATCTTATCGAGCTCAAGAAGCAAATCATTTGGAAACTCGATGTCTGCTTTGTCTATTTCGTCAATTAGAAGAACAACCTGTTTTTTTGATTCAAATGCTTCCCACAATTTCCCTTTTTCTATATAATTGGCAATGTCATTTACTTTCTCATCCCCTAGCTGAGAGTCACGTAGTCTTGAGACTGCGTCATATTCATAAAGACCCTGCTGCGCTGTGGTAGATGATTTCACATGCCATGTGATGATTTCTTTTTTAAGAGCCTCTGCAACTTCAAAAGCAAGCATAGTTTTACCTGTGCCCGGCTCACCCTTAATGATTAGTGGACGCTCAAGAGTTATTGAGGCATTAACCGCCAGGTTTAAATCTCTCGTAGAAATATAGTTATCTGTACCTTTAAATTTCATCTTAATAACCTCTATTATTTCTGTAATATCAAAAACTTAAGAATACCTGCACATTCCATTTTACTTAAATCTTGTCTGATGGGTTTTCATCATCTGGGTGATATGGAGGTATTGATACTACGAAAAGTCTGTTATGCTCTGATGCTCTAAGGACTTTATGATGTATACCTTTCTTTACTACTACGAGGTCATCCTTAGACGATTCCACAGTCCAGATATTCTCAGTTTCCGGATCATAAAACTCAAATTTCATATCACCATCAAGAACGAAGAAAATTTCATCGAAAGTTGTATGATAATGAGCGTCCATCTGTTCTAAATCAACTGCGATAGCTACTCCAGCTTTCTCGTATTCACTAGCGTCTAGTATCTCACGCATTTCTTTGGCATAAGGTGAATCTAAAACATTATGTTCTGAATATTTTTTGGTAATCAATGTATCCTCAAGTGAATATTTATTTTTCCGATACTTTCTCAAGTAATTTATACACACGACTAACCATGTCTCTTGGATCTTCTAAATAACCTGCTGCAATAAGAGCATTATCCAGAATTTGTTCCGTTACAAGCTTAGCAGTGTCAGCATCTTTATCTTTTAGCGCAGAGAGATTTTTTATTAGATCGTGCTTTGTATTAATCTCGAGATTTACAGAATTCTTCATATCTACACCCTGCTTCATAGCTTTCATCATTCTGCGCATCGAAGGGCTCATAACCTTGTCAGCATTAAGGGCAATTGCTGGGCTATCGACCAAACGCTTACTTACACTAACCTCATTTATACTTTCTCCCAAACTTTCTTTAATCCACTCACATAGAGCCTCTGAATCTTTTCTTGACAGAGCCTTCTTTTTCTTAGCAGCAACCTCTTCAAGTTCAATGTCTGAATTATCAGCTGAGACGAGATCTTTGTCCGCATACTTTGCAAGACTAGTCATTACAAATTCATCCACCGGTTCATAAAGATAAAGAACTTCTATTCCATGAGCTTTAAAGGCTTCTAAATGGGGGCCACTATCTATAGTTTCTCTGTTTGGAGCATATAGGTAGTAAATCTCTTTCTGCTCCTCTTTCGTTCTATCAACATAATCTTGAAGCGTTGTGAACTCATCTTTCTCAGTCGCTGAAGATTCGTAGCGAAGGAGCTTGGCTAACTGATCGCGATTTTTGAAATCCGCGGCAACACCCTCTTTGATGAATATAGAGAAGTTTTTGTAAAACTCATTATATTTTTCAGCATTCTTTTTGGACTCATCTTCAAGCGTTTTTATGAAGCGTCCTGTAATAACCTGTCCAATCTTATTTGTAAGCGCACTGTCCTGCATACTCTCACGAGAGATATTAAGTGGCAAGTCCGCACTGTCCACGACACCCTTAAGAAAGCGCATCCAGTCAGGAAGCAATCCTTCGGGCTTGTTATCAATTAAAACTTTCTTACAGTAGAGACTCACACCCGGGTCGACTTTCCCAAAACCCATTTGCTCCGGATTCATTTTAGGCACAAAGATTAGCGAATTTATTTCAATTGGCGCATCCGAGCTAAAGTGCATTCTATAATTTGGCTCATCAAAAGCGTTTGCCTGGAATTTATAAAACTCAGTATATTCCTCATCAGTTATCTCATTCTTGTTTCTCATCCATATTGGCTGGATGTTATTAATTTGCTCACCGTTTAGCTTTATCGGAAATTGAACGAAGCTGGAGTAGTGAGTAAGAATATGTTTTACCCTCTCGCTATTTGAAAACTCTTTGTCCTCATCTTTTAAGTGGACGACGATCTTTGTACCGCGCCTCACACCTTTTGCACTTTCTATTTCGTATGTACCCGAACCGTCACTCTTCCACAAAAGACTCTTAGCAGTTTTAGTCCAATTGTGTGTATAAACTTCGACAGATTTGGCGACCATAAAAACACTGTAGAAACCAACACCGAACTGACCTATCAGATTCTGGTTGACCTCTCCTCCCTTTTTTACAGCACTAAGGAAAGCTTTAGATCCGGAATGTGCTATTGTTCCTAAGTTCTGGCTCAAATCATCGCGGGTCATTCCGATACCATGGTCTTCGATTGTTATCGTATTTTCTTTGTCGTCAGTTGTAATTGTGATTTCAAGAGGCAGTTCTTCATCATAAATCTCTTTTTCGGTCAGTTGAATATATCTCAGTTTCTCAAGTGCATCTGAAGCATTAGAAACAAGCTCCCTAATAAAAACCTCTTTATCTGTATATAGAGAATTTATTACAATATCGAGGACCTGCTTTACCTCAGCCTGGAATTCATGTTTTTTTGTAGTCTTTTCAGCCATTTATGTTACATACCTCCGTAGAATATGTTGGAATATTATAGATAGGAATTTCTTTCAAACTCAGCTTAAAAAATAGTCATTGATCTACCGTTTTCAAGACCTAAATGCTATTTAGTAGAAAATTATTCTATACTGGAAGACTTCCTTGCTTCGGCCTCAACAAAGACTCTCTTAACTTGGGAATAGTTCTTTTTTATTTGTTTATCCAAATCTTCTATAGTTACTTCGACTTCATCTGAACAAGATTCATCTACAAAATCTAGACTAATATTTACAAGAATGAAATCGGGGCCCATGTGTAAAGTTAGAACTTCATTTACATGCTCGACCTTTTCATATTTTGAAGCTATTTCCCTGATTCCAACTACTATAGATTCATTGGCGCTTTCGCCAATTAACAGACCTTTTGTCTCATATGCAAGCCAAGTAGCTGTACCTGCAAGGATAAGGCCGATTACAACTGAAGCTGCACCATCGAAATAGACAATGCCTGTAACCTGACCAAGGAATATGCCCAGAAAAGCGACTACTAGCCCAATTAAAGCTGCGGAATCTTCGAAAAGCACAACAAAGATTGAGGGATCTTTAGCTCTTTGCACAGCAGTTATATAGCTCCACTTACCTTTGGATTTTATAAACTCTTTAAAAGCAAAATACCAGGCAAATCCTTCAAACACTAACGCAAATCCAATAACAATATAGTTTATATATGGAGTAGTTACTGGTTCTGGATGCCGTAAATGGAGAATGCCCTCATAGATTGAAATCCCTGCACCTAAGGCAAAGATAAGTATTGCAACAATAAAGCTCCAGAAATAAATCTCTTTTCCGTAGCCAAAAGGAAAGTTTTTGTCCGGCGGCTTCTGAGCTCTTTTTAATCCATTTAAGAGAAGGACCTGATTGCCCGTATCTACAAGGGAATGAATACCTTCTGAGAGCATGGCTGAGCTGCCAGTAATTGATGCAGCAATAAACTTGGTTATTGCAATGAGAGCATTCCCAACGAGTGCTGCGTAAATTACTTTTTTAGAACCTGTTGCCATTTTAAAGACCTTGGTTAGATATAACTATGCTAGCTAAAGAGTGGTAGTTCTTTAGCTAGCAAGAAAGCATTTTAATTAATTGGAGTTAAATTAAAAGGGGAATTAGCCAATCCATTTTACTTCGCCTGTTTTAAGGTCATAATTGCCACCCACAACTTTTACTTTGCCTTTTTTAACAAGATCAGAAATTACAGGATCAGAGTTTTTAAGCTTTTCAACTCCCAACTGAACGTTTGCAATTGTAGCATTATGAAGAAGATTGCCCTTCTCACCTTCAGCTTTATCCACAGCAGGCTTTATTGTCTGGACTATGTCGTTAATGGAGCCCGGGAACTCAGTACCTTTCTGAAGAGCTGATATAGAACCTGCAACTGCTCCGCATTCACTGTGACCCAATACAACAATAAGTGGTGCTCCTAGTGCCAAAACTCCAAATTCAAGACTTCCCTGAATACCGTAATTAGTAGGATTTACAATATTTCCAGCAACCCTCACTACAAACAAATCTCCGATTCCCTGATCAAATAAAATCTCAGGCGCCACTCTTGAATCTGCGCATGCTAAAATTGCGACAAAAGGATTCTGCCCTGCTGCAGCCTCTTTTCGACATTTAGCCTGTCTTCTAGGCCCCTTTTTCTGAGAGTCTACAAATCGTTGATTTCCTTCCATCAACGCTTTTAGAGCTTCATCAGCATTTTCAGGTCTTTTACACTCATCTGCAAGCGCTTCGGGAACAGAGAGTATGCCGCCCAAATTTAAGGAAGTCGCGGCAATAGCTCCCACCCCGCTTACCTTTAGAAAATTTCTTCTAGAAAATGATTTGTCTGACATAGCAGACCTCCTTTTATGAGAACTGAGATAGTTTCAATTTAAACCGCCAATATAATTGAAACTACAAAGATAATACAACTAAAGATTATTAGCAAGACTAATAGTTATCTTTGATTTTTGTTTATTATATTCTTTAACAAATCCTGTCTATCGTCAGACAAACCAAGCTGCGAGAATATTTCTTCAAATTGACGCGCGTTTCCATAACCACCGATATATCCATTTACCCTTGCAGCTGAAGTAGAATTCACAATATCACCCAAACTTGGATACATAGTACGATATTCAGTAATCAGTTCTTCGTATCCCTGCAAATGATATTTCTGATGATACATCTCAGCCATATAGAATCTGGAGAAAGCAATAAGTTCTGTCTTAACTTCTTCTCCAAGATCTGAGGACAAGTTATCTCTTGTTTGTGTAGCTAATTTTTCCTGATGGTCATTATGAAAAAATAAAGCCGATGCATACTGCCTTTTCCACACAGTCCGAGTTGGCTTATGTCCATTCCAGAATACTTCCAGCATCTGCTCGTATGAAATCTTTTGAGGATCATAATCAATCTGAATAGTTTCTATATGATCACCTATACTATGATAGGTTGGATTATCAGTAGTTCCGCCAGCATACCCTACCCTTGTTCTAACCACGCCATCCATTGCTCCGAACCTACAATCTGGCCCCCAGAAACATCCCATTGCACATGTTAGGGTCTCTATATTTTGAGGAGCAGATATATCTATAGCTGGAACTACGTTACTCGTATTTATTTTTGTGATAATTTGACTCACAAGTTTTCACCTCGTAATTAAGTTTGATATTGTGTTGAATACCAAACCTAACTTACGAAATTATTATTCAGGCGGATTTAAAAATTTAATTTTGCGCTCAAGAAGTTTCCAGTTTCCATCTTTATTAACCCAAACACTGTAAACCTCATAGTTCCCGCTGTGGTCATTGCCGTCATAGGTTTTTGTCATGCTGATATCTACTTGTGAGTTAGCTTTATCTCCCTCAATATCTATCTTTGTTAAAGTTATCTCATGAGAAGTCATAACTTGTTTTTGTAGAGTTTTAAGAAACGCTTTCTTCTTCATGAACCTCTTGCTACTCGTAGTCGATAAGACAAAGTCCTCATCAAGAAGTGAGTCCATAAGCTCTACATCCTGGTTAGCAAGTGCTTGAAAATATTGTTTCTCCAGATTAGCTACAGCTGCCTCAGATGTGTCAGACGACTCGGCATTACTATTCATTAAATGAAATGTAAATACTGCTGTAAAAACAAAAAGCATGGTGAAAAAAGTTTTTCTCATAATTTCCTCCAAAAATAGTTTCTATAAAGCAGTGTAATAATAGAGACATAAAAATCAATCCGGTTAATATTAATTAGTCTGTCCAATGTCAGAAAATATGTAGTATAATCTCCTTACTTTTAGAGATTGATATCTTATGAAGAAATCAAAAGTCATTACACAGTACGTATGTCAGAACTGCGGCAACTCTTCACCCAGGTGGCTAGGTAAATGCCCTGAATGTGAAAGCTGGAATACCTACGTAGAGGAACAGCAGGAAAAGACAAAAACAGCTTATAAAGCTGCTAAAATCTCAGATCCGATACCAATAACTGAGATCGAAAGCGGAAAAGAGGACCGGATTCCAACAAATAACAATGAATTGGACAGGGTGCTTGGGGGAGGTTTTGTTCCGGGATCTGTAATATTGGTAGGTGGCGATCCAGGTATTGGGAAATCAACTCTTGCGCTCCAGATGCTAAACGATATAACAGCTTCCTCAGAAATCGGAGACAGCTTAAATCTCCTTTATGTTACCGGAGAGGAATCACCGGAGCAGGTGAAGCTACGAGCAGAGAGAATTGGAATTTCATCAGAACAAGTTTTCGTACTATCAGCAACTTCTGTAGAAAGCATATTAGAAAAAATCAAAGCACTTTCTCCGCAAATAGCGGTGATTGACTCAATACAGACTATGTACACTGAAGAGTTAGCTTCAGCGCCTGGTAGCGTAGGACAGATTAGAGAATGCACAGCAAAACTTATGCACCATGCGAAAACCAGTGGCCCCGCTATTTTTCTTGTAGGACACGTAACAAAAGAAGGAGCAATCGCAGGCCCAAAAGTCTTAGAACACCTGGTGGACACAGTGTTATATTTTGAAGGCGGAAAAGATCATCCTTATAGAATACTAAGGGCAATAAAGAACAGGTTCGGCTCTACTAATGAAATCGGCGTATTTGAAATGATGGATGTTGGACTCAAAGAGGTTAAGAACCCATCAGAGATATTTCTATCAGAACGTCCGGAAAATGCTTCTGGTTCTGTTGTCACTCCGAGTATTGAAGGCACAAGGCCGATTCTTGTAGAGATTCAAGCTCTGGTGTCGCCTTGCAGTTTTGGAGTACCTAGAAGAACTACTATAGGGCTTGATAATAACAGAGTTTCATTATTACTAGCTGTTCTTGAAAAAAGAGCCGGGCTTCAAATTTTAGGACAGGACGTTTTTATGAACGTAGCGGGAGGGGTAAAGATTGAAGAGCCTGCAATTGATTTGGCTATCTCTATTGCTCTTGTTTCCAGTTTCTTAAACAAACCGCTTGACCCTGGAGTTGTGGTGTTTGGCGAGATAGGTCTTGCAGGAGAGGTCAGAGGGGTTTCTCAAATAGATATGAGAATAAATGAAGCCCAAAAACTCGGCTTTACCCAATGCGTTGTACCCAAAGTGAACCTTGACAGAGTTGTGTCTGCTGATAATTCTATCTCTCTTATTGGAGTCGACTCAATAGAAAAAGCAATTGAAGTATTCTTCTAATTTACAGATATAGAGTAAATATGTGAACTTATGAAAAACGATACCAAGAACGCCCCGATTGGAGTATTTGACTCCGGCATAGGCGGTTTAACCGTTGCAAAGGAGTTAATAAAAACACTTCCTGGCGAGGATATTATTTATTTAGGTGATACTGCAAGGGTTCCTTACGGAACTAAGTCAGGCAGAACCGTAATTGCATATTCACGTAGCAACACTGAGTTCTTAATTTCAAAGGGGATTAAGCTGCTTGTAGTAGCATGCAATACCGCCTCATCTGTCTCAATTCCAAGTCTTAAAGCTGAATTCGACATACCCGTTCTTGGTGTAATTGAACCGGGAGCCAAGAAAGCAGTCGAAGTTACCCATAAAAACAAGATTGGTGTTATCGGCACGCCCTCTACAATAAACAGCGGCGCTTATACAAAAGCTATAGAAAATCTAAATCCTGATATTGAAGTTATTTCAAAACCCTGCCCACTTTTTGTACCTCTGGCTGATGAAGGTTGGGTTGAAGGTGAAATAGTCGAGAGAGTAGCAGAAGAATACTTAAACCCAATTAAAAACTCTGGAATCGACGTCCTTGTTTTAGGCTGCACTCATTATCCCCTTCTAAAAAACACGATACAGAAAATCGTAGGTGAGGAGATTACACTTGTTGACTCTGCACAAGAAACAGCATCTCAAATCAAACAAATATTAGTGAATAAAGATTTACTTAATGACAGCAAAACTTCCTCAGAGAGAAATTTTTATTTAACGGACGTGTCCGACACTTTTATATCAGTAGCTGGAAGGTTCTTAGGTGAAAAAATAGATAAAATCGAAATGGTTGATATAGTAGGGACGACTGCTCAGCCGTCCCTATAATTAGTCTTTATTTTAAATTATTCTGAAACAAGCTGTTTTACTTTCTCTGTAAACGGTGGCAATACATCAAACAGATCACCGACAATACCATAATCACATTTCTGGAAGATTGGAGCCTCTGGATCTTTGTTGATAGCAACGATAACCTTAGAAGAACCCATGCCAGCAAAATGCTGTACTGAACCCGAGATTGCAATTCCTATGTAAAGATTTGGTGATACCGCTTTACCTGTCTGGCCAACCTGCATGTCATAAGGACAGTAACCTGCATCCACAGCTGCACGAGTTGCACCTGCAGCAGCGCCAAGTGTATCAGCAAGCTCATATATGTATTTGAAGTTTTCTTCGCTAGCCAAACCACGGCCGCCAGCAACTACTCTTTCAGCTTCAGTGAGTTCCGGTCTGTCTGATGCTTTGGTTTCTAGTTCTAGAACTTTAACAGAAATATCTGCGGGGTTGAGTTCAACTGAACCGCTAATGACTTCAGGTGTAGTTGGAGATTCTTCAGCTTTAAAGGAGTTTGGTCTTACAGTCGCCATCATTGTTGCGCCGCCATGAAAAACCTGTGTCTGAATCGCTTTACTTGAATGAGAATACCTTTCAATCTGAAGTTTGTTATCTCCCGAAAGACCAATTGAGATTGCGTCCATCGCTACCCCAGATCCAACACGGGCTGCAGCTCTTGGGAAATAGTCCTGTCCAAATACTGTATTACCAGCTAAGACTACAGCAGGCTCATTTTGTTTTATTAGTTCGCCGAGTGCATTCACATAGCCTTCGGTGTTGAAATCTTTTAATAGGTCGCTATCTATAACATATACTTTTTCAGCGCCGTATTTTCCTAATTCTGCCTCGAAACCGGAGACCCCTGAGCCAAGAACAACTGCACACAACTGACCGCCAAGTCCTCCTACTAATTTCTTTTTAGCTTCGGTTAAAGCCTCGAAAGTTACTTTTCTAATAGTTCCGTCTATTTTTAGATCTGCGACTACCCAAACATCATTGCTCATTTCTTTTCTCCTTCAGTATCTTTTTAAATACTACAAAAACAAATATAGAGTTATATAACTTTTGCGTCTTCTCTGAGAAGTTTTATAAGCTCTTCAGCAGCGTTTGCTACTTCCTCACCTTTAACCATAGGCTCGTCGCTACCCTTTATTATTTTCAGTTTTCTTTCAATTTGTGGAACCTCAATACCTGTGGTTTTAACACGGGCACCTTCTTTACTAACAGCTTCTTTACTAAATCCAAGCCCGTCAAAACTAATATCATCAATTCCAACTTCGGTAAGAGGCTTTTTCTTAGCTTTCATAATTCCAGGTAGTGATGCATAACGGGGCTCGTTCATAGCATCAGGGCATGTAATTAAGCAAGGAAGCGGTGCTTCGACAACTACGTGACCGCCGTCAATTTCTTTCTGGCAGACTGCTTTCTTTGCATCGGCGTTTATCTCAACCACTTTACTTACTAATGAGACATGAGGAATACCAAGTTCTTCTGCGACTTGAACGCCAACTTGTCCTGACTCTTCATCAATTATTTTCATACCTGTGAAAATCACATCAAAATCGCCTAGTTTCTTAATTTCGCTTGCTATTAGTTTTCCAATTGCAAAGGGATCTGTCTCAGCAAAACCATCACCGTTAATATGGACAGCGCTATCTGCCCCCATTGCTAGGGCTTGTCTTATGGTATCAACTACTCTCGCAGGACCAATGGATACTATTACAACTTCTCCACCATGTTTTTCTTTAGTTTGTATGGCCTCTTCAACCGCAAATTCATCATATGGATTCATAATCCATTTCATGTCTGCGGTATCAACCGAATCTCCACCTGCTGAGACTTGAATTTTGGCCTCTGTATCTTGTGTTTGACTTACTATAACTAGAATCTTCACCTTACTTACCTCCGATCAAAAGTTGAATAACTTTGGTAACTCTTTTAAATGATTAAATAATCTGGGTTCAAGTTAATCACTGAGCTTGTTAAGCCTCTCCGAGCACAACTTCTGCCGAATTAAGTCCGTAATTATATATAAATAACAACTAATTACGGCCTGTGTACCTTTACCTGAAGTAGATAAACCTAAAATACAAATCCCAGACAAAATTTAAAAGGTATGTAATTATAAATATTGACGTTACCTTGTCAAGACAGATAGATTGCATAGGATAATGTCTAAAACAAATCGGCTTCCAGATGAATAAAACTTTCCTTCTTATTTTCTTGCTTGTCTTTACAATTACCACCTGGGGATACTCTTGGGTTCTCATGAAAATGGGGCTTGAGTATAGTGAGCCTTTTACATTTGCTGCCTGGAGATGCGGAATCGCAGGTGTTGCAATGATTATCTTTGTAAGCATTAAGTCAATTAAATTACCCAAATTAAAGAAACTGCCGGATTACTTTATGATCGCCATGTTCCAAACTACGCTCATGTTTGGACTCATGCTTTATGGAATGAAATATGTAACTGCCGGCAAAACTTCAGTCCTTCTCTATACAATGCCGATTTGGACAATGTTTATGGTTCATTTCTATTTAAAAGAACGGCTCAATAGAGCTAAATGGATAGGAGTCGCTATAGGTACAATAGGTATAGCCTGTATTCTGGGAAGAGATACATTTGTTCATCAGGATACTGGGATTCTTATAGGAGAATTACTAGTAATCGGAGGCGCTATATCATGGGCAATCTCTAACATATGGGTAAAAAAACGTATGGGTGGAGAGAATATCTATATGGTAAGCACTTTACAGCTCTGTATTGGAGCCATCGGTTTAGCATTCCTTGCAATCCCCACCGAAGGGCCGTTAGTTATCGACTGGAATGCGCATTCAATCTATATATTGCTATTTACAGGTTTAATAGCCTCAGCTGTAGACTTCACAATATGGTTTTATCTACTTAAAAATCTAGATATCAAGATTACAACTTTCTCTTCAATGCTGGTCCCTGTTTTTGGTCTTATATTCGACTGGGCTATACTTGGAAACAAACTGGATGCAGGTGTATTAGTGGGGGGAGTTTTAATACTGTTTGGAATCTACCAAGTCTCTAAAAAATAGCTCACACATAGAACTATTAAATTCATATGAATTAAAAAACCTCTAAGGTATAATAACTCCGTAATGTTAATAGCTCGGCGGTTTAATATCTTACTTGCACAAGAAAATCTTTGTGAGCTTAGTATTAAATTCCCAATACTCTAAATCATGCGCAAAAAGATTCTAATATCCATCAGTATTTTCTTTGTAATTATAATCCTAGCATTAGTTGGGCTTATGTTTTTTACCCAAACTCAGAGTTTCAGAAACTTCACAAGAAACCAGGTAGAGAGCATTGTCAGCTCAACAACCGGTCAAACATTTAAGATTGGTAATCTTGAAGGAAACTTTTTTCAGAATATTACGTTGTCAGACGTTTCATTCGTTGTTGAAGGTGAGAATTTTGTATCAGTAAAAGAGATAACAATTGATTATGCATTTTTTCAAATGCTTAACAGCACTAGCCTTTTTAGCAAAGTAATTCCGGTAGATGATCTTCTCATAACAGGGCTTGATGTAAACCTTATTAAATATGATGATGGTAAGTGGAATTTTGAGAAGATTGGAGGCAATGAAGAAAAACAGGCTGATGATCAAGATAAAACTCCCCCATCCTGGAGCATCATACTCTCAAAGTTCCTTCTAACTAACGCTGAAATAACTACAGATGATAGGGCGGAGAATAAAGTTTCTAAATACGAAATACCTAAAGTGGATTTATCTATAAAACTTATAGATATATATAGGGCAATAGATCTGGATCTAAGAAACGCTGAATTTTCCGTGCCAGACCAAAACCTTTCAATTTCTGAGTTATCCACAAAAGCATATTATTCTGATGACAAGGTCAATGTAGACAATCTAAGCGTCTTATTTAATAACGCAGAGATCAATTTGAATGCTGATGCTGAGAATCTTCAGGACAAACCAAAGTTTTCACTGGATGCTTCAGTAAAAAACTATGTGATTGAGAATATAGGAACTATTAACTTAGAAGCTGAGGGAAATGGTGAATATGTAAGCTCCAACGATATAAGAGCAAATGCAACGATTAAAATCCCCGAATCTGAAATACTCCAGAAAAAAATCTCTGGAACTCTAGAAGAAATCACAATGTCTGGCACAACAATTAATATAAATGCTGGAAACTTTAACAGCGATTTAGGCAAGATAGCTTTAGGCGGAGATATAAACTTAAATAGAATTATTACTAAGGAAGGCAATAATAATTTCGATATAACTCTGAACTTGGATGACATCAAGACGACTGAAATATTCACATTGCTTGAAGCGGCAACGGACTCATCTTCTACTCTACCAGTAGACACTCAACTTGGCGCTGTACTCAACTCTGAGATCAACGCTACTGGAAGCTGGGAAGAGTTTTCAGACCTAGGAGTTAAGGCAGATATAAAGAAATTCGAAATAAAAGGAGAACAAGCAGGCGACCTACAGCTAAGCGGTATAGCGGATTATACAAACAGCACTGCAGGAATAGATATAAATCTTAATTTGGAAAAAGTGAACCTTGGTTCAATTCTTGCAGATCTAAACTATTCAAGCGAAATAACCTCAAAGTTTGATATACAAGCACAAATACCACTTCAGGGAAATTTGCTCCAAAACCTGTCCGCCGATATTGATGGAACTATTTCACCTTCCAGTATTTTTGGAATTAACCTTACTGACGGAGCTGTTGATGTATCGTATGAAAACCAGATTCTAGATATTAAATCATTAGAGCTTAATGCAGATAAAAATAAACTTATAGCTTCAGGTAAGAGTCCTGAAAAACTGGGAGCTGATTTCAACTATGAAATTGAGGTTGAGAACTTAAGTTTTATTTCAGGCATATCGCCGGATCTGGAATTATCAGGAAACTTAAAAGCTAGTGGAGATATTACCGGGAATCTCCAGAATCCGACGATTACAATAGACGGCGAGGTTCTCAATTTCTCTTTGGATGAAAAGTATACTGCTAAATCGATAAACATCGATGGATCTGGCCGTGTTAGCACTGAAGAGCCTGAATTAACCGCTAAAGTAAGTGTGGAGACCCTAACAATTAACAAAAAGGAAATTCGTGAAATTCAGCTTGATGTAGCTAGTGAGGGAACGGCCATCAATGCTAATCTCAATATTATTGAGGATGATCAATTCCAGTATAAAATGGAAGCTGCACTTCTTGATTTGAGCAGTACTCAAAAAGATATACAAATCTCTGAACTAGTGCTGAAACTTGAAGATACAACTCTTGATAATAGAGAAAATATTTTGCTTACTGTAGGATCAAGCGGATTTGTGCTTAAGAATTTCAACCTATACCATAATGACAGCTCAGCTCTTGCTAATGCAAACATCTCAGGCAGCAAGATTGACGGGAACCTGAAAATATCGAATTTAAGTCTTGATGATATTACTAAGGCTCTTGAGTTCCAAACACCTTTGCAGGGAACTATAAATGCAAATGTAGATATAGAGGGTACAAAACAGAAGCCCGCAATTAACGCTAGTATCCAAACTCAGGATCTGCAATATAACGATTTTAAGAACGATAACATTCTTTTCAGTCTTAATTATCTAAATCAAAATCTCAATCTGAATTTTGTTATCTCAAACGAATCAACAGATATTCTGACCGCTAAAGGAACTTCTAAGATCAATCTAAACTTAGATGATGTTGGCAAGAGTGTGGAAAATGCAGATATTAATTTATCTATAAATTCCAATGATCTTAATATAAGCCCTCTGTCGAGCATAATTGACGATGTTGTGAAATCAGAAGGTGCCCTGGATATCAATCTAACTGCAGCTGGCAAGCTTAAAAACCCTAAAGTTAATGGACAAATTGGTCTTACTGAGGGTTTGATACAGACAAAAACGATACGAAATGAGATTGGTATACCAAAAGCGGTAATAGTAATGAATGGCCAAAAAGCAATCTTACAAACTCTGGAATTAACAACTAGTAACGGCAGTGCTACATTTGAGGGAGAGTTTGATATACCAACCCTATCCTATACCTTGAGCGGTAACTTAGATAACTTGCTCATAAAACCTGAGAGAATCTCGGCTGCACTAACAGGTGATCTTAAGGTTAAGGGAAAGGCTGAACAAGTAGACATATCTGGAAAAATAACTGTGGAAAAAGCTAGGATCACTATACCGGATAGTGAACCAAAAGAATTGCCCGAAATTCAATACGTAGACGTTGAGAAAGATGAATTTGTCGTAGATAGTGGGAATGAAGAAAGCTATTTTGATAAGAATATAGCGCTTAATCTGCGGGTTGATATGAAGAGAAATAACTGGGTCAGGGGTCAGGGAGCCAATGTTGAATTGCGTGGAGATCTTGACATCAAAAAAGATTTTGACGATCCAATTAGAATAATAGGAAATATTGGAGTAATAAGAGGAACGTATGAGAACTTTGGTAAGGTTTTCAGAATTCAGGAAGGAGGAAGGGTAAGCTTCTCGGGCAGAGAAGAAATTGACCCGTTTCTGGATATTACTGCTCAATATAGAGTTTCAGATATAAATATTTATATCAATATTGGAGGACAGGCATCTGCGCCCAAAATCACCCTCACAAGTGATCCTGCAATGTCAGAGACGGATATAGTTTCTTATCTGGTCTTCGGTGCATCTTCTACGGATATAAGCTCCGGAGAAAGGTCAGCAGCAGGAGGCATAGCCTCGGGACTCGCAGGAGGAATTGCAGCAGCACAGTTAGAACGGTTAATGGGAAATGCTGTATCGCTTGACGTGGTAAGCATATCGGGTACTAATGTCGAAGTAGGAAAATATCTGACAGAGGACCTTTACATAGCCTTTGAAAGAGGCACTACAGATTCAATTATAGACTCGACCAATATTACGTATAATAAAGTACTTGTTGAATACAATATATTTAATAATGTGACTATTGATGCTGAATTGGGCGGAGAGAATCCTGGAGCCGATCTATTCTACAATTTTAATTTTTAGATAGATCCACAATACAAATTATTGCAACACATCAGTGGATGAAACGTTTCCTTTTGGAGCAGGAATTGGAGAAGCATGGTGCAACGCCATAAGCCACTTGTCTCCGGCAAACTTAAAGATGTTCGTAGACTGCGCAAATCCGTATTGTATTTCATCCCCAATTCTATAACTAATCTTTTCAATACAAATTACCCAGGCTGAATTTCCAGAAATTTCAGAATGTGTATCTTGCAGCTCAACATCAAGTGAATTCCCATTTTCAAATATATTCTTCCAGCTCTCACTAACTGCCTCCCAACCATGGAGCATAGGCCAACCGGGATGAACACATTTCACATTATCATCATTTATCCATATCCTTTGCATGCTATCAAAATCAGCATCTTTCATGGCTAGATAAAAGCTTTCATTTGCTTTCATTACTTCTTTAATTTTTCCGCTCATACGCACCTGTATTTAAATCGTGATATTTATAAATAGTGTAACAAAGGATTAAGCTTGCTACCAGTTGATAAAATACGCACTTTAAATAGAACTTAAGATTCTATCTATTTCATCAATAACAATGGAATCATTTTCTTTGTCTCTACAGTTTATCAGTATTTCTTTAGATTTAGCTCCTTTTATCTTCCATAACGCCCAGATAGCATGCGCTCTGACAAGAGGCTCTTCATCCTTCAGGCATTCTGAAATATAGGGTAGAAAATTTTTCTCGCCTGAGTTTCCCATAGCGATCATTACATTCCTGAGGAGACCTCTTCTCTTGGTTCTTTTTATTGGGCTTCCCTTAAAATGTTTTCTGAATTCATCTACACTTAGACTAGACAAATAAGGCAAATTCGGATTGAGCAAGCCTTCCCTTGGTTCAAATTCAGTTTTATCCGATATATGCGCTCTCTTATTCCAGGGACAGACATCTTGGCATATATCACAGCCATAAATGTTGTTATCTACCCCTTCTCTAAGCTCATGAGGTATTTTATCCTTGAGCTCTATAGTGAGATATGAAATGCATAGCCTTGAATCAAGAATATAAGGCTCTATAATCGCATCAGTAGGACACGCCTCAATACACCTTGTACAAGTACCGCATCTGTCTGGAACCGGCACGTCGTATTCAAGTTCAAGACTGGTAATAATCTCTCCAAGAAAAATCCATGACCCTATTTCCTGGTTTATTAGACAAGTGTTCTTACCAACCCATCCGACTCCGGCATATTTCCCATATGTCTTTTCCAATACGGGTCCGGTATCAACGTACAATTTACTCTCAACTTCATGAGAGGATTCAGAACATATATAATCCATTAGAATCTGCAGTTTATTTTTAATTGTATCGTGGTAATCATCACCCCATGCATAACGTGATATCCAACCCTTTGTATTATCGGTGTGCTCAATGGAGTAAGGATAATCGGTGTTGTAATTCATGGCGCAGGATATAACTGATTTTGCGCCCGGAAGGATATTTTGTATATCTTCCCTTTTTTCTGAGTTTCTCTCCAAGTATTTCATCTCACCTGAAAATCCCTTATTTAGCCATTCTTTGTAGAACTGATTTTCAGGAAAAGAATCTATGGGTGAAACACCTATCAAATCAAAACCTAAATCCATGGCTTTGTCTTTAATTGCGATTGTTAATCCGGCTCTATCCATCAAAGCCTATTTTATCATATATATGAATGTGGATATAAGATTGGGGAAGTAAATCTACTCGGACCAGCCATTAGGATAGATTTTCGACTTTATAATTAACTCCGCAATCTCTCCGACAGCATGACTGCCAGTACCATAGGCGGCGTAGTATGATTCGGACTTTATCTCGAGTGGAGAGTCTGCGGCTGATGCTGTAAAAGAAACTTTCTTCATGATTTGGAGATCAGCTTTGTCTCTGCAAATTATGGCAATTTCTTTATCCAACAAAGAATACTCCGATTTCATCTTGGAATAGAATATTGTTTTATCAGAAACCGCCTCGTGAAGCGCTATGCCCATACCCTCTGCTACTGAGGAAATTTCTTGGGACACTGTTGAAGAAAAAGCTATGCATTCAACCCCCTCATCCTTTAAAAGCTCCACACTATTCCCATTTAGTCCGATTATATTTGAAGGCCGCGCACCGTTTGGACTAAACCCGTCTGCATTGACTAGCAGGAGCCTAATAGGGCTTAGTTCTTTAACTAGGTCTGATCTAAGTTTCTGAAACATATAATAGGGCCTCTGGGGAACGCCTAGCAGTTTAAGTGCAAATCACTCTTTATTCAAGTCAGTATTTACTCATTCATAGAGCTTTCATATTAATATGTTATAAATCAAAAGCATTCACAGAAGCTTTAAAGCTCCACAATCGTATGTATAATTTTAGCAACTAATGTCTAAACTAAACAACCGCAAGATTTTAACTAATTTCCCAATAATCAATTTAACCCTAATAGCGCTGAACATCGTTATATTCATACACGAGGCATCACTCGGAGAAGCCATATACCCCTTTATTCATAAATATGGCCTTATCCCGGCTAAAGTTTTCTCATTTTCGGGTAATGTCGACCTTACAGAGCGGTTTCTCCCATTCTTATCCTCAATGTTTATTCATGGAGATTGGGTACACATCATCAGTAACATGATTTTCTTATATATATTCGGAGCACGGGTAGAAGTAAAAATGGGGCATCTTAAATACCTGACTTTCTATATATTATGCGGCCTCGCAGCAGCCTTATTTCATGTATTAACTAGTCTTGGATCACTAATCCCTATGTTAGGGGCGAGCGGGGCAATTTCTGGGATTCTCGGTGCATACATTACTTATTTTCCAATTTCCGAGTTCAAGAATCCGGTTCCAATATTATTTCTAAAAAATATAAGACATGTCCCAGCAGCAGCGGTAATATTTTTATGGCTAGTGATTCAATTTTTGAACGGTATTGGTACTATAGATCAGTCAGTTGATACGGGCGGCGTTGCAATCTGGGCTCATATTGGCGGTTTTGTCGCCGGGTTAATACTGGCACGTTTCTTTCATAACAATAAATATGATTTCAAACAGAAAACCGACAGGTATTATCATTAGATTTCAGCTTAAAGTTCTAGGAGCGACATAACATGGTTAAACCAAAAATCCAAAGAGGAAAGAAACTAGCGATTCTAGTAGGTGGAGGACCTGCTCCGGGGATTAATGGAGTAATTAGTGCAGCAACTATAGAAGCGAGGAACCAAGGGATAGAGGTTCTTGGAATCAGAGATGGTTTTAAATGGATATCTGAAGGTAACACTGAACATATAGAAAAGCTCACTATTGGAATGACTTCAAGAATTCATAATACGGGTGGATCAAGAATTGGTATATCAAGAGTAAGCCCTTTGTCTACTCCTAACGGCCTAAAAAATACAATTAGATGCTTAAAAAAATTGCAAGTCAAATATCTTATCACCATCGGGGGAGACGGGACTCTTTATCTCGCAACCAGGCTGGAGAAGGAACTTAAGGGAAGTATTAAAATAGTCCATGTACCTAAAACTATAGACAATAATATGCCTATACCTGGTTATATACCAACCTTTGGTTTTGAAACCGCCCGTCATATAGGCACAGGATTAGTTCATCACCTTATGGAGGACGCTAAGACTACTAATAGATGGTATTTCGTAGTGACTATGGGAAGGAAAACAGGTCATCTGGCCCTTGGAATAGGCAAAGCCTCAGGTGCTACACTAACTATAATTCCTGAAGAATTTAAACAGAAAAAGATTTCTCTCAAAGACATTACAAAAATTCTGGAAGGTTCGATTATTAAAAGAAAACTAATGGGACGAGAAGACGGTGTTGCGATCCTGGCAGAAGGAATTACCGATAAACTAGACGAGAATGAACTAAAAAATTTGTCTGATGTAAACTTAGATGAGCATGGGAGGATAAGACTTTCAGAAGTTGACCTTGGTCAGGTACTTAAACATCAAACTCTACAGGCCTTAAAAGAAAAAGGAGTAATTTCAAGGATAGTTGATACAACTATCGGCTATGAGCTCAGATCCGCTCCTCCAATACCATTTGACGCAAGCTATACAAGAACCCTGGGTTATAGTGCAGTAAAGTTCTTGTTGAAAGGAGGGTCTGGAGCATTGCTTACAATTCAAAAGAATAAAAAGATTCCAATACCATTTGAAAAAGTTTTAAATACTAAATCAGACAAGGTCAATGTCAGGTATGTAGACATCAACACCGAGTCTTTTGAAGTAGGTCAAAAATATATGATTAAGCTTAGACAGGACGATCTTGAAGACCGTCAAGAGCTAAAAAATTTGGCGGCTTTAACAAATATGAAACCAAGTGAATTTAAAGCATATTTCAGTGCTATATGATACAAACTTTGCTTTTTTAAGGGAAAAACTTAATTTTGAGCCTAAAAACATTGACTTCTAAGCCAAATTATGATACAAAAAAGGTCAATGTTTTATAGGTGTTTTCTAACTACAGCCACTCTTTTGCTGCTATTCACAATTGGATGCGGCAATAAGTCTCATTCGCCAAATTCATCTCAATCTACAATGCCGGGAATAAATACAAATAACCCGGAGATAAAGATGGTCGATGACGATACCGACTACTACTCTAGAAACTATAGAAACCAAGAGAACATAAAGCCTAGCTTCTTTTTCCTAAATCCCCATATTCAAGCATGGAATACCTACTATCACTTCGAAAACATTTTTATTCAGTTACCTGACGTTGCCCCTGAAGATGAGAAAGAAATTCCAGTAGTTCTGAATGCAAGAGTCATGCATTTTATGGATTACTTTCAAAACCGGGGCCGTAGGTCTTTTAGCATTTGGCTTGCCAGGTCAGGGAAATATATCCCCCACATGAAAGTAATCTTACAACAGCGTGGGATGCCTACCGATTTGGTCTATCTTGCCATGATAGAGAGTGGATTTAATGTAAAAGCCAGGTCCCATGCTGCAGCTGTAGGACCTTGGCAGTTCATTAAACCCACAGCTAAACGCTACGGACTTAGGGTCGATTCATGGGTGGATGAACGTATGGATCCCAAAAAATCAACTGAGGCCGCAGCTAATTACCTAAGTGATCTGTATGCTATGTTTCAGAATTGGGAACTTGCCGCGGCAGGGTACAATTGTGGTGAAGATAGGGTACAAAACGCTATAGACAAGTACCAGATCAATGATTTCTGGCAAATCTCTGAATTTACACTTCCAAAAGAAACCAAAAATTACGTCCCAAAACTAATGGCTGCACTTATAATCGCCAAAGACCCTGCTAAATATGGTTTTGTGGGGATAAGCTATCATGAGCCGGTACCATTTGAGACAATAAGAGTAGCTCCACAAAAAAACTTAAGCGAGATTGCAAGAGTAATAGGGGTTAGCCCAACAACCCTTAAAGAACTAAATCCCGCCTTGATACATGACGCAACACCTCCAGGAAACCCCTACCCCATTCACGTACCTCCTGGATACGCTTCAATAGTGGGACAAAAGCAACAACAGATAGCTTCACTCAAAAATGTTAACCCGCAAATTGCAAAAAGAAGCACTACATATAGACATAGAGTCAGACGAGGAGATACCCTCGGTAAAGTCGCTGCAAAATACGGCACCAGCGTATCTAAAATAAAAAGAGCAAATGGGCTTAAGAGTTCTACTATTAGAGTTGGTCAGAGACTTAAAATCCCCGGAAAATATTCAAAGAAAACCTACGCATCATCTAAGAACTCTACTCACACGGCTAAATATAAAGTTAAATCCGGAGACACTTTGGGGGCTATAGCCGCAAGGCATAGAGTGAGCGCTTCAGATATAAGAAGAGCAAATGGAATGAAGGGTTCACTAATAAGAACGGGGCAAGTAATAACAATTCCAGGTGCTTCAGGAAGATATTATGGGGATGATACAAGTCCACAAAAAACTACGAAAATTGCAAAATATAAAGTCAGATCAGGTGATACTTTAGGCGGCATAGCAGCAAAACACAGGGTTAGCATTACTACAATAAAAAGAGCTAACGGAATTAAAGGTTCAAGTATCAGATCTGGACAAACTTTAAAAATTCCTCAAATCACAAATGGAACTTATGCCAGTACGAGCACTAAAAGCACAACTTCTACTAGAAGTTCCTCAAAGTATAAAGTTAAGTCCGGAGATACACTCGGCGGAATAGCTGAAAAACATGGTGTTAGATTAAGTTCTCTAAAAAGTGCTAATAACATAAAAGGCTCAACTATACGAAGAGGGCAAGTACTTACAATACCTGGCTCAAATGGTTCTTATTCTAGTTCAAGTAATAGTAGCTCAACTACAAAATATAAAGTCCGCTCAGGTGATACTTTGGGAAGTATAGCCCAGAGACATGGAGTCAGACTTGCCTCAATCAAAAACGCTAACAATATAAAAAGTTCTAAAATTCGAGTGGGCCAGACACTAACCATCCCAGGTTCAAATGGGTCGTATTCAAGCTCAAGCAAGTCATCTAGTAATAGCAAGCCATCAAAATATAAGGTTAGATCAGGTGACACTCTAGGAGGCATCGCCGAGAAGCATGGAGTTAGGCTTGCTTCATTAAAAAGTGCCAATAACATTTCTGGATATTCAATCAGGATTGGTCAAACTTTAGTAATACCTAACGGCAGTCATGGAAGCAAAGCCTCATCGAACGGCGGCCCCGTAAGTTACAAAGTAAGGTCAGGCGATACTCTCTGGCATATTGCCAGTAAGCATAATGTCACTGTGGCGAACATTAAGAAATGGAATAATCTAAAATCAAATAACCTAGCGCCCGGCAAGAAATTAACAATTTACAAATAATTTCTGTATTACCCTTTCTAATTCAAATCCTTATCTAAGATGAAAAACAGTTCTCATTACCTAAAGCAAGCCTATGCCAAGAAGAAGCCAGCAATCAGAAGCCGTCTCAATGAATTCAGAAGAATCGGAGAAGAAGCAGATGACAATCAACTATTTGAGGAGCTATCTTTTTGTATATGTACAGCAGGTGCTAGCGCAAAGATGGGGCTTAAATCAGTTGATGCTATGAGGGACATACTCTCTAGCGGTAGTTTAAAGAGGCTTCAAAAAAGACTCGACGGTGTACACAGATTTCCTAATGCCAGACCTGCATATATAGTTCATACAAGAGACTATCTTAAGAAACAACACGGATTCAAAATAAGAGAGTTACTTTCATCATTCGATGATCCTCTCGAGAGAAGAGACTTTTTGGCTAAGAAAAAACACATAAAAGGAATTGGATACAAAGAAGCCAGCCACTTTCTCAGAAACATTGGATTCTCAGGTTACGCTATTCTTGATAAGCACATTCTGAATACACTTTATGAGTTCAAAGTAATCAAGAGCCCAAAACCCCCGACCACCAGAGACAGATATATACATGTTGAGAACAAACTTATAGAATTTGCTGACAAATTAGAAATTCATATGGACGAACTAGACCTCCTTCTCTGGAGCGAAAAAACGGGGGAGATACTCAAATAATTAGTGAACAGTAGCAAGTAACCAAATAACGGTTCTACTTACCCATTTCCTCTGCGCCTTTACTGCTTTGCCAATGGTCCTCTATTTTTTCAAGACTCTGCCCATTTGTTTCCGGTATCATAAAATAAAATAGTAACAATGTAAGAATTGAAAAGAATCCATAAAACCAGAAAGTTCCTGTCTTTCCGATAAGTCCTATAAGCGGCAAGAAAGTAAGCGTGGCCAACCAGTTTGTACCCCATTTAGTAAGAGATCCAAGACTCATCCCTCTGGCTCGAACTTTTGTTGGATAAATCTCAGATATCAATATCCAAAATATCGGTCTCGGCCCCAAAGACCATGAGCCAACATAAAGTAGCAAACTACCAATAGTAACCCATTTCACATATGCACTAGCTCCATCAAACATAAAGGTAATACCTATTGCTACGAGACTTATAGTTATGCCTATCAATCCAACTACCATCAAAGGGCGACGGCCTACCTTGTCCACTAAAGCAATAGCCACAAAAGTCATAATTGTATTTACAATTCCTATTCCTACAGTGGCAAGTATGGCAAGTGAGGCAATCTTGAACCCCGAAAGCTCTAAGATGGTGGGAGAGTACCCGTACAAAATGATACTGGCCCCAGCAAGTCCCCTACAGAAAGCAAGCCCCACTCCTAATAAGACGACGCGTCTCACTGTAGGGTGAAGTAACTCACTCCAGCCACCCCCATGTTTACCAATATTTGATTCAATTGCCCTGAGTTCCTCATTTATATCTTGATTACCCCTAATATGCTGAAGAACTCTCTTTGCTTTATCTTCAAGGGAATGTATTGCAAGCCAACGGGGAGTCTCGGATAAAAAGATCATCCCTACGATAAGGCAAAATGCAGGTAGCGCTTCAAGTCCAAACATCCATCTCCAGTCCCCGTCGTGTGAAAAAACATAATTAACAATATAGGCCAGTAGGGCACCGAATGCGATTCCTAGAATATTAAAAGTAACCATCTTTCCTCTATTTGAAGAAGTGGACAACTCTGAGATATAAAGAGGAGAAATAATTGACACGGCACCTAAGGATAAGCCGGCAATTACACGTCCCAGGATTAGTATGGGGATAGTAGGCGCTGACGCCATTATCAATGATCCTACTAAAAAAAAGAGCCCTGTGATAATGAGAGTTTTTCGTCTGCCAATTTTATCAGCAATCGTACCGCCTAATGGAGCCCCTATCATTGCGCTCAGAAAAAGTGAGCTGATAATAACCCCTTCAAGAAAGGGAGACACTACAAATTGTTTTTTAATAAATAGGATTGCCCCAGAAATTACTGCGGTGTCATACCCAAATAAAAACCCGCCCATAGAAGCAATTAACACAGAGACATGAAAATAGAAATTGTAGCCCGTTTGGTTGGTTAATGTATTGGTATGAACCATATAGGATTATCCCTGATCACAAACTAAATGATTAGGTAGCTGCTGTCTTTGATTTGCGTTCCCTTAGTTTCTCAATAATCACATAGAAAACGGGAACAACAATCAAGCTGAGCATTGTGGAAACTATCATACCGCCAAATACTGCAGTACCTAGAGAATGTCGGCTTTGTGCGCCCGCGCCACTTGCTATCACTAGTGGGAATACACCAAGGATAAAAGCGAATGCAGTCATTAAGATAGGACGTAATCTTATCATGGCAGCCTGCATTGCTGATTCAATTACACCAAGCCCTTCTTCCCTTCGCTGCTTAGCAAATTCAACTATCAAAATTGCGTTCTTGCTCGCCAATCCTATAAGCATAACAAGTCCGATCTGGCAATAAACATCGTTTGTTAAACCTCTCATGTATTGAGCTAACATAGCTCCCATTAACGCAAGAGGCACGGCTAGCATAACCATAAACGGCATAGACCAGCTCTCATAAAGTGCAGCTAAAAATAAAAATACAAAAACGATAGAAAGTGCGAAAATTAATGGCGCCAGGTTGCCCGCTTTAATCTCCTGGTAAGAAGTTCCCGACCATTCATACCCCATACCCTCGGGCATAACTTCTTCAGCTAACTCCTCCATTGCCGAAATTGCCTGTCCCGAGCTGTAACCTGAAGCTGGACCACCATCAATCTCAGTGGATCTATATAGGTTATAGTGTGTAATAGTCTCAGGCCCCACTATCTCACTAACATCCATCAGAGTACTCAAAGGAACCATACCGCCGGTTTCTGAGCGAACATAAAGCCTGGTTATATCTTCTGCCTGAGTTCGGTATGTATCTTCTGCTTGTATAAAAACTCTATAGACACGGCCAAATTTGTTAAAATCATTAACATATAGAGCGCCCAGATAGGCTTGCAGGGTATCAAACACATCTGATACGGCAACTCCCTGAGTCTTGGCTTTAGTTCTATCAAGCTCGATGTAGAGCCCAGGCACATTGGCAGTAAACGAGCTGAAGAGCCCAACTAGTTCAGGTCTGGCATTCCCCTTCTCAATCATCTCATCTGTAACCTTAGCCAATGTCGGAATTCCAAGACTGCTCCTGTCTTCAAGCTCAAACTGAAAACCGCCTGTTGAGCTTAATCCTTGTATAGGAGGAGCATTGAACGGAACCACCACTGCTCCCTGAATAGCGGCAAAATCTTTCCTCACAGTGTCTATAAGGCCAAACACACTAAGCGCATAGGTCTTTCTCTTTCCCCAGGGTTCTAACACTGCAAACATCGCTCCAGTGTTTGAATCAGACGCTGAAGTTAAAAAATTAAGCCCTGCAATTGAAACTACATGAGCAACACCAGGGGTGTTAACAAGAATATTATATACTTCCTGCATGGTTTCTTCTGTGCGTTCAAGAGAGGAACCCTCAGGGCCTTGTACGTTAACAATAAAATAACCCTGGTCTTCTTCAGGCACAAAACCTGTAGGAACTATAGTAAATAAGAAATAAGTGCAGACCATTAGTACTGCAAAAACCCCGACTACTATTTTCCATCTAGAAGTTAGCGCTGAAAGCCCAACCTGATATCTAGCTTTGAACCAATCAAAACCCTGATCGAATTTTTTGAAAAACCAGAATTTCTTTCCTGTCTCTTTTCTTAGAAAGAGAGCACAAAGCGCTGGGCTAAGTGTTAGTGCATTGATTGTGGATATTGCAACTGAGCAGGCAATTGTCAGG
>BQJP01000006.1 GCA_021604765.1 Thermodesulfobacteriota bacterium
TTCTTCTGAGAAAATGTCAGATACTAGACCCATAGAACGGTGATTATAGAGGTTGACGCCATCAGAAGTTACGATACCCGCACTTTCCTGTCCTCTGTGTTGAAGAGCATGCAATCCCAGATAGGTTAAGTTGGAAGCTTCGAGGTTATTATAAATGCCAAAAACACCACATTCTTCTTTAAGCTTAGGCATAGCTTTTTAGTATATCCTCAAATCCAGAAGCCCAAGTGTTATAGGCTTTAGATATGGGAATATCAATTAGGTCCTTTATTAATAGTCTTGTCCCTTTAACTTTACCGATTATTTCCATAGGTAAGTCTAATTTCTCTACTAATTCTTTAAGCTTATTAAGGTTTTTATCGTTTAGAGATACTATCGCTCTAGCTTGTGTCTCAGAAAATAAGATAGCATCTTTTCTTATTTCATGCGGTACTGCTATTTCAACACCCACTGGACCATCTGGTGTAAAACACGATTCGGATATAGCTACTGCCAATCCGCCTTCTGAAATATCGTGCGCAGAATTAATTATACCCTTTTCAGAAGCTTTAAGTAAGGCTTTGATTAATTTTAATTCTTTATCCAAATCTAGCTCTGGAGGTGTTCCTGAAACTTTACCGTGAATTTGCTTCAGATATTCACTTCCCCCAAATTCTTCTTTTGTCATTCCTAATAAAACGATTAAATCTCCTTCGTTTTTAAACCACTGAGTCATGTGTGTATCGGTATTTTCAATTAATCCAACCATACCCACTGTGGGAGTAGGGTAGATGGCAGTTCCTTCAGTTTCATTGTAAAAACTCACGTTACCGCTTACAACAGGTGTATTTAGTTTCAAACAAGCCTCACTCATGCCATTTATTGCTTGATCAAATTGCCACATTACTTCGGGGTTTTCTGGGCTTCCGAAGTTAAGACAGTCTGTAATGGCAAGAGGAGTTGCTCCAGAGCAGGCTAGGTTCCTTGCACTCTCTGCAACTGCTATACCAGTCCCGATATAAGGATCTAGATAACAATATTTTGAGTTACAGTTTACTGTCATCGCGACTGCTTTTGTCGTGTCTTTTATTCTGACCACCGCAGCGTCAGAACCCGGCATTGTCAGTGTATTGGTTCTTACCATATAGTCATACTGCTCATATATCCATCTTTTACTAGCAAGAGTAGGGGTGGATAAAAGAGTTAAAAGCACTTCTTCAAGATTGCTGGGTATAGAAATCGTGGATATATCAAAATTTCTTGTGTTTTTGAGGTATTGAGGTTCAGCTATGGGTCTATTATATAAAGGGGCTTCTTCAGATATGAGGTTAATGGGGATTTCCGCCGATAGGGTGTTTTTGTCTGTAATAACTAGTTTCCCACTCTGTGTAACTTCTCCTATTACACTAAAATCAAGATCCCATTTTTTAAATATATTTTCTGCTATTCCTTCTTTTCCTTTTTCAACTACCATGAGCATACGTTCTTGTGATTCTGATAACATGCATTCATAAGGAGTCATGTTTTCTTCTCTTCTCGGAACTTTGTCTATTTCTATTCTGAGACCCGTTCCTGCTCGTTCAGCCATTTCAGTTGAAGATGAGGTCAATCCGGCAGCGCCCATATCTTGTATGCCAACAACTATTCCAGTCTTAAAAAGTTCTAGGCACGCTTCTAAAAGAAGTTTTTCAGTGAATGGATCGCCAACTTGTACAGCAGGTCTTTTTTCTTCAGCTTCTTTTGTAAAAGTTTCAGATGCCATGACTGCGCCATGAATACCGTCTCTTCCAGTTTTTGACCCTACATAAATTACGGGGTTCCCGACACCAGTAGCATAACCTTTAAATATTCCGTCTGTTTTGGCGATTCCAAGAGCAAAAGCATTTACGAGAGGGTTGCCATCATAGCAGTTGTCGAAATAAATTTCACCTCCGACAGTCGGAATGCCTATACAGTTACCATATCCTGCTATTCCGTCGACCACTCCATCTACTACAAATTTGGTTTTAGGCAAAGATGGGTTGCCAAATCTAAGTGAGTCAAGTATTGCAATGGGCCTCGCTCCCATGGTGAAAATATCTCTTAGTATGCCACCAACTCCCGTAGCTGCGCCCTGGTATGGTTCTATAAAGGAAGGATGATTGTGGCTTTCCATTTTAAAAACGGCGCATAGTCCATCTCCAATATCAACTATCCCTGCATTTTCCCCTGGACCCTGAATTACAACTTCACCTTTTGTGGGCAATCTTTTCAGATGGATTCTAGAACTCTTATATGAGCAATGTTCTGACCACATTGCAGCCAGAATTCCAAGCTCTGTTATATTGGGTTCTCTTCCTAGCGTGTTGACAATCTTGTTGTATTCTTCTTGTGTTAACCCATGATCTAGGGCGGTTTCTAGGTTAGGCATATTCAGTTTATCTCTCTCGCATTTAATATACCTGTAAATTACGTTAGATTATATTATAAGAGCATTATTTTTTGTTTGAAAAAGATATCAAATATGACATTATTCTACTCCATGCCAAAAGTCCTTACTTTATTAATCTTTTTAGCTATTGTTGGAACGGTATTTTCGCAGAACTACGTATATTCTCAGGACACCTCGGAAAAAAATTGGTCAGATCTCTCAGAAAAAGAAAAAGAAGCTATAAGAGATGAAATACTTAGAAAGTATGATCGTAAAAATATACCATTAAAGAAATGGTCCGAATACACCGAAGTAGAGCGACATCAGCTCAGAGAAAGATGGACGGAAGTACAAGCGGAGCTTATAGCCGAATCATTGAGGCACGGTGATGAATTACCCAGTTTTGTTAAGAAGATAAAGTTCTCTAAAGAAGATAATAAGTTGCTTAAAGAGTTTGGTATAACTGCCTTTGATCATAGAATAAAAAGCTATGATCTTAGAGGAATCAACTTCGAAAATGAGGATCTGAGTAATCTAAACCTAAATGCTATTAATCTTCAAGGTTCACGTCTTAGAAATGTTAATTTTAGTGGTTCAAGTTTAATTAAAGCAGATTTATCAGGGGCAGATCTCATACATTCAAAATTAACGGGCACAAATCTACGTTATGCAGATTTACAGGGTGCATATTTAATTAACTCTAACTTAGACGGGGCTGTACTAACTGATGCAAATATGCAAAACTCCGAATTGGGTGTATCCAGTATGAAGAATGCCAATTTGAGTAAGGCAAATCTAACTGGATCACAGTTAATTGCCGCAGATCTGAAAGGGATCAATCTAAAATCTTCCCAACTTGAAAAAGTTGATCTTACTGATGCAGAACTTACTAAAGCAGATTTGAGCTTAGCAAATCTTGATCATGCTAACCTGTATAGTGCAAACCTTGGTGAAGCCGTCCTTAATGACGCAAATCTCAGGCAATCTAATCTGGTTAATGCCAATTTTGAGCAGGCTCAGATCAACCGAGCTGATTTAGAAAAATCAGACTTGAGTGGGGCTATTCTAACAAGAGCAAAACTTACAGCCTCTACACTTAACGGAGCTAAATTAAACAATGTAGACATAGTAGGTGCTGAAATGAAGACTACGGACCTGACTGGTGCTGAAATTAGAAAATCTGATTTGAGAGGAGCGAACTTAAGTAAAGCTTTCTTATCCAATACAAACATCTCTGAAAGTAATTTAAAGCAAGCTAACTTGAGTGGAGCTTCTATAATTGAATCTGCTTTGACGAAATCTGAATTAGACGAAGTTGATTTAAGTAATTCGATTTTAGAGAATGTTGACTTAAAGCAATCCAACTTATCTAGGTCAAATATAAGTATGGCAAAAATATTAGAAACTGATTTTAACAACAGTTTATTAAATGATTCAAATATGTTAGGGGCAGAAGTTGTAGATACTAATTTTCAAAATGCTTTGTTGGTTAATGTGAATTTCGAAAATTCTATATTAAAAGAAAGCGATTTTAGTTCGGCTAATCTTTCAGGTGCAGATTTTCTTAATGCAGAGTTTATATATCCTTATTTATATAATACTGACCTCAATAATGCTAAGAATCTAGGAACTATAATATGGTCAGATGATTATATTGTGGGCGAAGAAAGGGAAGGGGACATTGAAAAATCTCAGATCATCTACAGTAATCTAAAAAGTTTATATCAAGAAAAAGGTTTTCCTGAAATAGCTGATAAGTTTCAGCACCGTGAAAATATTATCATAGCTAAGAATTCTAATTTTCCATTTAATCTGATTAAAAGATTCTTTTGGAGTGGCAAGTTCATTGAAACTCTATCTCCTGTTGTAATAGTAATTCTTGTCATTCCAATTATCATAATATTTGCAATACTGTATTCTATATTGACATCTCTAAAAAATATAAAATCCGGCATTTATACGGCAGTCAGAATTCTCAATTCTTCTAAGAAAAGGAAAAAATTAATACCTCTGGAATCTAAAGGGCTGAAATTGCTTTCAGATTGCTTTATCTTTAGCGCTGTCTCGCTTATCTCTCTAGGATACAGCACCGTATATTATAAGCGCCGACTAAGCCTATACGGGATTGTGACTTTTGATTATAGAGCTGTACGATTTGTAAGGGTTTTGTCAGCACTTGAAGCCATTATAGGAATCTGCCTTATTATTTTCTTGCTACTCTCGGTTTTCTGGCCATCTGTTGTTTTCTCTTAAACAATCATTGTCATTGAATGTTTCCTGTAATCACAATTTAAAAATTTCTTCTAGCCCTTTGTCGCCGGATATGCAGTCTAGTTGTGGAGGTATTGTATAATAGTTTTTCGCCTTGTATCATTACTTGGATTGAAAATGCGCGGATTGATATATGAAAGATAAAGACTCTATAAATATTAAAGATTTAAGTCCTCAAGAAATACAGGACTTCGTTCGTGATAACAATTTGCAGCCTTTTAGAGCTCGGCAGATAAGCAAATGGTTGTATAAAAAAGGTGTTACAAACTTTGATGAGATGTCCGATCTTTCGAAAGAATTTCGGGATTTTCTAGAGTTTTCGTTTTCTCTTGAACCTTCACTTCAATTAGTTGAAGAGCAAGTGTCTGAAGATGGAACCAAAAAATACTTGTTTAAATTATCTGATGGTAATCAAATTGAGAGCGTTCTAATTCCTGATAAAAAAAGAAATACTCTATGTATTTCTTCACAGGTAGGTTGTGCTCTTGGATGTACTTTTTGTATGACCGGAACTTTAGGGAAGTTGAGAAATTTGAGGCCATCAGAAATTATAGACCAATATATTTTAGTGAACAAATATAATGAAAATAGTATTACTAATGTAGTTTTTATGGGTATGGGAGAGCCGCTTGATAACTTGGATAATCTAGTAAAAGTTATTAACATTCTGACGGATCCTCACTACTTAGCCCTATCACCTAAAAGAATTACAGTATCAACCTCAGGACTTGTTCCGCAAATTAAAAAACTAGGAGAACAGGTATCTGTTAATTTAGCTGTATCTTTAAATGCTCCAACAGATGAACTCAGAGATGAGATAATGCCGATAAACAAAAGATATCCGATAAAGGCACTCTTGGAAGCAAGCGTGAAATTTCCAGTTCCTAATAGAAAATACTTGATGTTTGAGTATGTGCTTTTAAAGGACAAAAACGATTCTGACAGTGATGCTCATACGTTAGCAAAGCTGCTTCGTGGCATAAAGTGTAAAATCAATATCATCCCTTTTAACGAAGCATATCCACTGCCTTATAAATCTCCAACCTGGGACAGAGTTCTAAAGTTTCAGGAAATTCTTATGTCATATAGGATAAATGTGAGAATAAGAAAAAGCCGAGGTAGTGATATTCTCGGAGCATGCGGACAATTGGCCGCAACATATCCATCTATAAAAGTGACAGAGACGCAAACACAAATTTAGGAGTATGTAATAAATAATGACAGGCTCAGAAATCAGAGAATTATTTCTAAAATATTTTGATGACAATAATCATAATATTGTAAGAAGCTCATCTTTAATCCCAAGCAATGATCCAACCCTGCTGTTTACTAATGCCGGCATGGTTCAATTCAAGGATGTTTTTCTAGGACTGGAAAAACGTTCATACAAGAGAGCAACTTCCTCTCAAAAATGTGTCAGAGCTGGAGGGAAACACAACGATCTTGAGAATGTAGGCCGTACAGCAAGGCATCACACCTTTTTTGAGATGCTTGGAAACTTTTCTTTCGGAGATTATTTTAAAAAAGAAGCGATTGAATTTGGCTGGAAGTTGTTGACAGAAGTTTATAAACTTCCTATAGAAAAACTATGGGTCACGGTTTTTGAAGATGATGATGAAGCCTCAGAATTATGGCAAAAAGTAATTGGTCTCCCTCAAGACAGAGTCCTTCGAATGGGCGAAAAAGATAATTTTTGGTCAATGGGGGATACCGGTCCATGTGGACCATGTTCTGAAATTCTAATAGATCAAGGTGAGGAGTTTAGCTGTGGCAAGAAGACTTGTGCTCCCGGTTGTGATTGTGACCGCTATCTTGAGCTCTGGAATCTTGTATTCATGCAATACGATAGAGATTCAAGTGGCAAGATGACCCCACTTCCTAATCCTAGTATTGATACAGGTATGGGCCTTGAAAGAATTACAGCAGTACTTCAAGGTGTAAAAAGTAATTATGAAACAGATCTTTTGCGCGGAGTAATTGCAAATGTAGAAGAGATATCAGGGAAAACCTATGGGCAAGATGAGGGTGCAGATGTTTCTATGCGCGTTATCGCTGATCATGCTCGTGCCGTAACTTTTCTGATATCTGACGGGGTATTTCCATCAAATGAGGGTAGGGGATATGTGCTGAGAAGGATACTAAGGCGAGCAGTGCGTCATGCTAAAATGCTTGGAATTGAAGATCCGTGTCTATATAAGATTACAAGAAGAGTGAAAGAAATAATGCAGGATGCTTATCCTGAGCTTGAAGAAAGAATAGATTTTGTCGCTGACGTAGTTAAGAATGAGGAAGAGAGGTTCTTTGAAACAATAGACAGGGGGCTTGAACTCTTAAAAGTAGAGATTGATAAGCATAAGAGTGAGAAAGTCATACCCGGAGATGTCGTTTTTAAGCTTTATGACACATTTGGATTCCCAGTTGATCTTACTGAGGATATTGCAAGTGAAAACGGACTTACTTTGGACCTTAAAGGTTTTGAAAAAGAGATGGATCATCAGAGAACACAGTCTAGGGAAGCTTGGAAAGGTGATGTTAACGGAGAATTGGAGCCTTTATATAGAGAGTTTATCTCAGGCGGCATGGTAGTGAATTTTACAGGTTATGATAGGACTACAGATACTGGCAGAATAACTGCATTAATAAAAGACGGAATGCTTGTGGATAGTGCCGGAGAAGGAGACAAGGTTGAACTAATTGCAGATCAGACCCCTTTTTATGGCGAGTCAGGAGGCCAGGTTGGTGACCGGGGCACTATTGAAGCTGAGAAAGGAATAGCCGAAGTAGTTGATACCAAAAAACCTCTTCCCGGGATAATAGTCCACTATGCAGTAATTAAGAAAGGCACTCTTTTAGTGGGTGACAAAGTAGATCTAAAAGTTGATGAAAAACTTAGATTCGCAATCGAGGCCCACCATTCAACTACCCATATATTACATGCTGTACTTAGAGAAGTACTTGGAACTCATGTTGGTCAGGCAGGCTCTCTTGTTGCGCCCGGCAGGTTAAGATTTGATTTCACTCATCATTCCTCTATCGATAGTAAAGATATAAGGAAGATGGAGGATATTATCAATGACAGGATCAGATGGGATGATAGCGTGGTTATTGAGACTGACGTTCCCTATGATGACGCGATCAAAAAAGGTGCTATGGCTTTTTTTGAGGAAAAGTATGGTGATAAAGTCAGAGTTGTAAGCATTGGCGACTATAGCGTTGAGCTTTGCGGTGGTACTCATCTAGATACCTCAGGAGAGGCTGGGCTTTTTAAAATAGTATCCGAAGGAGCGTCTTCCGCCGGAGTTAGACGAATAGATGCCCTTGCTGGAAGATCAGCCTGGGATTTCATGAGGGGCAAAGAAGATACACTTGCTCAAGCCTCAGATATTCTCAGAGTATCTGAGTCTGATCTTATATCTAGGCTCAAAAAACTTGTTAAAGAGAATGAGTTAGTTAAGAGCGAACTTGATACCTATAAAAACAAAGTGCTTAGCGAAAGAGCCGGGGATTTGATGGACAACATTAAAGAAGTTAACGGTACTAAGATCTTATCAGCAGAGGTGTCAGGAGCTGATGCAGGGCAACTAAGAAAAGTGTGGGACGATGTGAAGAGTAAACTTGATTCAGGTGTTGCAGTACTTGGTAGTAGAGATAATAGTAAGGCATACATTTTAATAGGAGTAACTAAAGATTTAACTAGCAAGTATCACTCTGGGAATATTGTTAAAGAGCTAGCTCCAATTATTGGGGGCAGGGGCGGAGGTAAGCCTGATTTGGCACAGGCGGGTGGAGATAATCCGGAAAATTTAGATAAGGCTCTAAGTAAGGCTTACGAAATGATCAGTGCTAATTAGAAGGCTCTACTTTATATCTTATTAAGAATTTTTACTGATACCTTTTTCTTTCAAAACAGTTTTCATTTTCTTAAGTGCAGCGGTTTCTATTTGTCTAACTCTTTCCCTTGAAATGTTGTATTTTTCTCCTAGTTCTTCAAGTGTGAGAGGCTTGTCAGTTAATATCCTGTTTTCAATTATAAAGCGTTCTCTGTCCTTTAAAACTTTAAGCGCGGCACCCATTCCACTTTTAACTCTTTTGTCTTCCTCAACCTTGGTAATTAAATCTTCCTGGTTTACATCATCGTCCGCAAGAAAATCCATATGCGATAAGTCTGTATCTCCTTTAATCTCAGCGTCAAGGGAAAAATCTTTACCCCCCATTCGTTTATCCATCTCTATTACTGCTTCATTAGATACGTTAAGCTTGTCGGCTAATTCTTTATAATCCTCTGAACTTAAATTTCCATCACCCAATTCCAATTGGTTTTTGGTAGAGCGTAATTTATAGAACAATTTTCTTTGAGCCTGGGTCGTGCCAACTTTAACCAAACTCCAACTTTTAATGATATAGTTCTGGATATATGCCCTTATCCACCATACGGCATAAGAGATAATCCGATAACCTTTTTCCGGATCAAAACCCTTTACTGCATGCATAAGCCCTATATTTCCTTCTTGTATTATATCCATCGTATTTAACCCATAGTTTTTATACTCATTCGCTACTTTTACAACAAATTTTAGGTTTGATGAAACGAGTTTCCTGGCGGCGTCTAAATCACCATCCTTTTTATATTTCATAGCCAGTTCGTACTCTTCTTCACGGCTTAGGACTGGATAATTGCTGATTTCAGTCATGTATCTTTGAAGTGAAGTAGTATGTGCGGGAAGTAAGTTTCCTTCTCGTTTTTTTTCTTTAGTTTTCTTATTTTTATCAGGTTTTTTAGACATTTTGTGAGCCAAAAAAGTTTTTATACCACTTTAGTATACGTTTCGAGTGGATTCTAATCAACCAGCTAAATTCTAAATCCTCTCAAGAGTCAATATATATCAATATATATGGTGTTTAATCCTTGACTCATCATGTTCTTCTGTTAGAATGTTGTGCTTGAAGTTCTGAGCTTAGTTTTCGGTTCCGGAGTAGCTCAGCTGGCAGAGCGGGTGACTGTTAATCACTAGGTCGGGGGTTCGAATCCCTCCTCCGGAGCCAATGTTTTCAATGGGTTACATTCTTTCCTTCTTAAATGGCAATTCAATTGTCAGTAGATTTGTCAGTGATTGAATATAAGCAATAAGATTTATTCTTGATATCAATTCTAATGCTAAGTTTGTAATTATGCATACATAACCCAAACTTGAATGTATTCTTTGGTTATTCCATCGGGAGTATTTGTTTCTGCTACTATAAGATCACCTCTAGGTTGCCAACCGTCTTGTGTAATCTCAGAACCTTGGTTTGAAACTTCGTTTATATCTGTACTATGGGAAATAAAGTAGCCAATAATATTTCTTGTATCCATGATGTCACCTCACACTTTAGTTTAATTATCAATATCTTCGGATTACAGCTAAAAGCTTAAAATTATCTTTAGTTTATCTCATCTCTTTCCAAAAACATTGTTTGCTTGATTCAGGGCTATATGTCTGGTTCTGAAATGTCAGCGCTGACAACTTGATGATTACTCATAAATGAGGCAATTTTGTTTTCAGCACTGTAGAAAAAAAGATTAAGTGAAAACGTAGCCAAAATACCTAATAATAATAGAATGCTGAGTGTGATATATTGCCACAGGACAGGTGGATTAAGATTCAAGCCTAGGTAGATAAACGGTAGCGTATAGACTACTGAAAACAAATCAAGATTTAGAAGAATATCTTTCTGATTAATCTTTCTACCTTTTGTTTCATAAAGTTTTAACGCCATGTTCATGGTTTTTAATCTAATGGCTTTTACTAGATTAGTTTCAGCATCTTTCTCCCATACTGAAGTAAGACTGTCTATTACACTTTTTAGCTGATCAGGTAATTTTAACTTGTAGATTGCATAGATGTCAGCAGATGACTCTATTTTTGCAATAACACTTCTTCTTACCATAAATATCCTTTCTAATAGGTAAAAAAGTAGGAATATCCAATACCAAGAAAACTCAATGAAAATAGCAGTTCCTATTACTACAAGTAGAATATTAAAATATCTGTAATATCGGTAATTTGACATTTGTGAACCTGTTGGCATCACATGTCCTAATTCATGATAATTAAGGAATTTAGTTAGAGGATTATCAGTATGAACTTCTCTAAGGCAGATAATTGAGGTTCCTACAGTGCTTACAAAAGCTTTGATGTTTGAAGGAAATGGAGGTCGGTTGCATACCATCTTGAAAATTAAAACAGGTTCATCGAGAAAATTGTAATTTCTGCCTTCTTTATTAAAGCCTCCTTTAATTGTATCGAAAATCCATCTTCTCCCGAAATACTTTCTTTTACTTAGTATCTCAAGTTCTTCTTGAGTCAGCAATTCATTTGCGTTAATTTGTAAATATTTGTAATGCGGATTTTGATTTAAAGATTCTATAAAGGAATCGGCATTCCTGATACTCGTAATATTAATAGAGATGCCATATAATATCGAAATTAATGATGACACTAAAATAATTGTCCATACCCAACCAAGTTGAGGATTAGAAATAAATGCAACAATCACCATCAATAAAAGATGATTTATAGTAAATATAGAAAAGACTTTGCCAAGAACCCATTTCATAGCTTTTTTATAGGCAAATTTCAGATAATACTGAGTCTATTTTATCTTCAATCACCGAAGGGAGTTCATCGATTTGCAATTCCTTTTGTAATTCTAACTTAACTTCGTTAGGAGTAACTTGTGCTTTTTTTGTTTCCTTTAGTAATTTATATATTTGCAACGAAGTCCTTATGATAATTAAACCTTGTACAACAATTGTTAAAGCTTCGCCAAGTTCAAATGAATCTCCTCCATCTACAGGTTCAAATATAGAATCAGGAGGTGTTCTATCTTCTACCGACTTAGCTGCATCAATTACGTTTTGATCCCCAGCCAATAGGCAGTGATCTGGCCAATTGTTTTTTAGTATTTTTATAGCTTTTTCAGTATCGTTCATAGTCTCTCCCTTGATATTCTTCCTGAATTAGCTGATTCTTCTCCTAGTTAAGACAATAAGCACTTTCTTTCGGTTATTTACACATAGATGTCCTCATCCATATAATTATTTATTATCAATAGCATATTTTGAGTTGGAGTTCAACAATATTAATTTAGAATGTCATTGCTTTTAATTAATCAATATAGAATTCTGAGATTATTCATTTATGCATTTATAGTGTTAATAAAACTAGACAGGATAGCCGCCCACTAAGTGCACACTTTAATAATTTGATTGCTTTAGTTCTTCTCTTGTATCAGCACGGTTGCGATAGTGGAAGTAGGGTTTTGAGAATACCAATGTCCACAACTATATAACAGATAAGAATTTGACTTTTCGTTTGCAGCCACTATTTTCAATATTCTCCTCAAGCATCGGCTAAATTCCAACCGTTCTGAACCTAAAATTTGCTAAATGCATACTATTAATCTTAAATTTGTTAATGGGAGTATTGACCTAATAGCTCAGTAAATATAGTTAGATACTCTGGCTGATTAGTAAATATGAATAGGATTGCACTAGAACAACCTCTTTTTGTAGTCACTTAGGAGTATCAGGAGAGAATTCTCGATTTGTTCTTGGAGGTGCAGTTCAGTTTGTTTTCCTCTATCAGTTTAGGATTTCTAGACAGCTTGTTTGAACCATCCATCACCTTCCTAAGTGGTTCAGATACTTTAAGCGGAGTGATACAAGTCTACCTAAAGCCGTAAGCAATGTTAGCAGTGGAGGCTCAATTTACGAATTGAACATATAATTTGACATAAGTTTGCTAATACTATAATTTGATTAAAAGATTAAATCCAAATGGATTATAGAAAATGAGCAAAGCATCAAAATCGACTATAAAGGGTTTTTTAAGTTGGGTTATCATTGCTATAATAGCGATAGCTTTTAATATAATAAGAGCTTATGCAGAACCCGAGCATATTAACGTTTTGGCAAGAATGTTATATTTTGCACTAGCTATAGCAACAATGGTGCTGGCCGCGACATTACCTGCAAATAGAGCTTGGGGCTTAATCGTAGTAGCAATTGTCCATGGAATGTTTTATTATGGCGATTCAGTTGCTAATAATACTGGTGACGAATCAATCTCATTATTTCGAATAATATTTTTTGTGGTTAATTTTGCCGTGGTTGGATTGGTAGACAAGCCTCAAGAAACATAACAACTGCAGGAATATCCGAGACTAATATATTGCTGATATCTATGAATGGGCTCAATTTATTTTCATAATTAAAATTCAAAGTCGACACCTATTATCTTTCATATCATGGTCAGTTCTACGATGGAAGTGCCTCCGGTTAGTACAGAGATAATAATCCATCAAGGTTGTGATTCGACTATTTTCTGATTTAACATTAATATTATAACGAAAGGCATGTATATATATCAAAGCTAAGAGATGAAACAACGCTTTTCCGAGTCACCACTTGAATAAATAAGATTGAAAATATGGGGCATTCCATATATTTTCAATCTTATTTATTCAACTAAGCTAATAATAGCTCCGGAAGCTCCTGAGAAAACAATCCAAGTGGTTTGAGATGCGGTAATTGTCCAATTTAGAGCTAAGAGTATCAAACCAATTACTAAACCTATTACCATAAAAACACCCACTATGGACATGAATCCTGAGCAGACAATAAATTCAGAAGCAGAAAAAGGTCCGTTAACAATATATGGATAATCCGGTGATGTTAGCCATAGGTACAACCAAGAAGTAAATGCTGAGAAGAATCCTGCAAATAAGATTCTTATTAAAGATGGGAAACAGTATTGTACGATTTTATACATATCAAACTTTAGCAGATTTTACCTAACAAAAACAACTCTTATATTGGTATTGAAGCTAAACTTAAAATAATGAGCTCTTGTAAAAAAAATAAAAGTTCTATGATAACTCAAACCAATCCAGAGACTGTCCTAACAATAGTAGTATTACAAACAAGGTAATAATAGCTCCAGAAACCCCAGAAATAATAATATCATTGATTTGAGATGATATTATTATTTCCCAATTTAGGGCTGTTAGTATGATACCTATTACGGATGCTACGGGTATCATTATCAATAAGTAGCAAACAAATGCCACTACTGTAAATAAATACCATCCGTATAAAAATGTGAATATTCTAAATTTGACATGAACAGAATATTCGGCTTCTGCTCGATACCAGAAAGCAAGTACAATAGCCGGTCCAATTCCAGAATAGAAAAATAAAGAGAGTAAAGATATAGGCCCATTGGCAATAAATGGATATTCCACTTGAAATAAACCCATACCCAACCTAGCAGCAAATGCTGAGCAGATGCCAGCAACCAAAATGGTGATTAAACCCTTAAAAAGATGTTTTCTAATATCTAACATGTCAGAATTGAGTTGGTTATAGTCTAAACTAAAATGTTATTAAACAAGCTTTGTCTATATTGTTAATAATTTTTACAATATATCAAATAGCAAGTCAAATTCCTCAAACAAATCATATTTACATTTGATATTGATTGGTGATATATTTAAATTAACAATCTATTCAAAGAGGAGAACAATTGTGAAAACACTTGTTGCCGTATTAACTTTTTTCTTTTTATTTACCTCTGCAAGTTTTATACAGCCTTTTATTCAGTTTGATGTCTATGGGGCTGAGAATGTTTCTGTACCAGTTGTTAAAAAGGTTCATACTGTAGATGTTGGGAAATTTCCTTATACTGTTGCAGTGAGCCCAGACGGGGCTTTTGTATATGTTGTTAACGGAGGTAGCGGAAACGTATCTGTCATACGAACCTCAGACAATAAGGTGATTAATACAGTGGATCTTAGACCAAGTATCCTTGTTGGTATGGCAGTCAGCCCGGATGGGGCTTTTGTTTATGTAACTAACACAGTTACGGCTAGGCCAAGTGGAGAAGTAGTTATAATACGAACCTCAGACAATAAGGTGGTTGATACTGTGGATGTTGGAATATCTTCGCATGGTGTCGCAGCCAGCCCAGATGGTGCTTTTGTTTATGTCACTAACTCAAGTAGCCATAACGTATCTGTAATACGAACCTCAGACAATAAGGTGGTTGATACTGTGGATGTTGGGGAGTTTCCTAATGGTGTTGCTGTAAGCCCGGACAGTGCTCTTGTATATATTGTTAACTCAGGTAGCGGAGACGTATCTATAATACGAACCTCAGACAATAAGGTGGTTGATACTGTGGATGTTGGGGGCACTCCTATTAGAGCCGCAGTGAGCCCAGACGGTTCTTTTCTGTATGTCACCAATGTAGCGAACAAAAACGTATCTATAATACGAACCTCAGACAATAAGGTGGTTGATACTATAGATGTCAAGGGAGAGCCTATTGCTGTAGCCGTGAGCCCAGACGGTGCTTTTGTATATGCAAGTAATCGTAATAACGGATTCTTATCAATAATACGAACCTCAGACAATAAGGTAATTGATACTGAATATTTTAGGGGATCTTCTTTTGGTGTTGCCGTAAGTCCAGATGGTGCATTAGTATATGTCACTCATTCATATCCTGGAAACTTATATATCTATAATACAAACCTCGGACATAAATTTTAATAATTAGGCAGGCCTCTTCTTCTACCCAAGGACAGTTGTTTCTATGTTCAGTTCCTTTCAATCTGAGACGAGCGCTGATGTAATCACTCTACATTTCTTGCAACGCGAAGTCCAACGCCACTATATCGCACATTGGATTCAATGGAGTATCGATTCGCTGAGCGTACATTTCGGGGGACATTGAACCAAGAAGCACCACGAATAATCCTCTTGTCACTTCCGCCATCCAGCCAAGCAGACCCATCACTCGGGGCACCTGTATATGAGTCATGCCACTTGTCCGCGACAAACTCCCAAACATTCCCCAATACGTCGTAGAGTCCAAAACCATTTGCCCTAAATTTGCCGACAGGGCTGGTATAAACATAACCACTATGACAGAGAAAAAGTTTTTCCGGAATTGGCTCTAATCCATGTGCGTCTGCACGAGTGAGATCAGAGACATTTGCATACTCACATGCAATTTCAGGAGTTTCGCCCCAAAATCGGCTTGATGTAGTAGTTGCTCTTGCAGCGTACTCCCATTCAGACTCTGTTGGCAGACGGTACGGTAGGTTGGTTTTTTTGCTTAGCCAAGATACATATTCCATAGCGTCATCCCAAGAAATGCAAACAGCTGGATGGAGGTCATCCTGTTCAAAGCCTGGGTTAATCATATCTGTATCTGCACACCACGTAAGTCGTCCCCCACGCCAACAATAACAGCCAGTATCTGCTTTATATTTGCTATCTTCCAAGAAGAATGAATATTCACGCCGAGTTACAGGAAATTGACCTATTGCAAAGCTAGCAATATTAACCCTATGTTGCGGCGATTCATTTGGATAGTGACCAATTTCTTCATCTGGAGATCCCATCATGAATTCACCTGTAGGGAGGACTACTAAGGCAGGTGCAAACGCCGCATCTTTGATCGAATTTATTATAGTCGGATTCTTTTTCTTTCCCATGTTTCTATTAACCCCTCAATTATTCTTTCTGCAAAACTGAGACTTATACACCAAACTGACAAATCAGGTGCTCATTTTTATTCCTTGATATTATAAACCTAGTAGAAGGTTGATTCTACCAAGGTTAACTTATATTATTGTAGTCTCTTCTACACATTTCTATTAATACTTTTGCTACCTAAGTATGATTTGTAAAATCATTGAAAAAGTAAATGTTTTCTAATTTCTTCTGTAAAGAATATTTAACATATCAGGATTTCAATCCACTAATATTAATCTACTTGAAGATTCTCTAGAGATAAACTTCTTAGAGGACTTTATAGTATTGAAATTCTTTAGTTATATGAAGAATATTCTAGAACAAGTTTAATTTAAGACAATTTTCCGAATAAGGCAGAGTGGTCGGATATATTCCAGAGAAAGTTAATTAGCTTAATTCCATTTAACTGATTCCAACCATAAACCTTTATCTCATTGCAATCTTGATCGATAGTTTCAATTTTAAGTTCTTCACTAACTATAACATGATCTAAATTTGATCTTACTGCACTAGCTAGGTCGCTTACTTTTAACTTTCGACGATTTCGTTTAGGGCCATTGCTCCATTGATGCCATGTGACTTCTTGATCTTTTTTTAACATCCTCATACCATTTTCTTTAGCTGCTCGATTAAGACGTCTAATCTCTGATCGACCAGAAATACTTGACCCATTACCCATTGTATTTAAGTCACCTAAAGTTATCATATTAGCTCTACTGAACTCATTTGCCTTTTCTAGAGCAGTTTTTAATTTCCAAACTTTACTAAACATCTCTTTTCGAATCTTGTATTCTCGGGATGTCGCTCCTGAATCTGTATGCAAAAATAATAGGTTGTACAATTCACCTTCGAAGTTTACTGAAAGTAAACCTCCGGGTCTCAAGTCTAAAATGTCATTTTGAAAATCTCTCTTTTGAGTCCAAATAACCTGAGAAAAAGTGTTTCTTCGCCAGCCTACTAAAATTTCTAAACCTTCTTTGCTATCGGTAACTGCAAAATCATATTCCGAGTAAAAATCAAACATAAGTTTGCGTACCATATCTCCTGCCCTAAACTCCAGCAAACTAAAAATGTCGGGTTTAAATTCAGATATAATTTCATTTGCCACTTGTAATCTTTTTTCATTTCCGTGGAAGTTTCGAAGATTCCATACTAAAAAGGAGAATTTCACTTTTCAGTTTCCTCTTTTTTTTTATTTAAAGTTTAATTCTTTCATCACAATAATATAAAATCTTTGATCCTATTACAAGTATATGGAACGTACTAGATTTAGTTAATCAGAAAACAAATTAAATTACATCTTGAAATTTGCAAACGATTGTAATAATATGTTTTTTAGAACATTGTATGGCGGAAAAGAATTGAATAAACCTAACACTTTCTCAGTTGTTTTTATCTTATCGCTTTTATTTGGTCTTGTGTGCAAAACTCGAGCACAGAGATTGATAGAACAAAACATAATATATAAGACAATCACTAAGAGCAATGGAAATAAATTATTTTGTAAAAATTATTATGGTATGCAAATGAATTCTTAGTTACATCTGACCATGCAATTGTGAACTGTAATTTATCAGGGGGGTGCAGTAAATCGAATCCATGTAATTAGAATGGTAGAATGCCGCCACCAACCTGCGATATACAATGTAGATTGCCTTAATGTAGCTAAAAAATATTTATGGAGGTTTTTTCAAATGATAAACTTGATTGCATATGGAGGAGATTCACAACACTTTCCAGATCATAGTTTGGATGGATGTATTGCCGCCTATGTTAATGGGTCAAATTCGTTGCTTATTTCTGTTTTTTTTACAACTGACAATGTTTGTGTAGTTAGTCCCAGTGATGATTTGAGTGAGATTAGTAATATAAATGTCCTAATTTCTGAATCTAGTTGGTTAGACATAACAGATGTTGATATTGGAGATAAGTTCAGTCCTGGTAATGACAAGCCATGGAAACAAGTCAGAGAACCATATGAACGTGTCCCCGAACGAGGTCGTTTAAAAGCACCTCTTATTAATCTTTCAAAATTACTTCATCACCTTCCAGTCGGTATGAATATCATTTTTGATCTACATGAAGATCAGAGATTAGATGAACATGTAAAAAACATAATTGAAGAAGTTAATAAATCCGATATCAATAGTGCTGAAATTCTTTTACCCAATTTAGACAGTCTATCTAGAATAATAAAAGTGTTTCCAAATATAAATTGTATTGTCTTTGGTCTAACAAATAAAGAAAACAAAAAATTAAGTGTATTGTTAGAAGATGATCGCTTAGAATTAGCAAAATCAATTTTTACCTCTTTAGATTCTGTAGATGTTAATGTTAATAAGTCAAGAATTTACGCATTATGTAACTCTATTGATGATTTAGAAGTAGCCATTGAGGATGATCGTATTTCAGGATCTGTTACAAGTAGTGTTTTGGAAGCTTTTGACTTGATCTATGGCCGAAGAAATATTTTTACAGAGCTTTTTTCTGGTAATTCTTTAGATTCAAATAATTGGATTTCAGGTATATCTTCTGGTTTTGAGATGCCTACCAGAATGCTGTGGAAAAAAGAAAGTGATGAGAGACTTGCTAAAGATACCAGAAAAAACTTTGATACAAAACTGACTGTAAATAATGGACTTGTATTTGATATTAAAGAAGGTGACCAATATGCAAGTGCAGGTGTGATAAGTAAATTTCCTGTACGTAATGATTTCTTTTGTGAATTAGATTGGAAATACCAAAACCCAACACGCGCAACCATGATGTTATTAGGAATTACTAATACTGATGTTTTTAGAAGTCACCAACCTGAATATGACAATGAGGGAGGTGTAGAAAATCCGAGATGGAGAGATGAGCATCAGATCTTTGATACTCATGGTAACCCTCCATTTGTTTCTATGGAGCATGAGGAAAATGATGGGACAAGAATTATATGTAATCGAGTTGATACAGGTTTTTATAGATGGTTCAACAATTTTTATAATCCAAATGTAGGTGATGGCCGAACTACAGAAGGTTCTTTTAGATTGATGAGAAGGAATTCATATTATTGTTCGTATTATAAAGATGAACATAACCCAAATTGGGTTGGAGTTGGATATGTCGAAAATGAGTCAATGAATAATAGTGTTTATATGAGGTTGGGTGCGAAACATTACCCAAAATCCGGTGTAAAATATCCTCTTCCTAGTAATTACGTTGTATTTAACAATTTGAAAATCTATAAGAGGACAAAATGAGTTCGAAAAAATTTGAAAAAACCTTAGAGACAGATGTAGTCATAATTGGTTCAGGTGCGGGGGGAGCCTGTGCTGCTTGGGGAATTGCGAACAAAGGGATTGATACTTTAGTAATTGAAAAAGGTGATTGGCTAAAGGATGACACCTATGATGACGATGAGCTACATTACTATATTCTTAAAAAAGGTTGGCCATCTATAGAAAATGAATATTCTATGGCAGATCTTTATCGCGGCAAAGAATCTAAGGAAAGACCACACAGAATGGGTCAATCTTATGGTTGCGTCGGAGGTGGAACGATCTACTATGCAGGAGTGTCCTCCCGATTTTACAGAGAAGATTTTGAAAAATATAAAATTTGGGGAGATATTCCAGGGGCAAACCTTGCTGATTGGCCAAAAGGATTTTATGAGGAGATTGGACCTTATTACTCGCAAGCTGAAGAATTAATAGGGGTATCAGGTGATTATTCAAATGATTATGCAAGGTTCAACCAGCTAAATCATAGACCTAGACTACTTCCCCCACTCCCTTATCACAAAATTGGAGAAAGATTAAATGATGCAGCAAAAGAACTAGGCTGGAATCCATTCCCTATCCCCCTAGCTCTCAACTCCATTTATAATGAAAAGACAAATTCTAATTGGTGTATTTCATCAGGTATGTGTTCAGGATATCCTTGTGCTTGGGGGGCTAAAAATAGTGTTGACCAAGTAGTTTTGTCAAATTTAGTCGATAAGCCAAATTTTAGCATTTTAACAAATACATTGGCTGCATTTGCAGAAACTGATAGCAAAGGAAACATTTCTGGAGTTGTTTGTATTAATCGATCAAGCAAGGAGAAATTCTTTGTCAAGGCTAAGGCTGTAATATTAGCTTGCTCAGGAATATTAAGTCCTCTCTTCTGTCTTAACTCACAGACTAAGCAACATCAAAATGGCTTAGGAAATAGCAATGACTTAGTGGGGAGAAATTTGATGTTTCATATTGAAGGTCAAAGAGGAGCTCAGTTTGATGGAGATTTTGGCAATGAGGAATTCCATAATCTTAAGAAGGTCATGGTTACTGATTTTTATATTCCGGATCAGTCGGATGAATTTGTCAATCATATGAGTATTCAAATGGGTTCAAAAAGTGGGCCCATCAGATATGTCTTATCTAAGGTTCCTGAAGGTTGGGGTCGACAATATTTAAAGGATATGCATAAGAATTATATGCAATACCATGAACTACAAGCAATGTGTGAAGATTTGCCACAACTTTCAAACCGTGTTACTGCTGCTGATCGTAAGGATGTTGATGGAATGCCTGTTGCCCACATTCACCACCGGTTTCACAAAATGGATGGTCTAGCTTTTATAAAAACTATGGAGAAAATGGAGCAATGGTTACAAGCCGGTGGTGGAAAAATGATCACTGGTATATCCAGTGATATGGTCGAATGGAAAAGATTAATAGATCAAGGTGAGGATATTCCTCCAATGAGACGTCCTTATGGATATCATTTAATGGGAACTCTCAGGATGGGAGATGACCCCGATCGATCCGTTGTAAATAGATACTGTCAATTTCATGAAGTTCCAAATTTGTTTTGTGTTGATAGTTCAATTTTCCCAACTTCAGCAGGTGTTAATCCAACACTGACGATTCAAGCAAATGCTCTAAGAGTAGCGGATAAAATAATCAATTTATCTAGATCGCAATGGAAATAAGGATAATAATATGGCCAAAATTATAAGCGAAAACAAAATTTTAAATAATAAAAATCTAATCAGACTTATAGAAACGCTTATTCCTAATGTAAATGATGCTCCATCTGGAGTTGAGGCAGGTGTGCAATACTATTTAGTTAAAGCACTAAATGCCCATAGAAAAAACATACTGCCAAGTTATGAAGTAATTTTGAAAAGCCTAGAGATTATATCAAAAGAATTTTATAAGAATACTTTTTGGAAACTTGATGATGATCATGCTGAAATAGTTGTCTCAAAAGTACAGGTAATAGAATCTGGTGCATTTGAAAGTGTCCGTAATCTTGTGTTCGAAGGCTATTTTGCACATCCTCGTTGGCGTGATGGAAAGGGGAAATCAGTATGGTCAGCTATTGGATTCAGACCTATACTGAGAAATCAAGATCAATTTGGTGAAATATAGTCTAAATTTTTTACAAAATTGATCTGCTGCGTGTTTATCCAGCCTTTTGTTCATCTTGAAGTCTCTGGGGTTGAGAATGTTTCTGTTTTAAGAATCTAACAATACAAAGATACCTTTAATATAAAAATGATGAGTGATAAGAATTGATTATTAGGAATTAATAAAATATGGAGGCTGAAATGAAAAACAGTGAATTGGAATATAGAAGAGAAATCGCTGTAAAATTACTTTCAGAAGGTTTAGACGAAGATGATTTAAAAGATATAGATCAATATGATCCCTACACTGTAGCTGAAGTACCATCTTTGTTAGCCGATATTGATTTAGACTACCCTTCTGGACTAGCTCCAATACCAGAACCAATAGAACCAAGGCCTGGAACAAGCAACCCACTACCTCAAGCAGATGTTTTGGTAATAACTTGGACAGTTGCAGAACTAAATGGACTTGCGGATGTATTAACGCCGGGTTTTAGTCGTCGTCGCTGGTATTTTTATAGAAGACGTTTTGATGACCATTATGATAATTTGATCCGAAATGGTGCACCTGCAAAGAAGAATCGAAGGTTAGGTAGTTGGTTTAAAACTAAAATTGGAAATTTGTCGGTAATTTGTTATAAATCGGAACTCCATCTTAATCAAGATGGAATTAATCTTGATGGAGAGGGACCTGATGCCCAGCCAGCGAATTCTAAAACAGGTTTTGCAACTCTTCCAGTTAAAGATATGTTCGAACAACTAATAAAAGATGTTAAGCCAAAATTGGTTATTACCACTGGCACTAGTGGTGCAACTTTCATAGAACATGACCTAGGTGATGTAGTTGTAACTAGAGGTGCTAGATTTCGGCTCTCGGACGAATTTAAAAATATGTCATATAATGGTATCAATATTGAAGGAGCTCAATATAAAAGTGAATGGGTTTTACCGACATCTCATTTCGAGATTGCAAAAAGATTCATGGCTACCTTTAAGAACAGGCTTAAAGAACCTCCTTTTGCTCCTCCAACTAAGAGGTTTCCATTTGAGGGAGATCCTTTGATAGCTAAGGAAAATGATCCTGATATTAGATTTGATGGAAATGGTGAAGAATTACTAGAATTCCACCCAATTCTAACAACAGATTTTTTTGAATTTGGGACGTCTGATAACAAACTAGAATTGGAAGGAGCAGCAGTTGAGATGGGGGATGCTGTACTCGGTTTGGTTTGTGAGGAACTAAAGGAAAGAGGTGAAGAAGTTCCAGATTGGGTTGTTGTTAGAAACATTTCAGATCCTCAAATCAATGCGGATTTACAAACTTCTCCCAGGAATCTCAATATGCAGATTCATTGGGCTGTTTGGTATTATGAGAAATATGGTTATTGGACCAGTGTAAATGGGGCTTTAGCATGTTGGGCAATTATTGCTGGTTATCAAGAATAATTTAATAAAGGAAAATACATGGCAGATTCGAAATTACCTATAGAAGTGGAGTTAGTTTATGAACTTATGCCTTGCAATGCTATGAGGGTGGCTCAGGAACCCAAAAATGAACTTCATAGCTGTTCGTATTTTCGGAAATGGGGTACTTATCATAGTTATGATTATAAGATAGATGGTGCACCTGCTGAAGAAGGAATTATACAGGAAAGTGTCTATAGAGGTAGAGCCCCGCTCTTGCCTGAAATGGTAAGTGGTTGTAGAAAATCTCCTATATTTGCTATAGGTATTAATCCAAATATACCTGGCTGGTGGTCTACAAAAAGATCGTCTGTTTATCCGCTTTTTGATGACTACAAGCAATATGCTCATTACTTTCGATATCGTTCAACGAATAAACTTGAAATCCCTAAAAGTTCTTACGAAAAATTTGGAGGTGATGATCATGATACCCCATTTACAGATTTTGAGTTGGATGTACCTGAAAACTCAGATGGAGAAAAGGTTATACCTCTGCAATTGCAGCCTGTTACAATGTATGAAACTTACCAAAACCTAATTGATTCCCTTGCCAAAGAGATGAAGTGGGATGATCATGAATTGAAAGTTGGAGAAGATCTTGCTTATGGAAATATGGTTGCATGTCCATCTGCTAAGTGGATTACAAGAAGAGATAGAAAAAATAGAACCATGCCACCGATGACTAGAGAAGAAAGGGATGGAATTGTATCAGAGTGCTTTAAAGAAAGAGAGTACTTCTTGCGGCAGCTATTTCAAAGCTTGCCAAAAGTAATATTGGTTTTTAGTAGTTCAACTTCTCGAGCCTTTATTCAGGAAATGGAAGGACTTTTTGTTGGGAGACGTGAAGATATTCCTTCTACCAGTGATAGAATGGACGATCTTATGGCCAAAGAGGTCAAATTGAGGTACGGCAAATCTGGTGGAGAAAACTTGGAAGCTAGGGTAATTTTTGCTCCTCATATAACAGGCGATCCGCGTAATTATGGTCCTGCAGAAAAGTTAGTAATTAACCAATTAGTAGAAGAGGCGGATAACGGCAATCTAGAATATAATAATGAAACTAAGCACTTAAAAAGGCCAAAGGGTTTGTGTGATTTTTGCCCCATGCTTGAGATTGGCGATTGTGATTACAAAGATGAACTTACTCCAATTACTGATCGCCCAGGTCTTGCAGCAGAACCAGATGAGCTTACAAAAATATTAGAAGAAAAGAGAACTCAATTAGATTTGCTTGAGGAATTCAAGAAGCTTAAATCATCTGATAATAATTGGGATTTAATTGACGAAACGGAGGATGCCCCAGAATTTCCAGCAGATGACAAATCTTGTGTAGAAGATAGCAAATTAAGATTATTTTCCGCACCTCAGTTGTTTGCGGATGAAATTGATCAAGACGTTGGCCCAACATATATTTTGAAAGGTAGAGTCGTGACTATGGATCAACGAGGAACTGTTTTAGAGAATGGACAGGTACTGATTTCTAAGGGTGAAATTATTAAACTTCTAGATACATCTGATCAAATTCCATCTGAATATGAGCATGCTCCTATAATAGATACTCAGGGTACTATCTATCCTGGATTAATAGATTTACATAATCATTTTGCCTACAATGCGCTTCCTCTCTGGAAGGTTCCCAAGAAATATATGAATCGCTCTCAATGGCCGAGACACGATGAATATAAGACCGGAGTTTCACGACCAATGAAAAGGGTTCTTGCTAAGTATAGTCCCTCTTCAAAAGCAATTGTCAGGTATGTAGAAGCAAAAGCTTTGCTAGGAGGAACAACTACAGGACAGGGTATGCGCACGCAGGTTAGAGGTGGAGGGTCTTTATTTAAAGGGGCAATGCGAAACGTAGAAGAATCCAACGATGGTCGACTTCCTGAAGCTAGGACTAGGGTGCCAGATTTACATGCGTCAGAAGATAGGATAGAGGCTTTTCGCCGTACACTTGAAGAAACTAGTGAAAAGGGAGCTGCATATTTTTATCATCTATCTGAAGGGATTGATGATTCAGCACATAGGCATTTTGAGAATCTAAAGAACTATGATTTGATCAAAGAATCTCTGGTTGGCATTCATTCACTGGCACTGAAAAAAGAAGATTTTAAACTGATGGCAGAAAATGGTGCGAGTATTGTTTGGTCACCCTTTAGCAATTTGCTCCTTTATGGAAGTACCTTAAATCTAAGCGATGTAAAGGAATCTGGAGTTCGTTTGTGTTTGGGATGTGATTGGTCTCCAACAGGAAGCAAAAGTCTCCTTCAGGAATTAAAGGTTGCAAGCTATATAAATGATAAACAAGGAAAAGTTTTTACAGATGAAGAGTTAATACGATTTATAACATCAGAGGCAGCAAATATTACAGGATGGTCAAGACATTTAGGAAGTATAAAAGATGGAAAATTTGCTGATCTTGTTGTTGTTGATACTTTGGATAGTGATCCCTACAAAAATTTATTAATGACAAAAGAAGAAAATGTAAAGCTAGTATGTGTGCATGGTATTACTAGATATGGAGATATGAGTCTTATGACTCAAACTGTGCCGGAATCTATTGATAAAATAGAAGAGTGGCAACTACAAAATCGTAGTAAAGGATTTTATTTGTTCAATGATCAATCACCGATCAATGATGTTACATTCCGAGGTGCTCAAGACTTATTAGAAAGAGCTATGTCTGATCTAGCAGCTTTTAGAGAAGAAATGGAGCAAGGAAGGGTATACCTAGCTTCTTTAAACCTAGGTGAGGAGCAGCCAGAAGAATTTTTAATTGAGTTGGATAATGATTATGATGAGGATGATCCTTTAATGGATTTAGATACTGCTGGGGAACCTGAATTCTTCTTAGATGATGATGCAATGGATAATTATATTCCATTTGATGGCCCAGTGGCGCATGATGATGAATATATTAAACGCATTTTATCACAAGATAATCTGCCAAGTGATTTGAAGGACTTTCTTAAAAATGCACTAAAATAAAGGTGTGATACTTTGCTATTGAGAGATGCTTTATTTGAGACCTTTCAAGATTGGAAAGAAGATTTATCTGATCCTTGGAAAAAAGTGTTCGAACATTTCGAACATACAGATCTCGATTATGATTCTGTAGATCCTAATCTTGAACATTTTGCTTGGGAACCTATTTTCCCCTCCAGAAAGAACAACAAGATACTTGGTGAACCTAGAGGTGCTTCAACATTGGCAGCATTTTCTGGAATTAGTCCAAATAAAGTTAAAGCTGTCCTAATTGGCCAAGACCCATATCCTGATATATCAAGAGCTACAGGGCGAGCATTTGAACAGGGAGACATTGACAATTTTCAAGAGGATAGTTATAGGGTAACAAAGAGTCTCAGGAGCATATTACAAGTTCTTGCCGACTATAGAATGTCGACTGATAGATATACTCAGATAGACGGATATGAGCAGTTAGTAAATGACATAGAAAACAAAAAAATAGTATTAGAAACGCGTTCGAAGTTGTTTCAAAAATGGGTTAATGAAGGAGTACTCCTCTTAAATGCGGGTCTAACAATTAGCCGTTTTGGTGGTAAGGATTCTGCGTATCAACATGAGGGACATATACCGTTTTGGGAACCAGTTATTTCTAGAACGCTACAATATCTTTCTGAAAGGCAAAATGGACATATTGTTTTTATCTTATGGGGCACAAAGGCTCAGGGTATTTTTAAGAAATCAGATGTAGAAGCCACTGCCAGAAAGAACGACTATTGGGGAACTCGTATTATGAAGGTTGTAAAGAATCATCCTGCATATATTCCACGGGGTTCATCAATACCAGAGTTTTTCATGGGTAAGAACGCACTTCTAGAGGTAAATGAAGCCCTTGATACCATGAATACAAAATCTATAGATTGGTAAAATTGACAGGAGTTAACATGTCAACTAAGAAAACTGTAGAAATTCATTACTTTACTGAAGAAGACCAGAAAAAAGCTAAAGAAATATTTGAAGAAGTTTCTGCAGTTGATGTATTCGACTATGATGGATTCATTGAAGGAAAGGTAGATGAGGATTCATTAGATTACTTATCCGTATATTGTTCGGATTGTAATTTGTTGACTAGTTTTCCAGATGATCATTTATCCCTATCTAAACCCGAATTAGAAAACGATGATCTGCAGAAAGCTTTTTTCCCCAATTCTACTCAGCGCCTACATAGAAAAAAAGACATTATTAAGTCAATTAATAATAATGCCAAGTATGAGACTGTCCAAAAGCGTGGCAAAACAGTCAATTTTACTTCTAAATTACTTTCATCATTTGAGTCTATTGCAAAACTCATTAAACACTCTCGAATTTTCAAAACCCTGGATTTAGATGATTCTGTAGAAACACCACATTCAGAAATTGGTTCTGATACATTCGACGATTCTCCAAATTTAGATATTTCCAAAGAAGCATATCTTGTAAGATTAAAAGGAACTATGTCTTATAGTCAGACAAAAGAATTTGAAAACTTAGATGTAGACTTAAATCCTTATGATCCTCCGTTTGTATATTCGGTTCTATTAAATAAAGAAAAAATAGATAGTGTTAAAGAACATCCATATGTATTAGCTGTAAAAACATATGGAATTGAAGAGAAGATTAGTGACTCTATTAAAATTCTTTTAGAGAATCCTCAGAGAAAAAATAATTTTCACACAATAGTGCTTACACTTCACAGCCAAAAGGATTTAGAGGATATATGCAGAACTATAGAGAGGTCTGATGAGGTGGAGTTGCAAGAGGCCTCGGGTAAACAAGTTAAGATAAGAATAAGATTGGATTCAAGTGTTTTTTCTGCACTTATTTATTTACCTGAGGTAGCAAAAGTAACCTTGCTGGAGGGATCCAATATCTTTACAGATAGGGTAAGGCATATTGTTGGTATTAATTCTATTTACAAGACAGATTATTCATCGAATATTTGGGATGGTTATGGAGAAATAGTAGCTGTTATTGATAGTGGTGTTGATAAAAATCATCCTGATTTAAAGGACAATATACTTGGAGTCAAATCATTTAGGGGAGCTGAAGCTGAGGATTTTGTAGGTCATGGGACACATGTTGCAGGAATAATTGTAGGTACAGGTTCAGCCTCTCAGGACAAATATAAAGGAATCGCACCTGGAGCTAAAGTGATATCTTTAGGCATAGTATCTTTTGATGATCAAGGAAGTAGTAGATTAGAAATACCATTAGATCTAGGTTCATTATTGTCTATTGTTTACGATATGGGTGCGCGCATTATAAACTTGAGCTGGGGGCAAAAATTATCTGGAGATTATGAAAGCGGTGCTCTCAGTCTAGATCAATTTATTTACGATCATCCAGATGCGTTTGTTGTAATTGCTGCTGGAAATGATGGAGAAGCCAAAAACGGTCGACATGAATTTTCAACTATTGGATCACCTGCAAGTTCTAAAAATTCAATCACTGTAGGATCTTGTGCTAGCGATCGAATTAGAAATGGTATTACTTGGGGTCAGAAAAAACCTCATAAATTCCCCAATCCTCCAGTTAGTCAAGAGTTGATTTCTGGAAACCCTGATTTGCCTTCTGCAAACAGTAGTAGGGGACCTACAAGCCATGACAGTATAAAACCGGATGTATTGGCTCCTGGTACATGCATAATTTCGGCCCGCGCTTCTAGGGGGAACTATTCTCAGATTCAGGACAATGAATATTACACAGAGCAATCTGGTACTAGTATGGCAGCGCCTGTCGTCTCAGGGTGTGCCGCCGTTTTAAGACAATATCTTAAGGATGAGAAAGGTCTCGCAAGTCCTTCTGCGGCTTTAATGAAGGCTCTATTTATAGCTTCTTGTACACAACTACCCCAGATTCCTATAGATAGTAGAGAAGAGTATTTCGGATACCCCGATTTCCATCAAGGCTATGGAAGGATAAATATGCATTTATTCTTACCATTAGAAGGCGAATCTTCAGGCCTTAAATTAATATTCACTGATATAGCAAATGGGGAGGAAAATTCTCTAACTAGTCGTCAGCTTTCCGGTGGTACTCACAAAAGTTCTAATTTTATAACTGTTAAAACTCATGAAGAAATTAAGAATCCACTCAGAATAGTTCTTTGTTATACAGATCATCCTGGGCCCTATCCTCAAAATAATTTAAACCTTTCAATTCAAGAGATAGGGGGTAGAACATTAGAGGGAAATTACACTAATAAGTATAAAAAAGTTCGTTCAATAGATCCTTTTGACAATTTCAATAATGTAGAGTCTATTTTTTTAGATGATCCAAAACCAGATACAAAATATATAATAAAAGTATTTGCTAAAAATACCCCACGTCCTAATCAAGGATATGCTTTAGTTGTTATTGGAAACATAATTTTATAGATGCTAAGAATACATTTATTATCCGATGAAAGTACAATGCCCCCCTAAAATAGGACCATGAGTTAGGTTATTTTTAAGACAGAAAACCTGTTTACAGGAGGTAGCTTGCATGGGCACGAAACTCTATAGTGCGATCTACTAAGACAAATATCATATTATCAAAGCAAGTTCGGTTAATATATAAGTTCTTTTGCTTCGGCATGAACTAACTTAATATAATCATTAGCATTAGCAGCAGGATTAAGAATAATCTTGGCAAAAAAATCTTCAAATTGTTCAATACAGGATGTGTTGTTGTTTTTTGACACTTTAATTTGATATCTTGCTGTGATATGATGGATTACAGCTGGGTTTTTATCAGAAAAATCTGTAAAAATTATACAAAACTCGCTATTTGGATCTTTATCGCTTAATTTTTCTACGCTAGTGACCAAAAAGGGGCCTGGATTATTTGCAAACCTACTTTGTTCTTCTTCGATTGCTCTCGACAATTTATTTAGTATGTTTTTAGACAGTTCAAAATTGTAGTTGTTTTTATCTGGAATACCACCTTCGTTTATAGGGAAATAGAAAATATTTTGCTCATCGATCGGAATTGATTCTGAAATTTGGTGAATGCTAAGAGTTGTACCAAAAATTGCATCTAATAGTGTTGAATATCGTTGTTGTAAAGACTGATCAGATAATCGATTTCCAACTAAAACATATGTATACATTGCATAGTTATCTTGCTCATCTCCTTCAGTATAAAACACAGACCAGGTATGGGTTAAGGAAGGCTTTTCCATTATAGGTTTACATGAAAAGAAGGAAAGAAGAATTATTATTAAGAAACTGAACAACATATTAGGAATTTTTGTTCTATATATAGTCATTTTCGTCTCTTGAAAATTTTCTTCAGTATATATTCTATAATCATTGCTAGTATTATAGATATTATTGTAACGAATGTTAAGTATTCCGAAGACTGAAATGTGTCAGGGTGCGAGAAATTATCCAAAACTAGTAAAATAATTGTACCAATAATCGCTGCTATAAATATTATCTTTATAAGATATATCATTGTTTAATATTATTTTATCATAAAACTATAGTCTATGTATACTAAAAGTGGCTGGCAGAATGTGTAGCAGGGGGATGTTCTATAAGATATTTATTTCACTCTAGACTTTCTTTGAGATAATCATCTTCCGGGTGAGGGAAACCAGGCCCTATATGTGATGATGGACCGCAATGATCCCTGGGAGAAGATGCAGTTGAGATATTAGATATATAAATCTTGAGCTTTCAGGGCCAAACTGTCTTTACGGTGAGTTTTAGTTTGAAAGTTATACTGACAATGATGGGAATGGCATTCTCGACCCCTATGAAATAGATGAATGTAAGACATTATATGTCTGCAACGGACAAGATGGAGAACGGTTCGAATGGGGGAGAAAATGAAAGTTCTTTAATAGGATCTGATAGAAACCTAGATTCGCAGGAGGGCTTTTCTTCTATGTCCTGATCTCCTCTTTGCAATGATTCTCAGACAAAGGTTTAGGAGAGAAGAAAATTATTGGATTATGTTGCTCTCCTCACAACTCTTCTTTCTTAGTTGCAGGTAGTGGCTTAGCGAGAAGAGTTTACTAATATCCAATTTTTAAATGTAAAAATATTATCTTTCCTTATGGTAAAATTGTTATACCTCAATTCATAATGCACTATTATTGTGTTTTTAATATGGATGATTTTCATGATTTGAGCCACTCTATAAAACGCAATGACGACAGGCGTTTGGGTGGCAACTAGACTTGGATCAATCCTCCTAAAATTTCCACAGCCTCTTTTAAAGACTTGTCTGGATGGAAATATTGCATTGTCGTTTTAATGTCTGAATGACCACAAATCTCTTTTACAGCAATAATAGAAGCCCCATTTTCAGCCATGCGGGTTGCTGCTGTATGTCTTAAATCATGAAATCTTAGATCTAATAGGTCGGTTTTCTTTCTGGCAGTTGTGAAGCACCTTTTTAAGGCACTTGGATTGTTAGGACTATAGGGTATTCCTTCAGGTGTTAAAAAGACCATGCCAGAGTGTCCTGTCTTTAGTTTCTGTTCAAGCAATAATCTTCTCAATGAGCTGCTTATGGGAATCTTTCTAGTTTTTTTGCTTTTTGCTATCTCTTCTCTAACTGTTATTAGGTTGTTATCAAAGTCTATATCTTGCCATCTCAATGTAATTAATTCTCCGTGTCGCATAGCAGTTAATAATGCTGTTTTAATTATCGGTTTAAGATGCTCAGAGCTTGCTTCTATAAGGTTTATTGCTTTTGTAAATAGACATCATAGAATGAAAAATTTGTCTGTTTATAAAAGTCTTCTGGAACTAATTTCTCAATTACCTTATCAACGATGGTACCATTTGTTAGTATCGCTCCTAATATCGCTTGTTCAGCCTCTATATTCTGTGGGGGAGCTAAGTTTGATAGATTTTTAGTCATTTTTATCTCCCTTTCGAATTTTCGATTGCAAATACTTCAATAGTTCACTTTCTAGTATTATTACTCTAGATCCCACCTTGCTTATAGGGAGCTTAGACTGTGATGATAATTTATATAAATATGCTTTAGAAAGTCCCGTTGCTTGAGCTGCCTCAGAAATTGTATAGGCAATTTTTTTACCCTTGTTTTGATTCATTTTGTTGTAGTTCCTCCTGTTAATTGATGTTTGTACTGCTTTCGCCTATTATAGTTATCGAAAGGGTGACATTATTTGTGAATCATTTCGATAAAAAAGAAAAAATAAGATATGTAGCTGCTCAGATATACGAAAGATTTCATGATAAGAATTATTGGGAGGGAAAAGAATTAGATCTAAAGGAATTAGACAAAGAGGTCCCAAATTCAATATATACTTCATCGGATGTGCTTAATTATTCAGTACCTAAATCAGAATCCTATTTAGATCCAGGCATAACTCTAATTACCAGAGATCTTACATCAACTCCAACTTTGCCAGAATATTATGAAATAACTTTTTTGGAAGCCAGTTCCGAATTCATTATTACTATAAGACATAAACCATTATTTAGAACAGGTATCCGAATGAAAGGTAAGCTCGCGAGTCTTAATCAAAAATTGAACGTTAGAAAAAGGATAGAAAGTAATCCATCAAAAGGAGGTAAGCAGAATCTTATAATTATTAATCATAGTACCGATATTGAAGAAATTTCCTTACAATTAGGTATTTGCCTCTACAGGCAAGGGCTAACCGACAAATGGGTTGTGTTTGATTTATTTCAAAGCTTGCTTAGACAACAAGGCCAGCTTTATGATCTGACAGATGCATACGACTTAGAGAAAATTTTCAATCTATTAATCGAAAGGTTTTGTTTACCGAATAACGCACAATCTTTTAGAGCATATTTAAAAATGCTTTCAAAAGATTTAAAGAGACAAATAAATAAAAATGATATTGATATGTTTGGAATACCGAAAAGCACAATTTATAGATGGATTAGAGAAAATAAATTGTCAGTTCCAAAATTGAATGGATATTATGAATGGAGTCAAATAAATAAATCAGAACTCATTGGGCTGAGTAATAGAAGGAAATCAAGAGGAACTATAACTGAGTTAATCAGATTATATTCAGAAAAGAGAAATATAAAGTTCGAAAGTGCAAAAAGAACTATTAAACGTTGGAAAAGGAAAGGATTGTCAATTAGAGATATAGCTGAACGTATTCTGGATGTCAGTGAAAATGTCAGTAAATGAAAAGTAGAATCTATATAAATCAATATCAAGCCATAGAAAGATTTTTTGAAATATCATATAATAACAATGGTTTATAATAATTCTGTATAAAGCCATGATACTCTATAGAATGCTCGAATAGCTCTGTTAATCACTAGGTCGGGGGTTCGAATCCCTCCTCCGGAGCCAATGTTTTAACACGCTGTAAATACTACTTATTTAGCATGTCTTGACACTATATACTTAGTCCTAGTCTGATTCCTAAATTTTACATATTCCTTTTAATGAAATACTATAGCCTAAATTAATTGCTCCAAATTAAAACTTAACTTATTTTAAGGAGATAGAAATGCCAAAAGTGTCTATAGAAGTAAATATAAATACTGACGAGGATGAAGTTAACGATACAACTATAGAGGGGTTTCTTTCAGATCTGAGTGACTCTATTGTTGAGATTGTTAATGCTAGAGAGGGGCTTTATGGAACTGTTAATTTTTATCTCAATGGTGAACAGGAAAGCTCAGCTAACTTTGACTAACAATAATTTCTCTATATATTCATTCCATTATGTCAATTATGAACGTATCTAGTAATCTGCTATAATCAACATACATTGAAAACAAAGGACATTGTGATTGAATCTACTTGATATATTTCTTGATATCGTAAGAGAGGTCGGTCTTTCAGGTTTCTTAGATATTCTATTCATATCTATATTCATTTATGCAATTCTTGTCCTATTCAAACAGTCTAAAGCAAGATTAATCATAACTGGTATTTTTATTTTAAGTATTATTTACATTCTTGCACAGCATTTAAACTTAGTTTTAACCACTACTCTGTTACACGCATTCTTTGCGGTCATTATAGTTGCAATAATAGTAATATTTCAGGAAGAAATCAGGCGGTTTTTTGAGCAGATTGCCGTTTGGAGCTTGAATCCTAAACTAAGAAAAAGCAAATTAGTTACCTCTAATGAATGGCAGACTGAAATTTTAGTCGATGTTCTATCGGATTTAGCAATGCACAAAGTTGGTGCTCTTATCGTTCTTCCTGGGAAAAATAATGTATTAGAATACTTGGAAGGTGGGGAACACTTGAATGGAAAGCTCAGTGAGGGGTTATTAAAAAGTATTTTTGACCCACATTCTACTGGACACGATGGGGCAGTTTTTATAGATAAAGGCACAGTTGAAATGTTTGGTACACATCTCCCGCTGTCAAAAAATTTCTCACAACTTAAAAATCGAGGTACTAGACACGCTGCAGCTTTGGGTATGGCTGAAGTATCAGACGCTCTTTGCCTCGTAGTATCTGAAGAGAGAGGAACCATATCAATCGCGAGAAGTGGGGTTTTAAAGCAAATAAGTACTGAAGAACTCAAAATCACACTACAGAATTTTTATAATGAAATTAACCCACCCGTTCAGAAAATTACTCATATAAGCATTACTCGTAATTATAGGGAAAAAATCATTTCATTATTCTTAGCTGTATTACTCTGGTTTGTTTTTGTACATGAATCAAGACAGGTATACAGGACTTTTGAGATTCCAATTGCACACACATCACTTCCGAAAGGGTTAAAAGTTAGTGAGATTGAACCTCAAAAAGTAAAAGTAACTTTTTTAGGTCCTAAAAGAGATTTTTATTTTATGAGTGGGAATGAGGTTGATATATTATTAAAAATCCCAGATGCTACGCCAGGTGAGCAGGATGTTACTATCTCAAAGTCTAATATCTCATTTCCAGATGATTTATCTTTAGAGAATATAGATACTGAAGAAGTTAAAGTGCGTATTGAACAAACTATCAAAAATAAAGAATCTAATAATTCTAATTAAATAAAAGTACTTTATGGGGGGAGGTTCCTAAATGGAAGCTAACACAGTATTAATACCTTATGTGCAAAAATTTTTTGAATATGATCCCTTAACAGCCACCCATGCACTCGAAACAATGGATGAAGAGGAAGCAATTCAGATACTTACTGCGCTTCCTGCTTCAGTGTCTGTAGGTATTTTTGATAGATTGCAAGTCCATCACGCCGCAGCATACCTTGAAAGAATTCCAGCTGAGAATTTTAATGAGATAGTTGAGAGAATGGAGCCAGAACGGGGAGCTTCAATTTTTATACACATTGCCGATGATATTAGAACAAAAATGATGGCTCATCTTTCGGATAAGGTTAAAAAGGATATTGTTGATATCCTCACTTATCCTAAAGGAAGTGTCGGAACCATAATGACTGCTAAATATGTAGCATTTAATAAAGAGATAAAAATTAAAGATGCAATAAGCAACATACGTCAAAGGGCACATTCAAAAGCACCTCCTGCAAGTTATCTATATGTCACTGACGATGAAAATCGCTTAGTTGGAGTAATTAATATGAGAGATCTTATAATCGGTGATGAAGCAAAGGCACTCGAAACTATAATGATTCGAGACATATTTAGCCTAAATGCTTTTACTGACCGTGAGGAGGCTGCAACTCAGCTCTCTGCAAGAAAATATTTTGCGGCCCCAGTTGTAGATAATGAGAACCATCTTCTTGGAATAGTTAAAGCGGACCAATTAATCGGTCAAGCAAAAGAAGAAGCATCGGCCGACCTCCAAAAAATGTTTGGTGTCTCGGCTGATGAGCGAGTATTCTCGAGTATTAAATTTTCTCTTAGAAAACGATTGCCCTGGCTTTATATAAATTTGGGTACAGCTTTTATGGCAGGTTCTGTTGTAGCTCTTTTTGAAGGAATAATAGCTAAAATCACTATCCTAGCTGTTTTTCTTCCAGTAGTTGCGGGACAAGGAGGAAATGCAGGTTCTCAATCACTTGCTGTAGTTATGAGGGGACTTGTAATGCGGGAAATTTCACCTCGTGAAACTGGGAAACTAATTTTAAAAGAGGGGAAACTCGGTTTGATTAATGGGGTTGTAATCGGCTTAGTAACAGCTTTGATTGCCTGGGGTTGGAAGGGGAATCCTTATTTGGGTCTTGTAATTGGTCTAGCCATGATAGTGAACCTGGTTGCCGCAGGATTAGCTGGGGCCTCAATTCCGATGGCTCTTAAAGCTTTTGGAATTGATCCAGCTCAATCTTCCGCCATAGTTCTAACTACGGTAACGGATATAATAGGATTCTTTGCCTTTCTTGGATTTGCAGTGATTTTCCAGAGTTACTTGATATAGCTTCAATTATTGCAGGCAATAAGGAATTGAGGTGTTTACTATATATTTTTTGTTTCTTTACTTTTTGCTAATTCCTGCATATCTTCATGTATATCTAACTCGTCGACTATTTCTTCACCTATTAGTGACTCAATGATATCTTCAAGTGTCACAATTCCTGTATATTCATCCTTCTCATTCTTAACACAAAACAGATGTCTTCGGGTAATGATGAATCTCTTAAGCAGCTCGTTGAGGTACATGTTTTCTGATACGTTGTCAGGAGCAACCATGATACTTCGTAGAGTTTTATCTCCTTCGCCTCTGAGTAAAGCCATTGACACATCACTCCTTAGTGCCACACCCACTATATTGTCCGAGTCTCCTTCTATATAAACCGGCAGCCTGCTGTAGTGCCAGTATTCAGAATCAAGATCAATATCGCCAAGAACTGTCGTATCAGGCATTTCTTGTACTACCGACTTGGGGGTCATAATCTCTCCTACACTCATATCATCTAATCTTAGGGCATTGGTAACTATTTCAGCCTCTTCAGGGAGTATGCTTCCGCCTTGATGTGTCAGTTCTGTCAGGCTCTTTAAATCATCCTCAGTAGGAAAGTTGAGGTGTGAGTTTTCCCCCCATAACTTCGTTATTAAGACGCTCATTTTTACAAACGGCCATAATATTCTTATAAGAAAATCAATTATTATCGATAAACGCGGCGCCAACGTATTTGCATAGGTTACTCCTAACGACTTAGGAATAATTTCACTGAAAATTAATACTCCGCCAGTAAATGCACCAGAAAATACTCCGAGCCAAGTATCACCGTAATATCTGGCAACAAGTGAGCCCGCAATAGATGCTCCTAAAACGTTTACAGCAGTATTAAGGGTGAGTATCGCTGCAATAGGTTCATCGATTTTATCTCTAAGTCTAGCAAGTCTAATTCCTCCAGGGTCCCCCTCGCGTTTTAGAGATTCTATTCTGCTCCGGGGTATGGAGTAGATTGCTGCCTCCATCAGTGAGCAAAGGAATGACCCTACAAGACTTATTCCTGTTATGATTAAGATTGCATACATTATTAATTTTTCTCCTTACCCGATTTTGGACTCTAAATCATTGTCCTCATTTCCTTCGATTCCCAGGTTGATTAAAGCATCACCTCTGTTAACTATTGGTAGGCTTCGAACGCCAATAATATGACCATCAGTTGCTGATTTAATTTTATGTTCGGTTTCACCAAAGGGGTCTGTAATACTTGCTATTATCTGGTTTTTCTTGACCGGATCTCCATAATTTACAAATGCCCTGTAAATACCAGAATTTCTAGCTCGTATCCATGAAGTACTTTGAATTTCAACTGGGGCTCTTAGTTTTCGTGGTTTTGAATCTCTCATCTTTAAATGCTTCATAAGTCTTTTAGTACCGTTCATTCCTTCCTTAATCGCAATCTCATCAAAACGCAGCGCTTCACCACCTTCGAAAACAAGCATGGTTTTCCCCATTTCATGGGCCGCTTTTCTAAGTGAATCATCTCTTAGTTTAGAGTTAATTATGAATGGGGGTGCGAAAGCACGGGCAAGAGTTAAATTATCCGGTATATCAAATGTGCATCTTACTTGCGGATAATTATCATTTGCCCCCCCAGTGTGAAGATCGATACCATAATCTATAACAGGGAGTATTTCGGTCATTAATTTGTGAGCTACTCTTGATGCCAATGAACCTGTTTTTGTTCCAGGAAAACTTCTGTTAAGATCCCTTCCGTCAGGCAGATATCTGGATCTATTTAGAAAGCCGTAAACATTAACTATAGGTACGGCAATAACCATGCCCCTGTTTGGTATAACCGATTTATTCACAATTAGACGTCTAATCGATTCAACACCATTTAACTCATCACCATGTATGCCAGCCATGATCAGAAGCCTAGGACCTTTTTTTCTGCCTCTGAAAACAAAAACAGGAAGGTCAATCATCGTGTGAGTAGGTAGTTTAGCTACGTTCAAATTGATCTGTACATTCTGGCCGGGAAGTATTTCTTGACCGTTTATTATTACTTTGTCTGGCATTTATGATTTTACTCTATCTTTTATAAGTCTTTTACGGTGTGCATTTTCTTCTATGAACTCATATACTTTTGCTGCTACATCAACACCGCTTGCTTTTTCAATTCCCTCAAGACCCGGTGAGGAATTTACTTCCATAATCTTGGGACCAGTACTCGACTGCAGCATGTCTACTCCCGCAACATTTAGACCGAGAAGTTTTGCGGCCTTGATAGCTGTAGAGCGTTCGCTTCTACTAAGTTTAACTTCATTAGCACTTCCACCTCTGTGAATATTAGAGCGAAACTCACCCTCTGCTCCTTGTCTTTTCATTGCTCCGACTACCTTGCCACCAACTACAAAAGCCCTTATATCAGCACCCTTCGATTCTTTAATAAACTCTTGTATCATCATGTTAGCCTGAATACCGTAAAATGCTTCCATAACCGATTTTGCTGCTTTCTTAGTCTCTGCCAGAACAACACCAATACCTTGAGTTCCCTGGAGCAGTTTTATTACAAGAGGAGCACCTCCCACTTCATCAATCAAATGATTTATATCATCCGGGTCAGATGCGAATGCGGTGACCGGCATTCCCACTCCTGCTCGAGACATAATCTGCATGCTACGAAGTTTATCTCGTGACCTTGTAATAGCTTGGGATTCATTTACTGGGAACACATGCATCATTTCAAACTGTCTTACAACAGCAGTACCGTAAAACGTCCTTGAAGCTCCAATTCTAGGAATTATTGCATCGATTCCTTCAAGTTTCTTGCCGTCGTAGTAAATTTCAGGATTCTTTTTTTCTATAACCATAGAGCATTTGAGAAAATCTATGACTTCTACATCGTGCTCTCTTTCTAGACCAGCTTCTAGAAGCCTTTTTGTCGAGTATAAATTTGCATTCCTAGATAATATGGCAATCTTCATTTCTTTCTCCTATTTACTTTTTGTTTGTACGAAAGATCAGATTTAGACACATCTACTATAAATCCCTTTTTCAACAACTTTCTTCCAATTAGTACGGGGTTTTCCATTTTAGAGCGGTCGCTTAAAGAGAGCTCAATCTCAAATTTTTCTCCAAATAATGTTATTGAAGTTTTAATAATGCACCTTTCTTCCGATTTGCCGATTGAGCTTTTAATTCTCTTTTTGGCATGAAGAGGCACTCTGAACCTCTTTTCATTAAAGTCAGGATGGGAAGGATCAAGAAGATTAAAAGTAACGTATTTCACATTATCCTTTTCTGATATCTTGATGTTGTGGCAATGAATTGCCGATGTGTAAGCTCCAGTGTCGATTTTAGCATCTATATCATAGAGCCTCATTTTAGGAAAGTCTACTTTATCTTTTCTACCAATTAGCTTCTTATTATCTAGTTTCTTTTTCATAAATAATTTCTTGATATTATTACATAAATTCATCATCCTGTATGTAAGGAGAAAAAAATTATATTCAATTTCACCTCACAACTTGATGATCTTTTCCTAGCCACATATCACTACCTAGTCGCTCATTTGAGAGATGAGCTCTTTACAGCGGCAGTACTTCTGGTCGTACTTTTGCTGATTGTTACATTACACGGTAAGTTGTCTGTTTGGGTATCAAAATCAGAATGGAAGTACAAAAAGTACTCACATTTTCTAATAGGTCTTATCTTCCCACTTATATATTTTCTTATCGTAAGATATTCTGCAGGATTTCTAGGAGGTTCAATATCACAGATACTCTTTACATCAGTTGCCTATTTTTATCTCGGCTATTACTTTATTAAATATCTATTGGAACCACTTAGAATTGGTTATATCCCGTGGAATTTCTTCTCTTATATACTTCTTCTTATAGCATCTATTTTTTTGATGCTAACTAGTCTAAATTCTCTAGTATATAAAAGCCCCGAGATTCAGGAAGCTTTTTCTCTAGTTAACAAGATATCTCTGATATTACTAGTTTATGTATTCCTTCTAAGTGCGGTTAATGTGCTTTCAGGTCTTATTCCAGAAGGTAGACAGTTTGCTAAATCTATTGTTTCAAATCTTACAGGTTTTATTTCTGTGCTTTATCTAATTGTGGCTGCTCTCTGGCTTTTTAAATTCATTGGATTTGCCCCCTCAGTTTTTGTAGGCGGGGTTGTCATATTCATTGCAATAATTGTCTACCTTGTCCTTAAAACTTATATAAGAGGACACTCATTTTTTAAATCTGAGGATGACCCTCAAACATATGAAGGTATTACAAAAAGTGCAGAAACCTTTCTAAACCTCTTCCTAATCTATGTTCTCTATATAATTTTTATTAAATTCTACAATCTAGGTCATTTAATCTCTTATTTAAAAGAGTTCTTCATTATAAATACCAGTGTCGTACAAATTTCCGTGTTCTCTATATTTTCAGGAGCATTCATTTTCTTATTTCTATTGTCAATTGTTGGTGTGCTAAAGCATTCAATATATTTATATAATCTAAAAAAGGGTAATGAGCTTCAGGCTGGTTCACTCAGATCACTAGTAGGAAACCTTGGATTGCTAATAATAATTATGATAGCACTGTCTGATTTCGGACTTACATGGGCAGCACTTCTTCCTGTTGCAGGTGCCCTCGGGCTTGGAATAGGAATAGGTCTTCAGAATATTATGAAGAACTATATTAGTGGAATAATACTTCTCTTTAGCAACAGACTTAAAGTTGGTGATATTATAGAAATAGATGGGAATGCAGGAAGAGCCATAGGAAATACACTTGAGACGATTTATGGAAATGTAGTCAGCATAGATACATTCTCAAGTATCGTATCGACAACTGATGGTATTGAAGTAGTTGTGCCAAATTCCCAGTTCATCGACCAGCAAATGGTGAATTACTCGCTATCTAATCATACAATCAGGGTCAGGATTCCTTTTGGAGTATCCTATAGCTCCGACCCAAACAAAGTTAAAGAAATACTGCTAAAAGTTGCAAGTGAGAATACGCAGATACTAACAAACCCAGCTCCTAATTTGTGGTTTACGGAATACGGGGATAGTGCAATAGTTTTTTATCTCCTCTGCTGGGTCAATATAAGACATCTCTGGAAACTAAATCCAGTAATAAGTGATATGTACTTCAAAGCATGGTACGAATTTCATGAAGCAGGGATTGTTATACCGTTCCCACAGCAGGACGTCTGGTTTAAAAATAATCTTAAGGTTGAGATAGATAAAGATATTGGAGAAAATGTGCAACAACCGCACGAAGGGGAAGATAAATAATGACCTCAAGGTTAGTGAAAAAAACTTCCATAAAAAAGGGACTTCGGCCCGGCTCACTCATTTACATCGGCGAACAGAAAGTTGATAAAGTAAGAATAAGGGTGATTGACTACGATGAGACAAATCTCAGCGAACATGAATTTGAGAATATCGAAGAAACTTTCCACTTCAAAGATAAACCTTCTGTATCATGGATAAATATTGATGGACTCCATGATATAGAAGTGCTTAGAAAGCTAGGTGCTCATTTTGGCATTCACAATTTAGTCCTTGAGGATATTTTGGATACTAACAAACGCCCGACGATCGAAGACTATGGAGATTATATATATACAACTCTTAAAATGCTCTATTATGACGAAGAAAGAAATATCATAATGGAGGAGCAGTTTAGCCTAGTCATTTTTAATCAAACTGTAATATCTTTTCAGGAAAGTCTTGGAGATACGTTTGAGCCCGTAAGGAAAAGGATAAGAAATGGCAAAGGCAGGGCAAGAAAAGCAGGCTCTGATTATCTTGCATACATACTGATAGATGCTGTTATCGATAATTATTTCGTAGTGCTTGAGATACTTGGTGAGACCATAGAGGGACTTGAAGACGAGCTTATCAATGATGTTTCTAATGAGACACTTAAGAATATACACACTCTAAAGAGAGAGATGGTCTTGTTAAGAAAATTTATCTGGCCGGTACGGGAGCTTATAAACGAGTTTGATAGAACTGAATCACCATTGATTGATAAAGATACTTCTATTTACTTGAGGGATCTATACGGTCACATAGTCCAGCTCATAGACACTATGGAAGCCTACAGAGATATGGTTTCAGGAATGCTGGATACTTATTTGTCAATCTCGGGCAACAAAATGAATGAAGTGATGAAAACTCTAACTATAATGGCTTCCATCTTTATCCCACTTACTTTTATAGCAGGTCTTTATGGAATGAATTTTGAAAACATGCCTGAACTTCATAAGTCCTGGGGCTATCCTGTAGTCATATTAGTCATGTTTATTGTTGCTTTAGGTTTGGTGTATTACTTCAGGAAAAAGAAGTGGTTTTAACAATAACAGGATAAATAGTAAATAACTCTAAATAGTTAATCTTACATACATCGTCCTTATATTGTATTCATAAATCCAGAATTTATATCCCTTCTTGTTTTCATTGCCTTTAAATAACTTACTTCTCCCCATGTATAAATGATATTTATGTTATTTATAGAGAAATTCTTTTGCTAAATTTGTGAAATTAGGTAGCAAAGTATATAAATCAGGAGTTCGAAGTGTATCAACTATCCCGCCAATATTTTCTAACCTACTATAAACACTACTTTTTTGTAGCAACACTCATTTGCATATAGACATTGTTTTGATAAAACCAAACCAAAAAAATACCCCAATCGGCTCGGTTGGCTGATTGGGGTATAAAAGAATGGGTGCAGGGTTAAGGATGGTGCAAGGATCTTTTTATATCTTTCTAAACTTAGTCACTAAAACGATACCAACTCTGCGTCTTCATCAATAGCAAGACCTATATTACGTATATAGACTTTTTCATCTGTTGCTCCGTTTTCATTGGGATTGCAGTCTAGACTTGTTAATGTATCACTAAACATTCCTGCAGGAACATCTATAGTCTCACCAAATGCAACTATTTCGGCCTGATCCTCAGCTATGCCTGGGGCAGCTTCCTGCTGAAAGACCTGACCAACTTGGGGGTTTGCTGGCATTATAATTCCTGGAAGATTCCCATTTTCTCCGGCTCGCCATTCACCGTCATGGCCAACTATCATGCCGTCTTCAAAATCATCGACATCTTCGCCAAAATAGCATACTGTTCCATCAGGTGCTTGAGCAAAAAAGTTTCTTGAGATCTCTACAACTTCTCCATCTTCAAACTCCGCTTCCTCAACCACTCTTGTTGTTACACCGGCTATGACCTCTGTCTCATCAAGTACAGTAATAATGATTTCAAGAAATGTACCTTCGTCATCTTCACCCTCTAACACAAGTTCATCTCCCACAAATAACGGGAAAAAGGGGTTATTGATTATAAGTGAGAATGGGCCTGCGGATGGATCACAAACTGCAATACTTAAATTCGTATCCGGGCAACTACCTCCACCGCCGTTGTTACTGCTACTGCATCCACCAATAATCAAAAATGAAATTGCAAGCGTAATAATAGATACTCCAATTCTCTTTAACATACTAAACCTCCTATAGAATTTTGAATTTATATCCAGAGTATCAAATTAGAATTTCAGCAACATTACTGGAGGATTACAATTCTGTAATGAATTTATTTGCCTTCCATAGAAAATAGGGCGACCCCGGCTGTAATCCCAGCCGGGGCAAAAAGCAGATAAAGAGAGAGGAGTAATACTTAGGTTGAATTAATCTTGGTTCTTATCTAGTACGCATGCCTTGTATATGAATCTTTCGGAGGTCATTATCATTGATTTCGGATGTTTCTCTATTCTTAATTCCGAATAAAACCAGAACTGCTAGAACTGCTATTAAGACTAGGATTGTTTTTTTCATAATAAAGAAGATTAGCTTGGCTTTGTTGCGTGAACATTTCTGAAGCATTACAAATGTGTAATGGAGAATTACTGTGGTAGTGAGGTCGGGACCTCATAAGTTGGGTGATGTTGTTAAAAAAACTCATGAAGTCCCTTGGGCGATGCATATAAGGGGTTAATCACTAGTAAAGAAAGTGCTCTCAGTTATTGTCTGATTACCGCTTTCTTCTCTGGCTAATACTTCAAATTTGTACTCAGCTCCAGGAACAACGAAGTCAGGAGAAACCAAATACTCTGTAGTATCGGGTGGAAGAATTACTGTTAACTTCTGCTCAGGTTCTGAGTCCACTATTTCAATGACTAGCTCATAATGTTCTATCTCTATATCCGTCTCGTTTCCGCATTCACCAGTAGGAGATGATGTGTCAATTTTATTTGTTACCGGCATCCATGCAATTATTAGAGGCTGAGTAGGGTCAACTTCTTCTCCCTCTGCCGGGAATATTACCTCTGGTCCGCATGGTAGGTCATGAGTGAGTTCGGCAGTGGTTTCTACTTTTTGTCTGTCGATTGTAAATCCTTTAAATTCATATTCGCCCTCAGGCATGAACTCAAGTATTTCAGGTAGTGATAAGTCAGCATAATTTGGTTCGTTGCTCTCTGTGAAGAGCTCAGCACTTCCGAACCTTCTCAGTTTGCCACGGTTACTAACTCCGTAGACATGCCTACCGTCAGGGCCTTTTACCCTAATCCTCTGCCATGGGTCTCCGTCCACAAATAATTGGAATCCTGCATCGCCGTCAGTGTCATTTACTTCAACTCTTATTTCAGCTTCAAACTTAGGCAACTCTTGAGCTTGCAAATCAACTGAGGCCATTAAACCAAATACCAATACTAATATAAAAACAGATACATAACCGCCAAAATCAAATAAACTTCTCATTGTAATACCTCCTGATTTAGATTTACTAAAATCATATCAAGAGATAATTGCTGAAATATTTCCTGAAGGTTACAAATAGGAAAGGATTTTGCAGAAAAATTAGATATTGTTATGCAGGTAGATGAACGGAAAAAGCTGAACCAGTGCCAGGAGTACTAAAAACTTCAACATATCCTCTGTGAGCACCCACTATAGCTTTTACTAAACTAAGACCCAAACCTAAACCACGTTCAGTACGACTCTTATCACCTCTATATAACCTGTCCCAAATGTTATCAAGCTCACGTTCTGAAATTCCAACACCAGTGTCTTTAACAGTAATTCTAACTTCATTCGCAGCCTGATCAGCTTCTATATCTACTTTACCACCACGGGGTGTATATTTGATAGCATTGTCTAATAGATTAGCAAGCACCTGTCGCAACCTGCTACTGTCAGCTGTAACATAAAGTTCCTCTGGAAAGCCAGTCTCTACCGCAATCTCTTTCTCTTCAGCTACATAACTATATAGATCGACAACCTCATCTATCATAGGTGCCACATTGATTTTTTCAGGGTTGAGTTTCATAGCTCCGGTCTCAGCCTCTGAAACATCCATTAAAGTATTGAGCATTACTTGTATACGTTCTGATTCTTCTACGCAGTCAACTAAAGCATCTCTAAGGTTTTCACTGCTATCTGACTGTAAAGCGACCTCTGCAGTGCCTCTTAGCCTTGTCATGGGAGTTCTAAGATCGTGTGCCACATTATCTAAAACATCCCGCATGCCGTTTATGAGCGTCTCGATTTTATCAAGCATTTTGTTGAAAAGCGAAATAAGCTCGTCATGTAGTATGTCTGCACGTTGTTCCGGAACTCTCACATCAATCTTTGAATTGTTAACTATTGAATCAAGAGTGTTAATAAGCTGTCTGATTGGATTTAATGCACGGTCAGCGATAAATAGTCCTCCCAAATATCCAAGGAGCACAATAGGAATAATCGCAAACAAATACACTCTCTTGATTTTGCCAAGAAGTTCTTCACGTTCTTCCATTGTCTGACCCATCTGAAGGGCAGATCCTTCGGCAAGAATAAATGTTCTAACTTCCCACTTTTCCCCGTCCATTTCATTCTCTAGATCAACCCAACCGTCTTGTGCTGGTAGGATATTTTGTTTTACATATTCTGAGCCAATGTCTCCCCAATCCTCAGGGATTCTTAATATCGGTGATTTACCTTCACTTGTAACAAGCCGTACAAAAAACGGGTCGTTAGCATCTTCAAACACTTCAACGGAGAGAGCTTCAGTACCTTCCTCTTCGTAAATTTCCTTAAGCTCTAAAATATCCTCTTCAACTTCGGATCTGCTTTGTTCATAAATATAGGAAGAAATTACCGTATATGCGTAAATGTTTATTGCCAGAGAGCTTAGAACAAAGAACACCGTATACCATGTGATAAGTCTGAAGCTATTTGATTTAAGCAATAATTTAGGATTCTTTAAGAACATAGCCCACCCCTCTAATGGTATGAATCATTTTTTTGTCAAAGTTTTTATCGACCTTATTTCTTAGTCTGCAAACAAGTACATCCACAACATTTGTCTGAGGGTCGAAATTGTAATCATATACGTGCTCCATAATTAGAGTTTTAGAAAGCACTCTGTCTGCACTTCTCATAAGATACTCCAGTAATGCAAATTCTCTGGGTTGCAGATTAATTTTCTTGTCTTCTCTAATTACTTCCCTATTAAGTAAATCCATTGATAAGCTTCCAACTTTAAGTTTTGTACTTTCACTAGCTCCGGTTGATCTTCTCATTAGTGCATAGATACGGGCAAGTAACTCTGAGAAGGAAAATGGCTTAGTCAGATAATCATCTCCTCCAATTTCCAATCCTCTGACTCTGTCATCTACACTTCGTTTAGCACTTAGGATAATTACAGGTGTGTTTATGTTATTAGACCTAAGCTCTCCAATAAGACTTAGTCCATCTAGAATTGGAAGCATAATATCAATAACTGCTGCATCATAGGGCTCTGCTAAGGCGAGATTTAACCCTTCCTCCCCGTTATAAGCCGCATCTACAGCAAATCCAGCTTGTTTAAGCCCATTAGCTATAAACGATGCGATTTTTTTATCGTCTTCTATTACCAATATTCTCATAACCAGACCTCCTAAAACTCATAAGCCATAACTAATTTTGTTATAAAGCCATTCACAGCATCAGACGGAAAAGCATTTCCTGGAAAAAAGACGCCTAACGATAGAGCTATAGCCAATTTCTCTTCTTTTTGTTCGTAGCCGAGTATAAGATCGATTTCACTACCCAGGCTTTTATTAATACCGTCAGGGTCCACATCTAAATTAGAATCTCTGAGTTCATCTGAAGCATCAGTCTGAAAATAGTAGTGATATACAAGGTCGATCGATGATTCCTCTGTTGGATTGATGCCGGTTCCAGTAGTTAATATAGACATGTTACTAAGGTCAGGCTCGAAGAACTCACCGTAGTATAAAAAATCAACAACTCCATTAAAATCGCCTTCGTTTCCCTGAAGACCTGTCTGCCTAAATTCTCTTGTTCCAAATGCATATCCTAGTGTTAAAGACGGTTCAAACCTCACATCAAGAGCATATGTTGAGCCAACATCAAAACCAAACCCGCTAATATTGTTGCTTCCATCTTCACCAGTTACGTAAGCAAGCTCAAGCCAGTAATCAAGATTTCCACTCACCTCTCCATCTGAATGAACACCCAGAAATATAGGGCTGTTATTTTCTCCAGTAGTGTCATCACGAGCCAGAAAATATGCGGCTACGTTAGTATCTTCATTGAAGTAGTATGTACTGTAGATAATATAATTATTAGTTTTATCTCCTGCATCTTTTCTTATTAGATCTCTATTAACAAATCCTCCACGACTGAATGACAACTGGGTAACTATTCCCCAATGTAGGATAAATGCTCTTGCTCCATCTAACTCCGCATCATATAACCACTGTCTTTCGTCATCGAACTGCTGTCTGCCTATTTGGAATGAAAATCTGTCTTCAAAAAGGTCCTTAAAGAAAAGATATCCCTCTTCTAATTCAAAAATGGCTCTATCTTTTTTGTTTCGACCATCTTCTATCTCAAATTCAGCACCGATTTTGAAACTAGCAAAAGCCTGAAGGAAGCTAAAGGGGTCAAATGAAAATGCTAAAACAACAACTGGCTCAATTGTAGATAAATCCTCGTCAGTAGAACCGTCTAAATCTTTATTTCTATCTAGCTTATACTCAAACTCAATCTGTGATCCAAAGGTTAAATATGGCAGTATCTGATACTTTGTCTCGGGTGGCTCATTAGGGTCAAATCCCTCGGACCTGGCTTTTCGGGCCTGTCCACTTGATTCAGATGCGAAGATGAACAATGAGATCAGAATTATAAGTGCAGGTAACAAGGTTCTATTAAAGTTCAACATGGTAACCTCAATGTCAGATTTAGTTGCTGTAACTATCTCCTATCTAATTAAGATTCTACTATATAGCTATTGCTTAATCTATCTATTATTTGGTTATTTAAGAATGATTACAGGATTGTAATCTGAGCGTAATGTCTCTGTAATGGTTGCTCTATATCGTAGTCATTTATGGTGGCTACATAACAGGACCAACAGAGAGTAATAAGCCAATTAAGACGCTTTTTCTTATTGTAAGCGTTATTATTTTTTTCAATATCCCTATTTGTGCTCAAGAGATTGGAGATGAAAGTACTTTATTTTACTTCTCTAACACTCTTCCAAAAAACCTTTTATTGGGCACGAAGAATACATTTGCAGGATGGAATCTTTTAATACTCGGAGCCGGTATTGGAGCTGCTATACCTCTCTCACAAACTGATGTGGATCAGAACATACAAGATGAATTAGAAAACTCCATAGGAAACTTTGCGGATATAGGAGATATAGGCGGTAATGCACTAACACTGGCAGGAATAAATGCCACCTTATATATTTTTAGCGATGTAACTGATAATGGAAAGCTGCTAGAAACGAGCAAAGCCTTGATTGAGGCAAATATCATTACTTCGGTTATGACAGGAGCTCTGAAAATTTCGGTCGGTAGAGAAAGACCTGATGGAAGTGGCAGCCGTTTTAATTCATCTTTTCCTTCAGGTCATGTGGCAGGGAGTTTTACTATAGCATCTGTTTTCGATTCAATGTATGGGTATAAAGTAGGAATACCTCTTTACACATTTGCTGGTTTTGTAGGTTTGTCACGAATTTCGGATAATAAACATTATCTATCGGATGTACTCTTCGGCGCTGCTTTAGGCACGGTGGTTGGAAGAGGTGTAACTAAGATTCATAAAAATGAAGGTAAAGACGACAGACTTACTATTCTGCCATTCACAGATGGCATAAATTCAGGACTCTCGATAACTCTGAGTTGGTGAAGTTATCTAACAATTGGTAATTATCAGGAGTTCGAAGTGTATCAACTAACCCGAGCCAAAATTTTCGAGTAAACTATCACTGGTTTTTATTCTCACACAAGGTGAAGAAAGTAGGCTCTTTTGCTTCAGTATATGAGTGTGTTCCCGGTACAACTATTTTGTGAGATACCAGTAAAGCCATCTAATCTTTTTTAGAATCTGGTTTTCAAGTACGCTGAGTGTTGTCCCTTTCAAAGTTCGGAGTGAGGATCCCATAAAGACGCCATTTTCTAGATCACTGATTTTATAGCGCTTCGGTTTACTCACAGCCGGGCCTGTATTTTGAAGGATGGTTTCCATTCTAGCATTAAAGAGCTTATCATCTGATTCCATCTCGCTTGGGTCTGATATTAATAAATTGCCGCTGGGTGTTTTTAAGTACTTTCTCGCACCCCCTCCTGGGGCGAGAAGATGCCACGCTTGGGCCTGTGTTGTGACCATCAGAGTATAGTTCTTTTTAATTAACCTTGCGCATAGATCGCTCTCCTCCCGATGCGCATGGTCCGAGTACCCCTCAACGGCCCAGCCCTTCGCCTCCTCAATCGCTTGGCGGCGGTAACATATTGCTCCCCCGAGGAGACTCTCGACTTCTATAACCTCAGGCTTGTTATAATAGTGATGGCCCTGCAATTTCCATATCATTTCATCAAGTGTCGACATCTGTGATCTTTCGGCTAGTTCTATATCCAAGTTAGCCTTTTTTGCTTTAGGTCCTGGAAAACACCCACCCACGGCTGCCAGCGGTCTGTCGGCGAAAAAATGAAACGGTTTCAGTATGTTTTCAATGAAACTGGGATCCGGAAGCATGTCGTCATCTATTCTCAAAATGAACTCAATTGATTTCGGCACAGCCTCCATTGCCTGCTGGTGCCTTTTCCAGCCGTCTTTAGTACGAAGGATTTTGATTTCATGACCGAGGTTTCTGGCAACTGTAAGAAGATCAGTAATCGAATCATCTCTCTCTATGGGTGAATCGCTCTGATCATTGATTACGATCATAAAATTCGTATACGTTTGATTAAGCAGAGAGGTTAGTAATACAGCTAGGTAGGAAGGACGGTTTTTCGTTGGTATTGCTACCGCTATTTTTTCGTCCTTTTTTATATGCCTTAATCTAAGCATCTTCGTTCGTTGTAAATTTGTTGTAAAGTTTAGAGATCAAATCGCAAATGCTCAGTTCGGAACTTTGTACTGTTTCCCTATTGTTAAGCAGCATTTTTATACGAAATATGATATCTAGATGTTTGAAATGAATAAATTCTATATTCTCATTGTAACAATATTATAAAGTATTTCTGTTTTGCTTTCCTTTTGTCAACTTTAGCTTAAGTTGGAATAAAGAATCAACCGGATTTATCGGATTTGCTTATATCTATGTAGGCTCTAAGTGTCTCGGCCACTGTCCACGCCTGAGCGATACATCCTTTTGGATTGTGAGGAGCATCTCCATCGAATATTTCACTTAGGCTACCAATTCCATGAGTGTTTAGGTTTTGAAATATAGGCTCTAAAAATTCGACAGCTTTTACCTGATCTTTATAGACTTTGAAGTGAGCAAGCGCAAAATGTCCAAGAAGCCATCCCCAGACAGTTCCCTGGTGGTAAGCGCCGTCTCTTTCACTCGGATTTCCTCGATAAATTCCTTTGTAATCCGCATTTTCAGGAGCAAGACTTCTAAGTCCATAAGAAGTCAATAATTCCCGGCTGCATATTTCGACTACCATGATTTGTTGCTTTCTTGTTAGTGGGCTTATGGGAAGAGAGACCGTGAATAATTGATTAGGTCTCAGGCTAGAGTCGGGTCCGTCGGGTCCATCTATAACATCATAACAGTATCCCAAATCATTATTCCAGAAACGCTTAAAACCAATAAATGTTTTATCTGCATAAGATTTGTAGGCAACATGGCTCTTTTTCAGTATTTTGGCAAAATCTGTCATTATCAAAAGTGTGTTATACCAGAGTGCATTGATCTCAACACATTTGCCAATTCTAGGAGTGACAACCCAATCGCCAACCTTTGCGTCCATCCACGTGAGCTGGACGCCTTCTTGACCGGCGTAGATTAGGCTGTCTTCTGCGTCAACCTTAATGTTATAGCGGGTGCCTTTTAAGTGCCACTCTATAATATCTTTTAGTATCGGGAAGATTTTTCTTAAAAACTCTTTGTCCTTGGTGTCTTGGTAGTACGAGTTTACGGCAAGGAAAAACCATAAGGTGGCATCAACTGTGTTGTATTCGGGTTTTTGTCCTTCATCAGGAAAACGATTAGGTAGCATTCCCCTGTCCACATATTTCGCAAATGTTAGCAAAATTGATTTGGCTATTTCAGGACGCCCTGTACATAGCGCAAGCCCGGGAAGACTTATCATGGTGTCTCGGCCCCAATCGCCAAACCAGTGATATCCCGCAATAGCAGTGTTTCCTTCTATAACGGATGGTTGTTGTCTTTTAACAACAAACTGATCTATAGCCAATGTAAGTCTTCCGATTTTTTCCCTTAGAGGCTTTCTGTATTTTAGTTTTGGGGAGCTTAGTTTATTTAAAATTTCGGATTCATATGATCTTCTTTTTTCAAGTTCGGTCTGTCCATCTATATGTTCCAAATCTTCCGTACTTAAAGCTATAGTTAATGAATCGTTTGAGGACAGTGTGCATGTCAGTTCTCCAGCATGAAGAATGTCCTCTAGGTGATCAAGTCCTCTTAGTGCTTCCACGGACAAGTTAAAACCATAATACCAATTATGAGCCGACTCAAATTTGCCCCTGTCACTCTTTATATAGAAGGGTGTCGCATTTTCAAAGGCTATGATTTTAGTTCCGTATTTTAAGGGAACGATATCCATTTGCCAGTTGGATGCTTTTGTTAATGAATGGTAGTCTCTGTAATTGACTAAAGCTTTTATTTTAAGTGTCAGATCAGAAGAAGCATGCTTTAAAGAGTAATTAATATATGTGGTATTCTCATTCTGCTTCATCCATATGCGCTTTTCCAATATGGCATCGGCTATTGCATAACGCCAAAGTGGAATGTTCCCTTCAAGTTGGAAACTCTCAATATTTATATAGCCAAGGGGATCGACTGTATTGTCTGACCAGTTATTTGAGAAAAGCTTATATTCCCTCTCATGATATAAAACTGTATCGTCGAGTTTTGAGACCAAGAGATATCTTTCTGCTGGAGGATTAAGAGCTGCGACAAGCAGTCCATGATATCTACGGGTCAAGATTCCTGAAATGGTTCCTGAAGCGAAACTGCCCAAACCGTTAGTTACAAGCCACTCGCGTCTCAAAGCTTGATCTAAATCACAACATATATCTCGTCCAAATTTCATACTTGATATAGTTTCTCCTATCGAAGTAAAGTCTGTATCTCTACAATAAAGTCATTAGATTATCGGGTACTTGGCGCTGTTGTTTAGTGGTCATCATATTCTGCGCATTGCTTTATGAGTTTTGCGATTAATCCTGTCCATCCGGTCTGATGGCTGGCTCCTATTCCAGCTCCGTTGTCGCCATGGAAGTACTCGTTAAAAGTGATAAGATCTTTCCAGTGGGGATCAGTCTGGAACTTTTCTACTCCTCCATAAAATGGACGTCTTCCGTTGCCATCTTTGGTGAATATTTTCATAAGCCTATGTGAGAGCTCAAGAGATACTTCCCAAAGATTAAGCAGATTGCCAGAGCCAGTTGGGCACTCAACTTTAAAGCTGTCTCCAAGGAAGTGGTGAAATTTTTGTAAGGATTCAATTATCAGGAAATTAACTGGAAACCATACAGGGCCTCTCCAGTTGGAGTTGCCTCCGAACAGACCGGTTGTAGATTCTGCAGGTTCGTAATCAACTCTGTATTCTGTTCCATTCAGTTTCAATATATAGGGGTTCTTTTGATGGTACTTGGATAAAGAGCGTACTCCATAAGGACTCAGGAATTCTTCCTCATCTAGCATCTTCTCCAGTATGCGTCTTAGTTTAAACTGGTTTGTAATAGACAAGAATCTTCTCTCGTGTATATCACCCTTTCCTATAGCGCATTGGGTAACAAGATCATGGCGGTTGTTTGTAAACCATTCCATTCTTCTTTTAAAACCGGGCAGTGAGTCCAGAACTTCTTGCTCAATTGTCATAACAGCAAATATAGGTATTAGACCCACCATGGAGCGAATTTTAAGTGGTATTTGCTGTCCGTTGGGCAGGTTTAGTATGTCATAGTAAAAGCCGTCATTCTCGTCCCAAAGTCCAGTGCCACTTTCTCCTAAGTGGTTAATAGCATCTGATATATAGAGAAAATGCTCGAAGAACTTACTGGCAATATCCTCATAGCTTTTATTATCTTTTGCTAATTCGAGTGCCATCGTAAGCATATTAAGAGCGTACATTCCCATCCAGCTTGTACCGTCTGCCTGCTCCATATATCCGCCCGATGGCAGCGCAGCGCTTCTGTCAAAGACTCCTACGTTATCGAGCCCTAAAAATCCCCCCTGAAATATATTGTTGCCTTTTGTATCTTTTCTATTTACCCACCAAGTGAAATTAAGAAGGAGTTTTTGAAATACGCTTTCTAAAAAAAGTTTGTCCGATACGCCGTAGATTTTTCTCTCAATTTTATAAACACGCCATGCTCCCCAGGCATGAACAGGTGGGTTTACGTCGCCAAAAGCCCACTCATATGCTGGTATTTGTCCATTTGGGTGCATATACCATTCCCTGGTAAGTCGCGTTAATTGTCTTTTTGCGAAATCAGGGTCGACCATAGAGAGTGGGATTGTGTGAAAAGCCGTGTCCCAAGCGGCAAACCATGGATATTCCCATTTATCAGGCATAGAAAGCACATCGTCGGCATGCAGGTGTGTCCAGTTGTGGTTTCTCCCGTTCTTTCTTTCTTCAGGAGGTGGTGGAAATGCGGGGTCTCCCTCAAGCCATTCTTCAACCACGTAATTATAAAACTGCTTTGCCCATAACATTCCCGAAAAGGATTGTCTCTGTATGTTTCTTATGTCCTCATCAATAGGGAAATTACATAACTTTTCATAGAATTCATCAGCTTCGTTTTTTCTGCTTAGGAATGTTTCATCGAACTGCTTGCCGAAGGGCGTCTTTAGATTTTTTGACTTGCTTAGTCTGAATTTAAGTTCGCGGGATTCTCCGGAATTAAGATGTATCAGATAGCATGGGCAAAATTTAGTTCCTTTCGGTTCGGGATTAACGCGCTCTTTGAGCCCATTTACAATATATTCATTAATGCCGTCCTTTACGTAAGCAGAACTATTTTTTGTACCGAAGAGCTTGTTCATGTTTGTTTCATTTTCTGTAAATAGCAGTTCTGTTGGAGACTCGCAGTAAAACCACATATCTTCAAGTTCAGGGTGCTTTGTCTGAATTGTGAAAATGTCATTATTTTCTTTAGAGAGCTTAATTGAAGGTTTAGTCTTGTTCGGAAACCACGACCAGTCATTTTTAAACCACAGTGTAGGAAGAACATGCAGCTGACATTCATCATCTGCTCTGTTAACGATATTGATTCGTATTAATATGTCTTTAGAAGACTTCTTCGCATACTCAACAAATACATCATAATAACGGTTGTCTTCAAATATGCCTGTATCTATTAATTCATATTCGGGTTCAAGACGTCCTCTTTGTTTGTTCTCCTCTACAAGTTTTGTATAAGGGAACTCTCCTTGCGGGTATTTATAAAGGTATTTCATGTAAGAATGTGAAGGTGTATTGTCTAGATAGTAATAATATTCCTTTACGTCCTCACCGTGATTACCTTCATTTCCAGTTAATCCGAATAGCCTTTCTTTTATAATAGGATCTTGACCGTTCCATAGTGATATGGCGAAACATAATCGTTGGTGGTTGTCAGATATCCCGGCTATTCCGTCTTCACCCCACCTGTAAGCTCTTGAGCGGGAGTCTTCGTGGCTTAAATACTCCCAAGCAGTACCGTAAGAACTATAGTCCTCCCTGACTGTTCCCCATTGTCTCTCACTTAGATAAGGTCCCCATCTTCTCCAGTAAGATTTCTTCTCTCTATCTTCTTTTAGTCTTTTCTCTTCTTTGGTCATTTTCTGTATATAAATAATTGTTTTCTATTTTATCAGCAAACTTGAAACGTGCTCTAATAATTTGAGTTAATTCGTATATTCCCCTTTTCCATGCGTATAGTTTTATATTACAGCTATGTAATTCTATACACAAACACCGGTATGAACTTTATTCTGAGGGAGTATATTGGTAATAATGCTAAAGCTGGTAATGACAGATAAAGAGAAAGAACGTTACTTCTCCCAAAGTTTGAATCTTTTTAATAAATAAGGTTTGTTCTTCTCGAAAATAGCCGCCTGGTCCTGCACTACTTTTTCTGCTTCTCTACTATCCATATTCATTACCTGCTGACAGTATGATTTTGTTCTTCCAAAGTACAGTGGTGTTAAAATATCGACAAGTCTGCGTTTGTTTCTAAGCCACTGTTGGTATGTATATGCAAAATCATATAATATTTTGCTCCAAAGATCAGTGTCAAATTCCTCATCTCCGTTTGCAGCCCAACTCTCATAAATGCCGTCGAGTCTGGAGATATTGTCACTATTGAGTATTTCATCATATAACGGACGGAAATTCCGAAAGCCCTCTACGAATTCTTCCCGCAGGTCATTCATACTCACTGAAACGGCTTCGAGTTCAGGTTCTTCGTCTACATTGTTTTTTATTTCAATAGCCTTAAAAGAGTTCTCACGATCCCAATTGTGCTCATACTTGCCCATTAAGTAGAAGAGGGTGCTTACAACTTGCCTGAACATCGGACCCAGGTCGGAAGCAGGATCCTTTGCTCCGTGAATTTTTGTGCCTAAGTAAGTCTGCACCACTTTGAAACCTTCGTTAATAGCACAAGTAGTCATCCAGACATCAATTCCAAATCTTGCAACATCAGTTTCCCATACATCCTCTTTTACATAGAAAGCTGCGAGCTCTGGACAGCAGCCGAAATCTCCGCCGATAGGTTGTCTTACATCTACCCCATAAAGAGCCCTCGTCATTGGGTATACAATCTGATTTGTGATAGTGCCGTCAAATTTGTGCCGTCTGTAATATGGTGTGACAAATCCTGCTGATCTGTCTAAAATTGGCTCTATAATAAACTTCACCCACTCGGGAGTTATGCTTCTTAGATCGGCATCAAACACGCCTATCGCCTTAGCTTTGAGCATAATTGCCAACTCAAATACTGCCCTGAAAGAGGTGCCCTTGCCCGGCAAACCCCTATATATGGTTACTCTTCTAGCTACATTCTCTGGTATTTCTACAGCATAGGCATTTTCACGTGTGTCATCTAATGATCCTCCATCACTAATGAAAATTGCTGTTTTGTATTCAGAGAAGTATGTGTTTAGGCCTTTTGCTACCTGTTCTATAACATAGCCTATGGATTCTTCACAATTGTAGCAAGGTATACCGATAAGAATGTCTGTAGTTTTTATCTCATCTACCCAAAACAATACATTATTTCTTACAGCTGTCTTATATTTCCCCATATAGTTGTTTCCCTCGATTCGAGATGAAATCCATATTCTTTGATGATTCGTATTTATATCTTTAGTTAGCTTTTATTAATGTCCTAGCAATCTATTATAATGATTGTGATAAATTTCGCTTGCCTTTCTCCAGGAAAAATTCTCTGCCATAGCTTTTCTTACAAGTTGTGTCCAATCAATTGGATTGTTGTAAACTGAAATTGCGTTCTCAATAGCTTTTAGCATTTCTTCACCATTAAATTCATGAAATACAAATCCATTTCCTCGTTCAGGGTTTCGATTATAGTCGATTATGGAATCTAACAGTCCTCCCGTGCCTCGTACAATTGGGATAGTTCCGTATTTAAGTGCCATTAATTGACCAAGCCCGCAGGGTTCAAATCTTGAGGGCATCAAGAACATGTCGCAACCTGCATATATTGCCCTTGCTTTTTTATCGTTATATCCAATTATTGCTGAAAAACTATCTCCATACTGATTCATATCCTCGGTTAAAATATTTTCATAGTTCTTATCACCAGTTCCAAGGACAACCAACTCAACATCCAATTTTAAAATCTGATCGAGAAAGTTAACTATAAGATCTATACCTTTCTGGTCGGCAAGTCTTGAAACAATACCTATTAGGGGCTTATTCTCTTTAGATTTAAATCCAAGATGTTTTCTCAGCTTCATCTTGTTCATTATTTTTCCATCTAAATTCTCAGCGCTGTATTTCATACATATAGCGTTGTCTTTCTCAGGGTCCCATACATCATAATCAAGTCCGTTCATTATTCCTGCTAATTTGCCTTGATTTGAAATAGATCTTAGGACTCCGTCTAGCCAATAGCCGTAATCAGGTGTTTTAATTTCCTCAGCATACCTTGGGCTTACTGTGGTCACTAAGTCTGAGGATATAATACCCCCCTTCATTAGGTTTGCTTTCCCATAAAACTCCAATCCGTCCATATTGAATATGTAGGAGGGAAGACCGAACTTGTTAATTAGCTCTTTTTGATATAATCCTTGGTAAGCAATATTGTGTATGGTGTAAACAACTTTTGTGTTCTTGAAAAAGGGTTCGTCATTATAGTGTTTCTTCCACTTAAGTGATATTGGGACTAATGCAGTTTGCCAGTCATTACAGTGAATGATATCTGGTTGAAAATCCATAGCTTTGGCAATTTCAAGGGCACCTAAAGATAAAAAGCCAAACCTTACATCATTATCTGAAAAATCTCCTGAGGGTGAGCCGTAGATAAAGTCACGGTCATAGAATTCTTCATTTATTAGGAAGTAGATCGTAATCCCATCAATTTTAGTTTCCTTAATTTTTCCTTTGTAAGAAATCCAATCTATTGGTACCATTACCTCTTTGTTCCTAATAGTTTGAACTTTAAAACCAAGGCGTCTGAGGTTTCTTTCGGCTTCTTTATAAAGGGGCATTACAACTCTGACATCTAGTCCTAAGTCGCTTAATCGTTTAGGTAAAACTCCGATAACGTCCGCTAGGCCACCTGTTTTAGCAAAGGGCTCCATTTCTGAAGCTACAAAAAGTACATTCATTCGATTTCCCCTGTGAATGATCTCCAATACTCATAAAAGAAGTGGTTTTTCATTGAGTAGGCTTAGAGATATTTTTAATCCGAATCAACCCCTATCATTATATTTACTGAGTACTCTGAGCTTTTCAATAAATTCCGATAAAAAGTCTAAAGATTTTAGTTTCCAAACCCAGTTCCCGGTTGTTGTTGAAGGTGTATTCATTCTTGCCGAAGCTCCTAGGCTTAGAATATCTTGAATTGGGATAATGACCGTATCAGCTCTAGATGCCATAGCAGCTTCTATCAGTTCCCAGTTTATATTCTTTTCGTTTATTTCTTTTTTTAGATATTCGCCGATTCTATTTTTTTCAATATCTCCCGCTTCTTCTCTCCACCAGCCTAAAACTGTATTATTATCATGTGTTCCTGTATAGACTACGCAGTTATTCCCGATGTTAGAGGGCAAGTAATCACCATATGGGAAATCGTTTCCAAAAGCGAATAACAGTATCTTCATCCCAGGGAGATTGTAGTGTTTAATAGTGTCTTTTACATCCTCGGTTATTAATCCCAGGTCCTCTGCGATGAATTTAGACTTATCAAAGTTAGAAAATAATGTGTCTAAAAAAGCTTTTGCATTTAGATGTATCCATTGACCATTTAGCGCAGTAGTTTCTCCTGTTTTTACTTCCCAATAAGATACAAAGCCCCTGAAATGATCAAGTCTTAGCTTATCAAACATTGACAAATTATGCGCAATCCTTTTTGTCCACCATGAGTATTGTGTCTCTTTTAGTCTGTCCCAATTGTAAACAGGATTGCCCCACAACTGCCCAGTCTCGCTGAAATAATCTGGCGGTACTCCAGCAATAAATTCCGGGTTTTTATTCTCATCAAGTTTAAATATATCCTGATTTGCCCACACATCAGAGCTATCGTAGTTAACATAATAAGGAATATCCCCTATTATTTTAATGTCTCTATCATTAGCGTATTTTTTTAAAGAATTCCATTGTTTAAAAAAAACATATTGCAGAAATTTGTTATAAAGAATGAGATGTTGCTCTTTCTCATGCCAGCGATCTAGAGATTGGCTCTTTCTATCTCGTAAGTCCGTGGGAAAATTCTGCCATGTTTCAAATGCTGATGCATTTTTCACTGAGATGTATAAACAGTAGTCATCAAGCCACTGCTTGTTTTCCAGACAAAATTTCTTAAAATCGCCATATTGGACAATGCCTCTCAAATTTGTTTCAAATGCAGTTTTGAGCAACTCAGTTTTGTATAATGAAACTAACTCAAAATCAACACTATCATTAGGAAATTTAGGCAGGTCAATAATATCAGATTTTGATAAGTAACCCTCTTCTATAATTAGTTCAGGACTTATTAGTAGAGGGTTTCCTGCAAATGACGAAGGACAGCTGTATGGAGAATGTCCATATGTGCTTTCTGTTGGGTTTAATGGTAAAACCTGCCAATATCTTTGGTTTGATTCACTAAGAAAATCAATAAATTTATATGAGGTCGGTCCAAAATCTCCAATACCGTATTTTGATGGCAATGATGTGATATGAATTAATACGCCGCTTTTTCTTTCGTTCATCTTAAGGTGCCTTGTGAACATTGAGACAACTTTTCTGTCACTGGTTTTAACAGAACTAAGGATTTATCAATCATTTTATATTGATCGCCTATTGTGAGCTGTAATATTTTTTTGTTTACATTATTAAATGATGTATCTACCAGAACCTCCCATTTTGTTGAAATATTATTGGGGGGAATGATAAACTCAACAGTTTTAGAGGATGTGTTTAGTAATATCATTATGGTATTATCCAATATTACTCTCTTGTCCTTTTTGGTTTTAGCCTGGTCTTCGTAGGCGGTTATTGAAGCAAATGCATTTAGCTCATTGATTTGCCAATCAGCATGAGTAAATTCCTTCCCATTGAACATATACCATGCTAGGTCCTTATAATTGTCTCCATTTATAGTGTGCCCATGAAAGAATTTCCCTTCTTTAAGCACAGGGTACATTGATCTGATTTGAATAAGTTTTTGTGTAAAATAGAATAAGCTTTTATTTGATGTGTTCCAATTCCAATTTGTCCATGAAATACTATTGTCTTGGCAGTACGCGTTGTTGTTTCCTTTTTGAGTTCTCCCAAATTCGTCTCCGGCTAGAAGCATTGGAATGCCTTTTGAAAGAAATAATGTAGCCAGGAAATTACGTTTTTGTCTTTCTCGTAGAGCTAAAATTGCTTCATCGTTGGTTGATCCCTCGTATCCGTTGTTAAAACTGAAATTCTCTTCAGTACCGTCCATATTATTCTCAAGATTATCAAGATTGTGTTTATTGTTATATGACACTAGATCTTCGAGAGTGAATCCATCATGAGAACAGACATAATTAATGCTTGTATGTGAACCTTTGGAGCGAAGCTCATATAAATCACTTGATCCGCTTAAACGGTAAGCCGTACTCGCTGCCTGACCGAAATCACCTCTCCAGAAGCGTCTTACGGTATTGCGGAATTTATCATTCCATTCAGAAAAAGGATCCGGGAAATTTCCCACCTGATACCCACCCCATCCGAGATCCCAGGGCTCAGCAATTAATTTTACACCGGACAATAAAGGGTCATTACAGATAGATTCAAGTAAAGGGTGATATCTATGGAAATCTTGCTTTCCTCTGCCTAGAACCGTAGCGAGATCAAATCTGAATCCATCAACATGCATTTCATTGACCCAGTATCTTAGGCTGTCAATAATAAGCTGAACTGCGCACTGGTTCGTTGTGTTTATAGAGTTGCCGGTACCAGTATAGTTCTCATAATGACTAAAATCACTAGGCCCAAGTTTGTAATATGAAAGATTGTCTATTCCGCGAAATGAGAGGGTAGGGCCAATGTTCCCTCCTTCGGCTGTATGGTTGTATACAACATCGAGTATAACTTCAATATTTTCTTTGTGAAAAGTCTTGATCATATCTTTGAATTCATTGACCTGTTCACCAACTTCGTGAGTACTTGAATAACGTGAATCTGGTGCAAAAAATCCTATTGTGTTGTAACCCCAATAATTAGTCAGCCCATTGTCTATAAGTTTTTTCTCTGAAACACTATGATGAATAGGCATTAACTCAATTGCGGTAATACCTAATGATTTGATATATTCTATAGATTGGGGAGAGCATAGACCTGAATAAGTGCCTCTTTTAGACTCTGGTATATTATGATTTTCTACAGTAAATCCCTTAACGTTTAGTTCATAGATTATTGTATCTGACCATGGGATGCGTGGATTAGTGTCGTTTTCCCAATCAAAGCTCGAGTCTACAACGACACTTTTTGGCATATATGAAGCACTATCTCTAGGGTCAGGGTAAAGTCCAGCTTCAGCTCTGTCTTTAATATAATCATAATGAAAATCGTTTAGACTTATCTCTCCGGAGATCGCTCTTGCGTATGGATCTAGGAGGAGTTTATTGTGGTTAAATCTAAGTCCTAACTTAGGATCATAAGCTCCGTGAACTCTGTACCCATATAACTGACCCGGTTCTATGCCAGGAATGTAGCAGTGCCATATATTATCTGTTTTAGCATTAATTTGTATCTTGGCATATTCTTTTTGTTCAGTATCATTGGAAAATAGACACAACTCTACCATTTGGGCGTGTTTGGAGTATATTGCAAAATTAACTCCACTGCCGTCCCATATTGCGCCAAGAGGTTTATTTTTTCCCGGCATTATTTTTAAGGGTTTTAATTCATCCTTCACAATATTGTTTTAGGAACTATATATTCTTTTGTAGTTTAGATTTGCAAATGTTATGCCATTTCAGGTTTATATTTAAAAAAGAGTACCCCTAAGGGTGGAAGACATATGTCAATATAATCCTGTCCTTCAGTATTATTATCTATTATTGTCTCTACCCCTCCTGCATTTCCAACACCACTCCCTCCATAGATTAGAGCATCGCTATTTAAGCATTCTTTCCAATAACCTGAGCTCGGCAAATATATTTTGCAGCTATCTCTAACAACAGGTGTAAAGTTGCAAACCACTAATATAACATCAGAATTTGTTTTAGATTTCCTTATGAAGCTTATAATGCTAGACTCGTCATCGTTGGCATTTCTCCATTCAAATCCTTCTGCAGAAAAATCGATTTCATACAATGCGGGTTCATTTTTATAGAATTTATTAATATCGCTTACCCATTTCTTCACGCCGGCATTTAGTGGGTTCTCTAACTCATGCCAGTCCAAGCTTTTCTCATGATCCCACTCACTTGATTGCCCAAATTCACCACCCATAAAGAGCAACTTTTTACCAGGGTGCCCAAACATATAGCCATACAGTGCTCTAAGATTAGACGCTTTTTGCCACTCATCTCCCGGCATCTTGTTAAGCAATGAACCTTTTCCATATACAACTTCGTCATGAGACAGAGATAATACGAAGTTTTCGTTAAAGGCATAAATCATGCTGAATGTCAGCATATTGTGATGATACTTCCTGTGTATGGGATCTTTCTCGAAGTACTGAAGCGTATCGTTCATCCAACCCATATTCCATTTCATTCCAAATCCTAACCCGCCAATATCTGTCGGTTTGGATACCATCGGCCAAGCAGTAGATTCCTCAGCTATAGTTTGAATACCTGGGTAGTTAATATATGAGGATTTGTTTAATTCTCTTAATAAATTTATTGCTTCCGTATTTTCGTTGCCGCCCTGGTCATTTGGAATCCACTCCCCTTCGTTTCTGCTATAATCCAGATATATCATTGAAGCAACAGCATCGACTCTTAAAGAATCGATATGGTACTTATCAAGCCAGAACTGTGCGCTGCTAATCAAAAAAGATTTAACTTCATTTCTCCCGTAATTGAATATATAACTATCCCAATCTGGGTGATATCCTTTTCTTTTATCTTCGTGTTCATAAAGATGAGTTCCGTCAAAAAAATGAAGCCCAAATTCATCTCCGGGAAAATGGGAAGGAACCCAGTCGAGGATTACTCCAATATCATTTTGGTGTAAGTAGTCAACTAAATACATAAAGTCTTGGGGTGAGCCGTATCTGCTTGTTGGTGCAAAATACCCTGTTGTTTGATATCCCCAGGATCCATAGAAAGGATGCTCCATTACAGGCATGAATTCCACATGTGTAAATCCTGTCTCTTTTAAATATTGTGCAAGTTCAATGGCTAGTTCCCTATAATTTAATGGTCTATTACCCTCTTCAGGGATTCTTTTCCAAGAGCCTATATGTAACTCATATATTGACATGGGGGAATCTAAAGAATTTCGTTTTTCTCTGTCTTTTAACCACTCTGCATCATTCCATTCATATTCTAATCCACTAACTATTGATGCTGTTTTTGGGGGAGTTTCCCATTTAAAAGCAAAGGGATCTCCTTTTTCCACTTTATAGTTGTTAACTTTGGATACGATGTTGTATTTGTATAAGGTGTTTTCTTTCAGGTTAGGTATAAACCCGTCCCAGATTCCTGATTCATCCCATCTTACATTTAGCGGATGTGACTGCTTGTTCCATGCATTAAAATCCCCTATGACCGAAACATATTCAGCGTTAGGAGCCCAGACTGCAAAATGAGTGCCTCTTGCTCCATTTAACTCTGTGATGTGAGAGCCCAGTTTGTTGTAAAGGTTGTAGTTATTACCTTCCTTGAATAAGAATATATCGTAGTCGGTTATAAAAGTTGGATGATTAATTACATTTGCTAGAGTTTTCATATATACGAGACAGCTTTTTATGTGAATATTGTTGTGCTCTCTAATTATACCCAGTAATATTAAAAGTCTACGAATACGATGTATAGAAGTTTTGGTTGTAGAAATGTTTTTTCTAGCTCACCATTTCCCAAAAAATATTATTCTGTATAACCTATACTGTTAATGGGAGTATATATTGATGCTTAAGACTAATGTAAATTTTGCTCGAGAAGCTGCATCTCTGAGTGAAAGAATCGTTCAACATTTGAAATATTCTATGGGGAAACGAGTCTCTGATGCTTCCTCAGAAGACATTTTTTATTCTGTTGGACTTGCCGTAAGGGAAATTATGATTGACAGTCTTTTTAAGACTGAAGACCGTTACCAGAACCATAATGTTAAGAGTATGTACTACCTATCATTGGAATATCTAATAGGCCGCTCACTATCAAATAATTTAATAAATCTTGGTATTTACGATATTTGCAAAGATGCTCTGAAAAAAATTGGGATAGAACTTTCTGATCTCATTGAAACAGAGTCAGATGCAGCTCTTGGTAATGGTGGACTAGGAAGACTCGCTGCTTGTTTTCTGGATTCTATAGCTACAATGGGCATGCCTGGTTTTGGTTATGGGATTAACTATGAATTCGGCATATTTAAGCAAAAAATAATAAACGGTTATCAGGTAGAGCAGCCGGATTACTGGTTAAGAGAAGAATCTCCCTGGCTCATTGAAAAGAGCCATGAGGTTTGTATCGTTCCTCTTTACGGAAGAGTAGAGATTGAAAAAGATGTAAATGGAGACTACAGACCATTTTGGAAAGATTGGAAATTCTTATACGGAGTTCCTTATGACATGCCGATAGTCGGTTATGGCGGTAATACAGTTAATTATTTGAGGCTATACTCAGCCAGAGCGTCTAATGAATTCGACATGAATATCTTTAACAGCGGCGATTATGTAAAAGCGGTAGAACAAAAAACAACATCTGAAGTAGTCTCTAAAGTTTTATATCCGTCTGATACTGTGGATCAGGGAAAGGAGCTTCGTGTCTTGCAGGAATACTTTTTAGTGTCTTGCGCTATGAGGGATATCGTAAGGCGGTATATGAAAAAAAATAATAGCTTTGGGAAATTTGCTTCAAAAGTGGCCATACAACTTAACGATACCCATCCCGCTCTGGCTATTGTAGAGCTAATGAGAATATTGGTTGATGAAAACGGATTGTCCTGGAACCGGGCGTGGAACATAATCGAATCTACGTTTGGTTATACAAATCACACTTTGCTTCCGGAAGCCATGGAAAGATGGCCGCTTTCAATATTTGAGCGTATTCTTCCTCGACACCTTCAACTTATTTATGACATTAATGAGCGCTTCCTAAAAAAGGTCAACAAAAAGTGGCCAAATGATATGGATCGTGTTAGTAGAATGTCTATTATTGAGGAAGGGTACTCTAAGCAGGTCAGAATGGCTCATCTCTCTATTGTTGGAAGTCATTCAGTAAACGGCGTGGCGGCTCTTCATTCTAAACTCATAACTACAGATTTAGTGCCAGATTTTTTTGAGATGATGCCTGAGAAATTTAATAATAAAACTAATGGAATTACTCAGAGAAGATGGTTGTTAAATGTTAATCCCAAATTATCCGGATTAATTTCAAACACTATTGGCGACGCCTGGATTACAGACCTTTATAAGCTTCAGTCTCTTGAAGAACATCAAGAGAGCGAGGAATTTATAGACAAATTTCAGCAAATAAAAAACAAAAATAAAGAAACTCTCTCTCAATATATATTTGATAATACTCATATAATCGTTAATCCGGAATCTCTCTTTGATATACACGTAAAAAGGATCCACGAGTATAAACGTCAACTTCTAAATGTTATGCATATCATTCATCAGTACTACTGCATAGTTGAGGACGGAATGACTCTTAAAGTGCCTAAAACCTACGTATTTGCGGGAAAAGCCGCACCGGGCTACTGGGCGGCTAAGAATATTATTAAGCTCATAAACAACCTTGCTCAAATAGTAAATAATGATAAAAGGGTAAATGATCAGATTAAGGTTGTTTTCTTGCCCGATTATAAAGTTTCCCTTGCTGCAAAGATAATTCCTGCAGCCGATGTTAGCCAGCATATCTCCACTGCTGGCAAAGAAGCTTCAGGAACAAGCAATATGAAGTTTGCTCTAAATGGTGCACTTACGATAGGAACTCTGGACGGTGCAAACATAGAGATTATGGAAGAAGTAGGTTCAGAAAACATCTTTATCTGTGGATTAACGACAGAGGAAATAAACGAGCTTATCAAAGCCAATAGTTACGATCCTTATCGCATATATGAAAACAATAATTATATAAAAAGGGTAATGGACTCTTTTAAATCAGACGCATTGTGCCAGAAAGAGCCAGGATTATTTAACTGGATATACGAATCAATAGTTCATAACGGCGATGTTTATTACCATCTTGCAGACTTCGAATCCTATGCCGAGACTCAGAAAAAGGTCGAGCTTGAGTTTGCGGATAAATCAAACTGGACTAAAAAAGCTATTTTAAATGTTGCTCGCATAGGTAAGTTCTCAAGTGATCGTACCATATCAGAATATGCTAAGGATATATGGGGTATCAAAAAGTATGTAGATTAGGTCTTAAATTTGTAGAAATTCTTAGTGTTTTTGAACAAGATAAGATTAAATTTTATAAAAAATAAGGTCTTTTCGTATTAGAATCATTTTGTTCTCCTACGAAAAGACCTTATCAACTGTTTTCACTTATGTCATTCAGAATTCTTTTATTTTCTTAACCTACGAACTGTGTTCCAATTCCTTATGAATTAGGTGAAGAATTACTCAATCTTTGTACTACGAAAGAATCAGCTGCACTTGTAGCAACATAGCCGCCTTTACTTTCCGTCTCTGAGTTTAGTTTTTGAACCGTAAGTGCGTCAGCTGCACTTGTAGCTACGTATCCACCCTTAGATGGTTCATTGGAATTTAGTTTTTGCACTGTAAGCGCATCAGCTGCACTTGTTGCAACATATCCACCTTGAATCCCGTCAACTGCGAATGCTGGAATACTAAGTCCTACTACTAACGCCCCTGCTAAAAGTAACTTTTTCATTTTACTGCCTCCAGTTTTTGTGACCTAAAGCCACTATTTTTTTGAATTCACTAATTTAGTTGTAATTGCAACTAGAAAGGATTCAAGAATATTAAATATTATTATTAGGTTGGGCTGTTTTGGTTATTGGCTAGATTTGAAACCAGAATTATTCTATCTCTTTCTTTCCCAAATTTACTGAAAAAACTTAGAAATGTTGCGACGATATTTCTTGACTATGTTTTATATATAGCTGGTCTAAATGGGTTTCATCATTATCCTTAATATTGATATGAAAATGATGAATGGAAGAGATATATTGTTCGAGGTGTTGCTCAGTGAGAAAGTTGATACTGTCTTCTGTCCTGCAAGCAGTCGGGAGATGGATTTTCTTGGGTTTATTCCTGAAAAGTATCAGAATCAGATTAAATTTGTTAAAGCAAGACACGAACAGGCTGCCACTCATATGGCAGATGGTTATGCTAGGTCATCAGGAAAACCAGGGATAGTAATATCTCTACCTGGACCATATGGTATTAACACTGTAACGGGTCTAGCCACAGCACATATGGATTCATCACCTATAGTTAGTATTATTGCAGATCTTGACCCCTGGATTTTCAAGGGTTCTTCATTTCACAATACTGACCATATTGGTATTACACAGTCCTGCACCAAGCATAATTATTTAGTGCAGAATGTCTCAAATTTAGCAAAAATGATAAAAGAAGCAACTCATGTTGCGAAAACAGGAAGGCCCGGTCCAGTTCTAGTAGATATTGAATTTGCGGCACTTGCTGGAGAAGAGAAATTTAACATTCCAGATATTGAGATAAAAGGTTACAAAGAAAGAAAAAAAGGTGAACCATCTCAGATAAAACGAGCTGTCGAGATGATACTCTCCTCAGAGCGCCCAATAATATTCGGTGGCGGGGGGTTGATTCTATCGGGAGCCAGACAAGAACTTATAAAGTTTGCACATAGCTACAAGATTCCTGTAACTAATACACTTATGGGTATAGGCTCCTACCCACCAGATGATCCATATTATGTAAACTGGATCGGAATGCACGGGGCTTATTGCGCTAATATGGCAGTTCATGAGAGCGATTTGATTATTTCTATTGGTGCTAGGTTTGATGATAGGGCGACTGGAGGTAATTTTGAGAAATTTGCTCCCAACGCTGAAATAATTCATATAGACATCGACCCCTCAACTATAGATAAAAACATTGTAGTCCATTGTCCTATTATAGGAGATGCAAAAGAAGTATTAAAACAAATGCTCGAAATTATTCCGGCTGATTTTAAAGCAGATAGAACTAAGTGGTTTAACCAAATTAATAAGTGGGATAAAGAGCATCCGCTCAGTTATTCGCAGACTGGAGAGAAGATCAAAACCACTTTCGTCATAGACAAGCTCTCAGAGATAACTAACGGCGAATCTATAATTGCATCTGATGTTGGTCAACATCAAATGTGGCTTGCGCAATTTTATATCTTTAAAAACCCCAGAGCACACCTTTCTTCCGGAGGTTTGGGTACTATGGGGTTCGGACTCCCAGCCGCAATAGGCGCAAAATTTGGAAGACCTGATAAGCAGGTGATTTGTGTTGCCGGAGACGGTAGTTTCCAGATGAATATGCAGGAACTTGGAACTGCGGTTGAAAATGAGATGGATTTAAAGATTATTGTTTTAAACAATAGACATCACGGAATGGTGCGACAGTGGCAGACTCTATTTTTTGAAGGTAATTACTCCTCGTCTCGTTTCGAAGTACTTCCGGATTTTGTGAATTTGGCCAAGTCTTATGGAGCAGCAGGAGTACATATTAGTAAACCCGACGAGCTGGAAGAAGGTCTAAAAGAAGCATTGTCTACGGATGGTGTGGTGCTCGTAGAAATTGAGGTTGATTATGAGCAAATGGTATATCCGATGTTGTCTCCAGGTGGAGATATGAGCGAAATGATAGTACAGCCCACAGATATAGCATGATAACTTTAATCGTTATATCAAAACTATCACTTTTAAGCAAATTTATATCTGGTGGGTCAAATGTTCTTTCGTATCTTGTAAAATGCTGCGTCATGTGCTATGTTTATTGCAGAGTTTGCAGTAGTTCAAGTTTCACCTAAGATAACCATCTATTAAGATAACATTCTGAAGTAATACCGGACCACTAGCACAACCTAATATAAACAAGGAGGTTAATCGAACATGGCAGAACGTGAGATTGGCACAGTAAAGTGGTTCAATTCTACAAAAGGCTTTGGTTTCATAGAGCGTGAAAACGAAAAAGATGTATTCGTACACTACAGTGAAATCGATGATACGGGCTATCGTTCCCTAGATGAGGGACAGCGCGTAGAGTTCACTGTTGTTGATGGTCAAAAAGGCCCTCAAGCACAACAAGTAACAATAGTTTAATGTAGACAACTAAATGTACGCTGTACTTAGTGCAGCGTACATTCCCTTTTAAAATCCCGTCATCAAGTTCCGAAGTAAAACTCTCTCTGATATAAATAAAGAATAATCATATTCCAGACTATTAATTAACTTCTTAATATCTTTTTCTTATTGACACTTTAAGACCCATATGCTATCTTCAATCAGAGTTTGCAGTAGTTCTAGTCCACCGTAAGATTCCTATCTGAAAGAGATTTTGAACCACTAGCACAACCCAATATATAAAGGAGGTTAATCGAACATGTCAGAACGTGAGATTGGCACTGTAAAGTGGTTTAATTCTACAAAAGGCTTTGGTTTCATAGAGCGCGAAAATGAAAAAGACGTATTTGTTCATTATAGTGAAATTAATGCTACAGGCTATCGTTCCTTAGAAGAGGGACAGCGCGTAGAGTTCACTGTTGTTGATGGCGAGAAAGGCCCTCAAGCACAAAACGTTGTTTTAGCTTAAAGTAGACTATAAAAAAAGTGCGCTGTAGAAACTACAGCGCACTTCTCTTTTAATTCAACCCTATTAAGTTTTCAATAAATAATGTAAGTACTAGAAGTCAAGTAAAAACAGTCTTCTATACAATGACTAGAAATTATTAACTGAAGATCTTACACTTCCCATATTAATTCTTGGTTTGCTTAGAATTTCAGCCATATCAGTGCTTTGACTTGATTTAGGCAAATCCGCTTTAAATGCAAAGTTTGTAATTGGCCTGTCAATGACCCAGTCTTTCAGGATTGCAATGAATTGTGGTTGTCCAGGGAGTTCTTTGTATGTGATTACGAGCTTTCTAGGAATTTTTCGTTTACCTGTCTCAACCCATAATTGCCAATCTATATCCTGTTGAACAAAAGCCAAATGATCACATCTGACACCAAGAACCTTGCTTGATCCAAAGTAACTTCCGGAAGTTACTTTTTCAGTTAAAGCCCGAAAAGTATTAATAAAAAGAAAATCACTTAAAGCGGGCGTAAAATTGTATTGTTCCTTTAACTTAAGTAAAGTTTGGTCTATAGTTGCTGGTACCGAAGCTACGGCAGAAAAGTTTGTGGGTAGTTCAAGGATCGTTAACTTGCCACTATCAAACCAGAGTTTATAACCTCCTAAATCACTTACATACTCAATAGTCATATTTCCTTGCTTTTTTAAATAGACTTTTTCTTCAGCTGAATACTGGATCTTACGGTTTGAGGTAATTAGCTGGTCAAACATTACTTCCGCTTTAAAAGTGTATTCCTCTTTGCTTCCAAGAAAATAACTCATATTTTGAAGAATCTCGGCTGCTTGGGGATCGATGTTCGGGTTTGTATTCTGGGCAAAAGCATTAGTGTATATTGGATTAGCAATATTTGAGTTGCCGGTAATAACACTAAGCATGAAAATGGCAAATAAAAATATCGCCATAGTCTTTAAATTTATTCTCATCTCTTTAACCATATCCTATCTCCTTTAATCTCATAATATAAAATCAAAACAAGTTTGAAACATAAATGTTTCGCTCCGCCTTATGAGTAATTTATCATACTTCATTCATAAATTTTAGACAAGAGTAGGGCGACAGAATTCAGGAAAGTCAATGATTGACTTCCAATCTTTAAAATGAAATAATGAGAACGGTTTTACTTAAGATGACAAAAGTACATCCTATAGGTGGAGTGTCTAAATATGAAACGTTTTTAATGTTTTTTGGTATTTATCTAAAGGTTTCAATGAACACTTTGATAGAAATATATACTGTATAATATTAGAAGATGAATCAAACTAGTTTAATGGAGGCAAGATGAAGAAAATATTGATGGTAGGTCTTTTTTCAGCTTTTTTAATTGGAGCTGCAATATTTATTATGCCAGTATCCGGGGATTGTGAAGATTGCAAGCAAGGAAAACAGTGCAGCACTTCTTACGACTGTGGTGAAATAGGTGTTTGCTACTGCCAATATTCATATGAAACTGAGCAGGACACAGGCGGAGGAATCCCCGAGTCCGGCACATGTTATTTTGAATAAGTAGTATTTCTATTTACATTCTTCAGTCCATTTTAAGAGTAATGAGTTGAATTCCCTAAGTACTGGCGGAACATCTTGGGGTGAGGCTAGTATCTCTATTGGAACTATCGTACCCTGATAAGCATTAAAAGTGTCTTTGCTTGAATATTCCAAAAGGCTCTCGGATAAGTTGGCACCTGACAATCTTTGATCCGTATATTTCTCATATGCTACAAAAGATTGGATCTTATTATCACCAATTGTTCCAATGGGGCCTGCACTTATGTTATCGGAGTTAAGATGTACGTTATCTCCTAGTATTGCTTTCATACCGGTTTTATTTGTCGCCAATATTACCAACCCACCGCCAGATTCATCAAATGATTTGAGGTTGTTGATTTTATAATAAAGTGGCTCGGTAAATTCATTTGAGTTGGGGGCTTTGCATGACATAAGACCTGTTCCTGTGAAGTCACCTCTGCTTTGTACCATTTCTATTTCAGGAATAATCAAAAAACATTCTGAACTACAAACTAGATCTTCTGGAATAGACTCTTTAGGCTGTCTTGATGATTGGTTAATGATTTCTTTTAAGAATTTAGAAGTAGAATCTGCAATTTTTTGAATAGGAGTTTTTACATTGAACCCTTCTGTTTGTGAGTATGAACTGTCACTAAATAATACTAGGAGTAATATAGCTGCTACTATTAAATTGAATTTAGTTTTCATTTGTTTATCTCCGGCACTCATGTTTATTTAATTAAATTTACTCTAAGAAGGTTAAGATTCTATTAAGTAAGTTTTATTAAAGTTCTCTTCGGAGATAAAACGGTCTTCTAAAGAAGAAAAACCTGGAATATCAGTCCCCCTGGGTCATCCATCCTCTTATTATATTCCGCTATTAATTCGTAATAGGTTGTTGGATACACTACTCACCTTACCTACGATTATAGAGGGCTATTAGCCGATGTAATTTCTAAAGTAGATGGTAAATCAACATAAAAAAGAACCTGAGGTTTGGGGAAGTGTCTTTTACGGCTTGCGTGTCACCCATCGTCCTTGCGTCTATGCCTAAAAAAGCATGATAATTAACAGCAACATTTTTAAATTCTTCGAAATCAATTGCAATTGGTGTGGGAACCTTTAAGGGTCTGACATTTATTTCCGCAGTCTCAATCAAGATAGTATCTCCGTTTGAAGATGCTTTGAACCAGCGGTCTGAATCTGGTAAAGGCAACTCAAGACCACTGCCAATTTTAGATTTTATTAATTCCCATTCTTCTTCTTTTGAGTCACTCCAGTCTATTCTTCTGTCAAATAGCATATTGTTATATCTCCTTATTAATTCATATTCTAATAATTAAGTGAATGTAACCGTTTTTAGGATTTTTTCTAGCGAATGCCTCTTTCTTCAACTCCATGCTCACCCATTGGTTCTCCTTGAGGCACAAGTGCGGGTGGTTGTTCAACTAAAGGCTCTGGTTGTTCTACAAGCGCTGGGGGTTGTTCCACTAGAGGATTTGGCTGATCCACCAATGGGTCTGGCTGCTCCACGAGAGCTGCAGGCTGCCTTACTAGCGGATCTGGTTGATCAACTAAAGGCTCGCTTTGTTCCACCAATCCCTCAGGCTGTCTAACTAAAGGATCATCTTCAACTAACGGTTCTCTCTGCTCAACCATAGAATCTGGTTCAGTAACTACTCCTCCGGGCGGAATATCTGAATCATATGGCTCAGTAACAATCCCTCCGGGTCCAGGGTCAATGTTAAATGATTCAGGCTCTGATATTACACTATCCTGGTCTAGAGCAGGGTCCGGTGCATCCAATACAGTGTCAGGAGCAAAAGCTGGGTCATATGCTTCGATTTCTCTGGGATCCTCGGCCCTTGGAGTGTCAGGTGCTGGCGGTGGTCCTGGATCGCCGTATTGCGCCATTGATGGGAGAGTAATAATTAATAATGCGAATATCGAAAATTTAATTAATAAAGCTCTTTTGATCACTACTTTCATTAATCTTCTCCTTTCTATTGCTATAGCTGTACTTAACTATATGAGTTTACTCTGTAATAGGTGTCGCTGAAAGAATCTGTATATCGGATACTCTGTAGCCTTGTCTTCCCGCGCCCATAGTTATGCCACCTTTTAGATATGTATCAGCACTTTTGGGCGGCACTGTAACTGGCAGTAATCCTTGAGTAGTGGCAATTGTTTGGCCTATTGCCGGACCTGATGTTGTGGTAAAGAGTAGTCTCACTCTTATATCTTTGTAAGCGATACTTGCAGTATTTTCTATTTTAACCGAACTTAACATCGCAACTCTTGCCGGGGCGAAATAAGACCAGTCTGTGATTTTTAGGAACCATTCAGGATGGGTGATCTGATTGCTATTATAGCTCTCAGGATTTTCAGCGTCCGCTGTGTCTTCTGCAAAGCTTAAAAGACTAAAACTAAACAGTAAAGCAAACAAAATGTATACTCCGGTTAGTTTCTTCATGTAATGAGTTTAATCTATAAAGGATATATCTTCTACTTAAATATTTTTCTTTTGTTTCTATAATCGCAAGTTGGTTATAATTTAAATACAGGCGGATTATGATGAAGGATAAAAGGATATTTCTAATTGTTCTGGCTCTTCTGGCCATTGGTTGGGGAGTCGCCGCCTATCTCTATCTGGATTACCAAAATAAAGAGAATTTTCACGGCAAGATCTATCATAGACAAGCGCCGCGGTTTGCACTCACGAGTCATGATGGCAATAAAGTGCGTCTTGATCAGTTCCAGGACAAGATTGTCTTAATTTCCTGGGGATATTCCAATTGTCCTGATATTTGTCCTATTACACTCGCAAATCTAAATAAAACAATGGAACTGCTAGGTAAAGACGCCAATGATGTTCAAGTTCTGTTTATAACTGTAGATCCTGAGCGAGATACGGCAGAGAGAATGGCGGAATATGTACCTTACTTTCACAAGGATTTCATCGGGCTTACAGGAAACCAGGAAGAAATAGATCAGATTGCAGATGACTACGCTGTTACTATAGTCAAACACCCGGCTGTATACGGCAGGGGACGGTTTGATACCTGGGACAGATATCTGATGACTCATACTAATACAATCCACCTTGTGGATCAAAATGGCAGACTATTTTTGACTTATCCTCATCATATGCACGATTCCCAAAAGATTGCTGGCGACATTAAAAAAATCTTGCAGTAAAAGTAAAACTTTTCTATACTGCTATTAGGTAAAAGGAGGGATTAGTTATGCTAGGCATGCGAAGTGGATTGAGTCTTTCAATTGTAGTAATGATGATGTCCTTTTTTATTGTCGGAAGTTGCAATAATAACAGTGGTAAAGCTCCTCTTGGACCGCCTTTTCAAAATCCTATCCAAATTTCAAGCGTTAATGGTGTTCTAAATGTTACGTACAATGCTGCAGTTTCACCCGCAGAAGTTGACGGCAAGCCTTTTATGAGCGCTCAGTATAACGGCCTGTTGGCGCCTCCTACTTTAAGAGTTAATCCAGGTGATACGCTTAAACTTAATTTAAACAATTTTCTTGATATGATGACAAATATGCACTACCACGGAATGAACGTAAGTCCTCTATCCCCATCTGACGATGTATTTATTATGATCACTCCTAATAGCGGTTTTGATTACACAGTTGATATACCAGAAGACCACCCGGAGGGCATGTTTTATTATCACGCACATCTATTTGGTATTACAGAGTTTCAGATAATGAGCGGTTTGTCAGGCGGTTTGATAGTTGGGGATATACTCGCTCCATTTCCTCAGCTAGACGGCATTACAGAGCAGATTATGTATTTGAAAGACTTTCAGCTTATGGATGGGGAGATTCCACCTGAAGGTATGATTGATCCAAGCGGGCCCACAAACTTTACAGTGAACGGACAAACTAATCCGACTATTACTATGCGCCCTGGAGAGACGCAGTTTTGGCAAATTGGCAATATTGGAGCTGATCTTTATTATGATTTAGTTCTTGAAGGGCATTTGTTTTATCAGATAGAGAGGGATGGCAACAGACGTAATCAAACAGTTGAAAGAAATAGTATTTTAATGCCTACCAGTTCTCGTGTGGGAGTATTAGTTCAGGCCAATGAACCCGGACGTTATAAATTGAAAGCCAGAAAATTTACTACAGGACCTCAAGGGGATCAATACGGGGGGGCCACGCTACTGACTGTAAATGTAGAGGGGGAGCCTGTCCAAGACCCGATTACTCTTCCAATACCCATGAACCAATTCCCACCTGTTGAGAACCTTTGTGATCAGGAAATCGCAGTTGATAGGGAAATTGTATTTTCAGAAACAGCAGATGGAAATACTTTCTTTATTAATGGTAAAGAATTTGACCCTGAAAGAGTTGATACCGAGGTTAGAATAGGTGATTTTGAAAGATGGACTGTTACAAATACCTCAGGAGAGCTCCACGTATTTCACATTCATCTAACAGATTTTGTTGTCTGTTCTGTAAATGGTGAGCCGCAGCCTTTTGTTGGGAAACAGGATACTGTGAATGTTCCGTATCAGGGACAGGATCCTGATTTTGAAGGACCGGGAGAAGCTGTGATTGTGATTGATTTTACAAATCCAATAATTAAAGGGAAAGCAGTTTATCACTGCCACATCGGGGAGCATGAAGATAACGGCATGATGGCAGTCTTTGAGGCTTGTGAAGAACCTCCATGTCAAGATTTTGACTAATAGTTATTCTTGTTCGGATAACTCAGCTGTTTTAAGTTTTTCGACCTCTTTGGCGAGTTCCCAGACTAGCTCTTTTGTTCCTTCACCTGTAGCTGAAGAGATTGGAAATGTTTTTATACCTAAATCGTTAAAATATTTCTCAAGTCTTTCTAGTTCTTCTCGCGCTTCTGTGATATCAATTTTATTAAGTGCAACTATCTGAGGCCTCTTGGATAGCTCTTCGCTGAAAGATATAAGCTCGTGATTTAATTTTTCGTAGTCTTGGATCGGGTCTCTCTGTGTAATTGGAGAAAGGTCTAGAAGATGAACCAAAATTTTTGTGCGCTCAATATGTCTTAAAAACTGTATTCCAAGACCGGCTCCTTCATGTGCGCCCTCAATGATTCCCGGTATATCTGCAACAACAAATGTTGCACCGTCTCCATAGCTAACTACTCCCAGGTTGGGTACAAGAGTTGTAAAAGGGTAGTCGGCAACTTTTGGTTTGGCGGCTGAGATTGTAGAGATAAGTGTTGATTTCCCAGCGTTTGGAAATCCGAGCAATCCAACATCTGCTAGCAGTTTTAGCTCGAGCTTAAGTGTTCTTTCCTGACCAGGAGTGCCAGGTTCTGCTTCTTTAGGGGCTTGGTTAGTAGGTGTGATAAACCTTGCGTTTCCTCTGCCACCTTTTCCACCTTTTGCCACTACTAATGTTTGCCCGTCTTCTGTTAAATCACCGTAGAATTCATCTGTTTCAAAGTCTTTAATCTCCGTACCCAAAGGAACTGGGATTAGAAGATCTTCAGCATTCTTGCCGTGTTGGTCTTTTCCTTTCCCATGCACCCCGCGTTTTGCTTTGTAGTGTTGTTGGTATCTGTGGTCGAGAAGTGAGGTCATATTACGGCGTGCTATCATAATAACATCACCGCCGTTTCCGCCGTCCCCGCCGTTGGGACCACCTCTTGGAACAAATTTCTCCCGCCTAAAGCTCACACAGCCTCTGCCACCGTCTCCTGCTTTTATATAAATCTTCGCTTCATCAATAAACTTAGCCATAGCCCACTAGTATAAACTATTTATATTATCCTAATAGATATTAGCTAATGTATAATGTTATATATATTGGTTCTATCCTATTTTTTAGATCAAATGGCAATTTTATATGTAACGGAGCGTAGAGATGTCTAAATCAAGTTCGAGATCACATGGCTATACGACAACTTCAAGAGATGAACCGCCGGTTCCTGAGCCCACCTATGCTGAGCGGGTGCGTACATTAATCAGCCGCGCTCATATGGGAACCTTATCAACATTATCTGCAAAACACCCTGATTGGCCATTCGGTTCAATGATGCCTTATGGTCTAGATGAAAAAGGACGGCCCACTTTTTTAATAAGTACTATGGCTATGCATACACACAATCTAATCCGTGACGGTAGGTCTAGTTTGTTTGTTTCTCAAACCGATTCAGGCGGCGATCCCTTAGATGCATCACGAGTTACTCTTATGGGTGAGACTACGAAAGTTCCCGATGAGCAACTCCACGAAGTTAGAGACCTCTATTTAAAGCGATATAAGAACGCAAGTTACTGGGTGGATTTTGACGATTTTTCTTTCTATAGAATGGATATAAAAGACATTTATTTTGTAGGCGGGTTTGGCGCGATGGGCTGGGTTACGGTCGAGCAATATCACGACGCCAATGTCGATCCACTTGCAGATTCAGCAGCAGGAATTATTAAGCATATGAATGATGATCATACCGAATCTTTAGTGCTTTTAGCAAAACACTTCACAAAAGTCGAAGCTGAAGAATCTTCAATGACCTCAGTTGACAGATTAGGTATGCAAGTCAGAATAAAAGCCAACAATGAATTCTATAGCAGACGTATAGGTTTCATCAGAGAAGTAACAAACACTGAAGAATGCAGAAAAGTTATAGTAGAAATGGTTAAACAAGCGCGCGGTTAATTTCGGATCACAATCATGAAAAACAAAAAAGCTCTGGTATTGGGATGCGGAGTCATAGGCCTTACTTCTGGCATAAGACTTTTAGAAGAGGGCTATGAGGTTGAGATTGTAGCGGCCAATATTCCACCCGATACTACTTCAAATGTTGCCACAGCCTATTGGTATCCATTTAGAGTATCACCTCCAGAGAAGGTTTTGCCCTGGGCAGCTCTTACATATGATAAATATATGGAGCTTGTTAAAATTCCTGATATTGGACTTGGAATATTTAATTTCGTTCAAATATTTGACCATAAAGTGCCTGACCCATTTTGGAAACCAGTGGTCTCTAATTTTATCAGGGTAGGAAAAGATGAACTGCCCCCAGGTTATGTTGATGGATACATTGCTCCAATAGCTCGAATTGAAACCCCAATATATATGGATTATTTAATTGCTCGATTTAAAGAATCCGGCGGTAAGATTACAAAACTGGATAAAGAAGTTGAGAATATAGAAGAAATAACAGTAAATCATAAATTGATAATTAACTGCTCAGGTCTGGGATCTGGGAAATTATTTAACGATAAAGAGGTTTTCCCTATTAGAGGGCAGCTGGTGAAGACTACCAACCCTGGGCTTAGGGACTGCATTAACGAAGAAGAAGGCCCTCTTGCCGTATCATATATAGTTCCTCACGGTACTTACTGTATCCTTGGTGGCACTGCTGACGATAATGACTGGAACTTGGAAGTAGATCCAAAAACTTCTGAGGAAATATTACGTAAGTGTAGAGAACTCGATCCTAGATTAAATGAAGCGGAAATTTTAGGAGAGAGAGTAGGGCTCAGACCCGGAAGAACAGAGGTTCGTTTAGAGCTTGAGCATTTCTCTAACGATTTACTAATAATTCATAACTATGGTCATGGTGGAGCTGGATTTACACTGTCATGGGGGTGTGCTGAGGAAGTGCTAAGATTTGCAGAGAGTGTTTGTGAGTAAATTGTTATGAGCGTTAATAGATCATCTTACATAGCTACAGCAGGAACGCTTTTTATAATTCTTGTTTTATTTGCAGATGTAAAGACATATTCCTGTGAGCCTGAAGAATATCCACCACCACCCGAAATAATCTGGCCTTTAAATGAAACAGGTTCTATACCTCTAGATACTGCAATAATTGTAAAAGACTTTAAATCTCCCTCTAAAAATCCTCAAAAACTAGATATGGAACTAGTAGATAGTGTCGGGAATAGGATTCCCTTTACTACCAAGAGATATCAGTCTAGAAGGTCGGTCTATAACTATGAAGCGGGATTCCTGTTGATAAAACCCCTACAAAACCTCAGCCCTTCGGAAAACTTCACTTTCACTGTTAAAGCTAAAGAAGGATTTGCTGAACCAGTCGATGAATTGATTAAATTTAGCACTGGAGATGAAAACACCTTAGTCGCCACACCACAACAAATTGATTTTTCTTATTACTTCAGCGAACCGGGTTATTACTTGAGTAATTGCCAGACTTCTGCGTGGGATAAAGCCACCTCTCTAATATTTATGAATTCTAAAATTGAGGGTTATCCAGTCATCTTAGTTTTAGATTCAAATCTGCTAAAGGATATCTCGTTCTTTCACTCTTCAATGAAGAAAAGAAATCTAGCTGTATTATTCTTGCCAAATGAGAAAGGTCTTGATCAGTGTTTCAATTTAACCGCATACTCTGTTAATGGAGAGAAATTCTTTGAAGAGAAGCTATGTAAGCCAAAGAGGTGTGTTGAAGGCAAATACTTGACCAAACAGCAGGCTGAAGAAGAGTATAAAAAACACGGCGCGTTTGGATTTTCTATGATAGAGTTCCCGGTGCCAACAAAAGAAATACCTGCTTATTGCACTCTTTATCCACCAACCTGTAAAGACTATTGGTCTTCGATTCCTGACGATAAGTGCAAAGTTTTAAATTAAAACTTGTAATAGTGCAAGATTGCCATCGGTACCAGGTTAAGTGTCCAGTGTGCTGGTATAGCATGCCAAATTGAATGGGTCCGAAAAGTGATATACGCGACCAACATACCTCCTGGTAAGGATAGCGCCACTTCCACATGATTTGCTCTTCCAAGATGTAGCATATAAAAAACTAGGCCAGACACGACTATAGCAAATAATGATGTCCAGTTTAAACCAAACCAGGCTAGAGCACGGTTGTCAGAGTCTATAGTCATAGGTTGAGCAATACCGAGCCATCTCAGAATTCTTTTGCCTCTTGAACCTTCTATCGGTGCCATATATGCGGGATTAGGAAGTCGTCTATGTGGCAGCATTAAAGCGACAAGAATTCCCAGAATAAGAAAATGCTCCGGGATTTTGTTGAACAATGACAATACGTACATTGTTGTTAATCTGTGGGGGTAAGGCGATTCTAACTGTATCCAAAGTCCAAATGGGATAGAGACTATTATTGCTATACTGGTGAGTCTGATACCCAAACTGTTTAACATGCCTAACCCAAAATCTGTGAGCTTTCGACCTCTTAATAGTATTATGATTACGGGTATTACCATCGAAGAAATAAAGCACAATATATACCAGAGTATCTCAAGCCTTGTGTATTCGGGCAGGTCCAGAAAGAAATTGTTTATCCACCAGGGACCAATCAATGGCTCATAAATAAAAGTCCATTGATTATAAGGCGGTGGAAGAAGCTTGGCTAATCGAGCCCAAAAAATGGCGACATATATCGTAATACCCACCAAAATGAGGATAGATACTAGCCACTTATGCTGCGAGCGGTTTTTTGTAATATCTATATAATCAGGATTTAGATTATTTGAGTCTCTATTCATAATTATCTTTATTTCTGCTTGTGATAAATCATTTGGAAAGTAGACTAATTATGATTAGCTACTAAATAACTGTCAACGTGAGATAAAAACTAAGATGAAAATAATTGGTCTTGTTGTTTGGATTTTAATCTGTTTTATTCCTGCAATTATCGGATCTCAATTTGGGCCTGGTGAATGGTATCAAACGTTAACCAAACCTGAGTGGAACCCTCCCAACTGGATATTCGGACCTGTTTGGACACTTCTTTATCTCTTAATGGGTATATCTGTATGGATAATCTGGAAAAATTATGGCTTAAAGACTGCTGCAGTACCTATCGCGTTTTTTTTAGTCCAGCTTGTTTTAAATGCTTTATGGTCTTGGTTTTTCTTCGGGCTGGAGAATGTGGGTTTAGCTTTTGTTGATATAGTTGTACTTTGGACATTGATTTTAATTACATTGATATTGTTTTGGAAGTTAAATACTTGGTCCGCAGTTTTACTGCTTCCGTATATAGCTTGGGTATCATTTGCAACAGTACTTAACTACAACATTTGGCAATTGAATAAATAGCATTAAGCTAATAAAACATTATGAAATTTGGAATATGTCTCCCAATTCGTTTATCTCTCGAAGCTAAAGACAATGTAGAGATAGCAAAAGCTGCAGAAAATCTAGGTATTGATTCAATCTGGGTAAGTGACCATGTTGTAATGCCTGAAAAGCACTTGGGATCATTTAGTGAGGTCTTTTATGATCCATTGATGCTGCTTTCGTACATAGCAGCTGAAACATCAACTATAGAACTGGGAACAAGCGTAATTATACTTCCTTACCGTAACCCCGTTGTTGTTGCCAAAATGATTGCTACACTCGATGTTTTATCAGAGGGGAGAGTGATATTTGGGGTAGGACCAGGATGGATGAAAGAAGAATATGCCGCTCTTTCTGTACCATATGACAAAAGAGGAGCTAGAACAAATGAGTACATTCGTGCAATAAAAGAGCTTTGGGTTAATGATGCCCCAAGTTTTGAAGGAGAGTTTTGTAACTTTTCTGATATCAAATTCTATCCCAAGCCTTTACAAAAACCTCATCCTCAAATATTTATTGCTGGAGCAAGTGATTATGCAATAAAAAGGGCAGTTGAATTAGGGGATGGTTGGCAGCCTACTTGGGTTAGTCCGGAAGATGTTAAAGATGGGATATGTAAATTAGAAACTATGGCAGGTGAAATAGGAAGAGATTTATCTAATTTTACCTACTCTGTGAGAAATAGGCTCCATATAGTTGATGATAATTATGTGGCTAATAACGGTAATGGTTCTCAGAGTGATGATCCGCCTTTCTTACTTCGTGGTACTCCTTCAGATATTGCGGAATGTATAAAAGATTATGAAGATTTAGGGGTTTCTCATATTGTCTTAGACCCGGCAGTAGAGAATCTTGATGATGTTTTTAGTACAATCGAAATTGTTTCAAAAGAGATAATTCCTGAAATAAATAGTTGAAGACTATTTTCTTTTTTCTAGGAAGGGCTTACCTTGACCTTGTTTGCCTTGACCTATTGGTTTACTTGGATTTTCAATCTCTTGTTGCATAACGTTGTCCAGTATGCTCACCCAGTAACGCCACCAATATGAGTTTTCCCTGTGTTTGCTTTTTTCCGTGTCTGCATAGGAAATTACCTGATGTATAGTGCCGTGATATAATCCGAGCTTACTTGCGGCATCTTTGGTCTCTTCGGGGTCAATAGGGATTTTATCAAGTTGTGCATCTATTAGAGTTTTTATTTCGTCTACATACTTGGACATGTCATTAGATAGCTGCTTTATGTGTTCACCTGCTGGGGTTATATCTCCCTCAAGTTTTTCTGAATCGTTGTTCATTAGATCCACAAAATCAAGTAGGTTATCTAAATTCCGTCTTGCCTTAGCTGCATGTTTTGAAAGTTCGGTTAATTCTTTTGGGCTAAGCTCCATTTGTTGTCTCCTTAATATTTCTAATAAAATAAGAATATCATTTAAAATGATAAATCATAGCTTCAAGAAATTAAAGTCATGAGAGTTTCATCCGCAAGTGCAATTTGCTTAAAAGATGAATCTATCATTATAGCTTTGTCTAAATCCAACTTAGCTTTTTCTAGGTCATTCAAGTATAAAAACAACCCTGCTCGATTGAAATATGCTTCTGCATAATTAGGGTTTAACTCTATCGCTTTATTGTAGGCTTCAATCGCATTTTTTGGTTTTTCCAGATTGTGAAGTGATACAGCTTTATTAAACCAGGCTTCCAAATAATTCTCTTCAATTTCAATTGCTTTTTCATAGGCTTCAATCGCCTCTAAATCTCTTCCAAGACTGCTAAGAGAAGCTCCTTTATTGCACCAGGCTATTGCAAATGATGGCCTTAATTCTAGTGCCTTTTCTGTACATTCAAGCGCTTCTTCAGGTCTGCCAGCTCTACCTAGCGCGGATGCCTTATTACTCCATGCTTCCGCATAATCTGGCTGTATCTCTATGGCTTTTTCATAGGACTCAATCTCATCTTGCAGATGTCCCATAACGGAGTAAGTAATAGCTTTGTTATACCAGGCCTGAGCGAAATCTGGTTTTAGCGCAATAGCTTTATCAAGTGATTCGATAGTCTGCTTAAAATCACCTTTGTAGTAGTACTCTGTAGCTTCCAATACAAAATCTTCGGGTTTAATTTCTTGATTCATTATTGTGGCCTATAAACAACTATACCAGGAACGTTTTTTGTATATTTCTTGAAGTCTTCGTCAACTATTTTTTGGTTGCTTTTTTTAGATGATGCATGTCTTAAAAAAACTCCATCATCTTGCTTTATAACAATTCCAGTGTGGGTTACATCCAGTCCATCAATCTCTGTATACATTCCGATATAGTCTCCTGTTCGAAGTTTTGAAATAAGTTCATCGTCAATAGCGGATGACGGTATATAGTAAAATTTTCTTGGAACAACACGTATACCGGGAAGAAAAGTAGAACCATCGCTCTTTAAATTAAGACTTTTTTCTACAGCCACAGCATTATTGCCGCCAATTTCATAAGTGATATCGGTAACATTGTCATTATTTCTTATTGGCCAGTCTGAGAAAAAGTGATTTCGATTCTGAAATGATACTTTTCCGTTTTTATACCTAATATCTTTCAGGTTCGGATCAAATTCATCCAATGTTGCTGATAACCTTAGCGCTTCAACGTAATCAATATAAGTAAAACAGTCCATACTTTTTAAATCTACTGTGAATACTTCGGGTGTATTAATATCTCCTGTCAGTGTGTTTGCTCCATAAGGAGTGCCTAGAAACTGTTCTGAGAAGAAATCTATTTGCTCTGGAGTGGTTTTTGGTTTATTTGCTATGATTTCTTGTAATTTGACCTGGTTCCACTTGCCCAATTTTATTATTTCAGTTTTTTCTCCTGAGCTAGCGATTTTTGGTGTAACAAAGATTATTAGCAGGACTAAGCTAAGTAATACTTTCGTGAAGCTATGATATTTCATAAATCAAAGTTTACCTTAAGCCTTAGTTTTTACACGAATTCAGGTTTTTTCTGAGCTTATTTGAGATTTTGAGGGTTTTTTACTAGTCAAATATTTCATCTAACCAATCTAATGCAACTGCTGCAGCGTATGAAGGATTTCCAACCTGACAATGGGTGTCAGCACCCTCAAGCTCAGTAAATTGATGTTTAGTTACCGGTCCAGAAACTTTGTCTATAAACTCATCGAACTGTTTTTCTGGTTCTCCGCCTTCTCCCGACCCAACGAGCGTAAGACAAGGACATTTAATATTAGCTATTGCATCACCTACTACGAATTCTTTTAGATAGATAAATGTGTCTTTAAATGTGGATTGTCCGAAACGAATAATAAGGTTTTCAGATCTCGATTTCTCCTCGGCGGTCATAATGCCTTCAGGGATTTCAGGCAAATCTTCGAGGGTGAAATTTTGATCATCAGGTGCCTCAGCAGGGTCAAATCCGGCAAATGCCGCTAGGTAATCATGAAGGTTAATTATCGGAGAATTCGCTATGAGAGCTTTTATTCTGGGTTCATGCGCAGTAGCACGGGTTGCAAAGTATCCGCCCAGGCTAATTCCCATAAGCGCTAATTTATCTATATCGACCTCTGGGCGGTCTTGTATGAAATCAATTACTGTTTTTGTCGGATTTTCAAAATCAGGTTCAAACTGTGTTCCAGAATAAAATCTAAATACATCCATTTGCCCCGGTCCTGCAAAGAGTACTACGTTGTAACCCCTTTCAAGCGCCGCGTATCCTCTCATGAAATATTCTTCTTCGAGTGTGCCGTCGTAACCACTAACGATCAGAAGAGTTTTTCTCTTTTGTTCATGAGGGCTTGGCGACATGAAGTAAACAGGAATATCTATACTCTTATATGTTAGGAGATGTTCTTCAAATGTATGCCATAAATTATCCATGGCATCTCTAAAACAATTACGAGCTTGCATACCTAATTTTTGATGATTTGGATCGTGACAGCTTGTGTAATACTCTGCAGCTCTGAAAGAATTACAAGCTTTAAAAAACTGGTCTCTCGCACTTGTGGTATGTCCCTTTGAAGCTCTTTTATGAGCATCTTTCTGCTGCCATTGGGCGAGTTTGGTATATTCTTCAACCCAACTTTTAGGGTCTCCGTCCTTAATCCTATTAACTAAAGATAGACATTCTCCAACAGATGCAGCTCCAAATGAAGAAGATCCCATTTGACGTAGCAGCTGAAAGTCCATTTCCTCATCACTAAATCCCTTTACTCTCGTTTTTCCGCGTTTTATCTCTGACATGTGGGACTCCTCATGCTCTATGCCTGAATTACTTATCCATTTTACACCGAAATCGGTTTCTATCAATAAAAAGAATTAGTTTTACTGTCTATGGTTTATACTTCTTATAATGTAATATTTATTTTAGGGGAAAATGACAATGGGAATGAAAGAATTTCTTGATTCGCTTAGTGATAGACTTCACTCAAGCTCGGGAGTAAAAACAGTATACGGAGAACCTCTGGAAACACAGGAAAAAACTATTATTCCGGTTGCAAAAGTGGCTTATGGGTTTGGCGGTGGTTACGGAGACTGTAAAGACGATAAAAATGAAGAACGTAACTGTGAAGGTGGTGGAGCTGGAGGAGGATTTGCTGCTAAGCCTGTGGGTATAATCGAGGTTACAAAAGAAGAAACCCGCTTTATTCCTCTTAGTGGGAAGAAGAAACTGGTCGGAATGCTTGCATTGGGGTTTGTTCTAGGATTTATAATTGGAAGGAGATAAATTCTCTTCTTTTAATAATCCATTTCTCCGTAGATAGTTACAATGATTTTCCGTGAACCGCCGTGGTTACGGTGTTCGCAAAGATAAATTCCCTGCCAGACTCCGACATTAAAACCACCATCTTTTATTGGTATTGATATAGAGCTTCCAAGTAGTGACGCTTTAATATGAGCAGGCATATCATCAGGTCCTTCAAGAGTGTGGACGTAGTAAGGGGCATTCTCAGGTACATATTTATTAAAATGACTTTCGAAATCGATTCTTACATCGGGATCAGCATTTTCATTAAGCGTTAGTGATGCGGAAGTGTGACATATAAAAATATGAGCTATGCCAATGGCATATTCTTTTAATTCAGGTAATTGTTCCAAAATCTCACTTGTAACAAGATGAAACCCACGAGGTTTTGGAGTTAGATTTATTTCTTTTTGTATCCAGTTCATTTTGTTATTCTTCTATAACTCTGGTTTGAAGCCTCTTCGCTAAACTCTCTGCACCCCAGCTCATAACAACTCTGTGATTCCATTCAAATAGTGGTTTAGCAATAGGAGCCAAAATGTTCATCCAGGCTTTAGTTGTATTTACTAGCCAATCATATCTGGCGATTGTATCTGAACCATTTTCCTCAAGCCTCCAAATGCCTTTGCCGTCTAGTTCTCCTTTGGCAATTCCTTCAAGATAATTCATCGGCTCAACCTTGACTGTTTCTATATCAAAAATAAGCTTGTAGGGAAGCTTTGTCTTCCAAGTATATCTGCGAATACTTCCCACTCCTAAGTCATCTCCTTCCTTTAATTCTTCAACTCCTATGACTCCTTTCCACCAGTCCGGCCAATATTCAGTGTGGTATATCTCGTTCCAGACTTTCTCAATTGGAGCTTCAATCCTCCAGATTGTAACAAACTCATAAGATGCCATGCCTAGCTTCCTATTCCATCATTTTTAATACAACATCAGCCATTGCTTTAATAAATTTAGGATCGTCATTTACTGTCTTTGCTCTGAGTAGTTTTATCCCGACCTCGTCTGATGTCTCTTGAGCCTCAACTCCTATATCAAATAGAACCTCAATGTGATCGCAGATAAATCCTATAGGTTGAGCAATAACATTTTTAACTCCTTCTTTTGCTATCTCTTCAATTACATCGCATACATCGGGTTCAAGCCATGGGTCTGTTGGTCTGCCGCTACGGCTTTGATAAACCAGCCGCCAGTTATCATAATTTAGTCGTTCAGCTATCAATCTTGCAGTGGTTTTAAGTTGTTGTACATAGGGAGAAGCTTCTGCCATAGGAACAGGAATACTGTGAGCAGTGAATAGAATCATTGTCTCAGGATATTCTTCTTCAGGTATTTGATCGAGACAGTCCTGAACACGGTCTGCAGAGTCTTCAATAAATAGAGGGTGATCAAATAGTGGAGGGGAGTAATCAAAATCCATCTCAATACCTAACTCTGTGAGCGCTTCTTGTACATCCCTCTGGTATCTTTCCCAGCTTGCGTCTGATTGATGAGCGGCCATTATCATTCCAATAATATTTTTATGACCATTATCCGACATCTCCTTTATAGTATCCGGAGTGAGCGGATGCCAATTTCTCATTCCCACATAAACTGGAATATCATGACCATATTCCGCTAATTTATTATGAAGCCCATTACCCTGTTTGTATGTGTATTCGTTCAGTGGAGATTTGCCTCCAAAAAGCTCATAATGGTGAGCAACTTCCTCTAGACGGTCAGGCGGTATGGGACGACCTTTGGCTACATTCTGTAAAAAAGGGCGTATATCTTCGATTTTCTCAGGGGCTCCGTACCCTATCATCAATATAGCATCATAGTTCTTAGACATATAAATCTCCTGAATTTTATTTCTGAGTGTACTCGTGAATGTAATCTATAAGTGCAAGGACATTATCTACAGGTGTTTTAGGCAATATTCCATGACCTAGGTTAAATATAAAACCTGGTCGACTTTTCCCTTTATCTAATATCTTTTTGGTTCTTTTTCGTATTTCAGAGGGTGTTGAGAAAAGGATAACAGGGTCTAAATTTCCCATGACCGCTTTGTCATATCCTATATGTTTCCAGGCTTTTGCCAGATCAACCCTCCAGTCGAGTCCAATTACCTGGCTTCCGGATTCTTTAATCAAATCTAGTAATGCTCCGGTTCCGGTTCCAAAATGTATAACCGGCGTGCCGGGTTTAATATTTGAAATAAGTTCTTTCATATGCGGCTGTACAAATTCTTTATAGTCATCTCTTGAAAGAGAACCAACCCAGCTATCAAATAGCTGGATAACATCAGCGCCCGCTTGTATTTGGTTATTTAAATAAGAAGCAGTGGCTAAAGACAGTTTCTCCATCATGACATGCCAGGCATCAGGATCCTTATACATTAGACCCTTGGTATTCTCATAATTCTTAGATCCGCCGCCTTCAATCATATAAGAGGCTACAGTAAAAGGAGCGCCTGCAAATCCAATAAGAGCTTTAGTTGGATCAAGCGCTCTTCTTGTTATTTTAAGCGCTTCATATACGTAGTTTAATGATTCAGGATTAAAATCTTTTATGCGGTCAACTGCTTTTCCTGAGCGGACAGGGCGTTTAATTCTTGGCCCTTCACCCTTTGAGAATTCAAGCCCAACCCCTAAGGGTTCAACAATAAGTAGGATGTCGGCAAAAATAATCGCAGCATCAACATTTAATCTATCCACTGCTCTCAGAGTGACTTCTGCTGCAAGCTCTGGTATTTTACAAAGCTCAAGAAAGGATACATTAGCTCTAAGTTCTCTATACTCCCGCATATATCTTCCAGCCTGGCGCATCAACCAAACAGGTGTGTAGTCTGTTTTTTCTAGACGGCACGCTTTCATAAACACGGAGTTATGTGTAATTTCTTTTCTGCTTTTTTGAGAGCTTTTGCTCCAGATCATATCCTGAGGTTGCCATTGATTTGTATCAACGCCGTTTTTTAAGGCAGTTCGTTTTTTGTTAACAAGCTCTGCTCCAATTCTAGCAACCTCTCTTATGAGATTACCCATCTTCGGGCTGTCAGGTTCGTAATCGGGATTAATGCCGAATCTATACAAAGTTTCTGATGTAGTTGGTCCAATTGATCCTATAACTGTGCTTTTTAAACCGTGTTTTAATTTTTTCACTGAGCCGATTTTCTTAGCCACTTCAAATAGATGATAAATCTGTTGTGAACTTGTAAAGAGGGCAATGTCTTCCTTTGAGTCTGAAATCCCTCTTATCGCAGCTTTTAAAGGCTCTATGTCTTCGGGTAAAGCCCATTTATAAATCGGTACAGAGGTAACCTTTGCCCCTTTTTTCTTAAGAGCGCTAATAAATTCTGTATTAGAAATACCGTATTCCTGAACTGCTACTTTTTTACCTTTGAGAGTAGCCTCACTTGTTAAAGTACTCAGAATATCCCGCCATGTATTTGGTTCAGGCACGGTGATTTTTGGTTTAAGTTTTAACTCACGAAGCGCCGCCACAGGTTTGGGCCCACGCGCTACAATAGTAGTTTTCTTAATCGCATTCTTAATATCTTTTATCTCAAATTTTGTAGATACCGCTTTTATAAGAGCTCGTGTGCCTACGCCGGTCATAAGAATCACCATGTCAATATTTCCAGCAATTAATTCTTTGGCGAATTTAATAGCTTCTTTAGACTCAGAAAGAGGGATTTCTCTCATTGATGGGGCTACACGAGGTACACCCCCATGATAGAGGATGAGTTTCTCTATTTCATTTGCTCTTCTACTTTCAAATGAAGTTACTTTAAGACCGTTAAAATTATTGGGATTTTTCATAATTTTCTTGATGAACTTTGATTATATCTGAGTTTAGCACAGAGGCGTGCGGGGTCAATTTGTGAATAAGCATTTATTAAAGCTTGAGTGTCATTCTTGATATTACTACCCTTATTTCTTATAATCCCTACTTAATAAATAACTATTGGAGAGTTAAATGGGCAAGAAAGTTGAATTTTATTTTGATTTTAGCAGTCCATATACATACATTGCATCTAAAAGGATAGAAAAAATTTGCGAAGATAACACTGCAGAGCTTGAGTGGAAGCCATTTTTGCTTGGTGGGGTCTTTAACGAGATAGGTTCTACTCCCGCTGTTCAGATTGACAATAAATTTAACTTCTTAAAGAAAGATGTTATTCAGTCTTCAAAATTCTATGGGGTTGAGTTAAATTTCCCCGAGCTTTTTCCGTTAAACAGTGTCAGGTCTATGAGGGGAGCATTTGCTGCTCAAGAAAAGGGCAAGCTTGTAGACTATAGTCACGAGATGTTCAGACTCTATTGGACAGAGGGCATTGATCTAAGTAAGGCTGAGATTTTAGGTGAGGCGGTTTCTAATATAGGGATAGATACTGAGTGGTTTGTAAATAGAATTGCGGAGCAGGATATAAAAGATAAGCTCAGAGACGAGACAAATACGGCAATTGAAAGGGGAATTTTTGGAGCCCCCACAATGTTTGTAGATGATCAGATGTTTTGGGGTAATGATAGACTTGATTTCTTGGATAGATACTTAAAAGGTTAAGTTTGATATCCTACTGAGGACATGCCATTTTCATTTAAATAAATTAGTGTAAATTTCTGTTTAATTAATCTAAGGAGAACCGCATTAATGCACAGTTCATTTCAATATAAAGGCAGTGAATTTTATATGGAAGGAGTATCTTTAACTGAGATAGCAGAATCAGTTGGAACACCTTTTTATGTATATAGCTACGAATTTTTACGAGACAGTTTTACTGCATATAAAAAAGCTTTCTCTGAAATGGATACGCTAATCTGCTACTCAGTAAAGGCTAATTCCAATATTGCTGTGCTAAAAGCATTCTCTGATCTTGGGGCAGGGTACGACATAGTTTCTGGTGGAGAGCTGCTTCGTGTTAAAAGGGCAGGGGGCGATCTGGGCAAAGTAGTATTCTCAGGAGTGGGAAAAACTAGAGAAGAGATGAAAGCTGCAATAGAAGCCGGAATTCTTTTTTTCAATGTAGAATCAGAAGAAGAGCTTCATGTCTTAGATGATGTTGGTAAAGAAATGGGCCGAAAGGCTCCTGTAGCGCTCAGGGTAAACCCGGATATTAATGCCAAAACTCATCCTTATATTTCAACCGGATTCAAAAAAAGCAAGTTTGGTATCGAGATAGGGCGGGCTTTTGAAGTATATAAAGAGGCCAATAAGATGGAAGGTATAGATGTAATTGCAATTGATGCGCATATTGGGTCACAGATATTTGACCTGACTCCATTTGTAGATTCTGTCAAAAAGCTTATAACTCTTGCTGATGATCTGGTTAAAGAAGGAATTAATATTCAGTACATTGATATAGGTGGAGGGCTTGGAATAAGCTATAAATTAGATGATAAACCACCTCACCCTAGTATGTATGCAGATATCATTATGAAAGAATTCTCTGGTAAACCATACAAGCTAGTACTAGAACCCGGAAGATCATTGATGGGGAATTCTGGAATGTTAATAACCAAAGTTTTGTATCTTAAAGAAGGCACTGAAAAGAAATTCGTTATAGTAGACGCCGCTATGAATGATCTCCTAAGACCTGCGTTCTACGAGTCCTATCACGAAATACTGCCTGTTGTTAAAGGCTCTCAGTCTAAAGAGGTTGTCGATGTTGTAGGCCCTATTTGTGAATCAGGAGATTTTCTTGCACAGGATAGAGAACTTCCTAAAGTTGCAAGCGGCGATTTGCTAGCTGTACTTAGTACTGGAGCTTACGGTTTTGTTATGTCCTCTAACTACAACACACGTCAACGTGTTCCAGAAGTGCTGGTTAAGGGAGACCAATTTTCTGTAATCAGAAAAAGAGAAACGTATGATGAGTTGCTTAATCTTGAAGAACTTCCCGATTTTCTTTAGATACAACCCTCCTTATAAACCGGTTTCTTGTACAGACTTTGAATAAGGATTATTTCTGGGCTAAATCTCTGCTTCCAACTCTATATTTTCTTATAGAATTAAAAACTAGAAGGGGCATCAATAAGTTTTTCTGCCTCTTCTATGATTTCTCCCAATCTCTCTTTGAAGAGAGTGATTCCACCAAGGGGTATGACGATGCAGGATCTGCCGCCACTTAATTCTGTAATTCTTAGGTATTTTCCTTTATGATTTTCTTTTACATCGAAAAAAAATCTTTTGGATTCAATATCAACGTGTTTGCTTGCATGCTCTTTCTCAGATCTCTCAGTTCTTTCTTCTCTTTCCATCTGTTTGCTACCTCCGCCTCATTCCCTATCGTGGGATGTAATTTGTGGTTAAATCTGTATGGGTCGAAATAATAACCCTATGATATCTAAAAATCAAGATGAAAAGTTAAATTTAGATTATGTATAATCTATCGTTGAGAATTGAGCTTAAAAGGAGAATAAATTATGTCTAAAAAGATTAAATTTGGCATATCCGCACCTGTTCCAGGGGCGTCAGTTCAAGACTTGATAGAGTTTTCTGTACAAGCGGAAAAAAGCGGATTTGATGCTGTATGGTTTCCTGACCATGTTGTATTTATGGCTAAAAAACTGACACCCGAGGTCTGGTCAGTAATTACTGCTGCTTCTACTCATACAGACAAAATACATTTTGGTAATGTCGGAGATGCGCATAGAATGCATCCTGCAATATATGCTCAGAGAATGGCAACAATAAACCATATATCTCAAGGCAGAAGCTTCATTTGTCTTGGTTACGGAGAAAAAATGAACCTAGATCCATATGGTATTAGCTGGAACAAACCGTTGACTAGGGTGGTGGAGTCCGTAAAGGTGATGAGAGCGCTCTGGAGTGGTGAGTCTGTGAGCTTTGATGGAGAATTTTATAATTTAAAAGATGCGGAACTCCAAATTCAGCCGGAGTTTGGAAACGGCGTTCCTATATACATTGCGGCAACTGGTCCGAAAGCGCTCAGAGTTGCAGGGGAATATGGAGATGGATGGGTTACAAATGCAATGCCACCAAGACTTTTTAGAGACAAATCACTTGCTGTAGATGAGGGAGCTAAAAACCGGGATAAAAACCTAGGGTCAATTGAGAAGACTTTATTCATTTTTATATCTATTGGGAATGATCAAGATGAGGCATATTCATCCATAGAACCAATTAAGCATGCACTTGTTTGGCCCGAATTACTTTCTCAGGCTGGATATGATATTGAGATAGATGATGAGTATAAAGGGCTTGAATATACCAAAATCATGCCCAATGACGCTGACATGCTAAGAAAATTTAAGGAGATGGGACAAAAATACTATTCCCGAGAGATTGTTATGGATTTTATAATTGCCGGGTCAAAGCAGGATATAATTAAGAAGATGGAAGAATATATAGCCGTTGGTGTCGATCATTTCTTTTTAAGAGATTTTAGTCCTGATAAAGAAAGATCGTTCGAAGTTATTTCTAAAGAAATTATCCCATATTTCTGTAAATCGGGAGATGATAAATAAGTGGCTAGAATAAAAATAAATCCTCCTAAAAAATTTGATTACTCAACAAATATAAGCCTCAGGATTAGCGATATAAATTATGGCGGACACTTGGGTCATGACTCTATCCTGTCCTTAGCTCACGAAGCTAGGGTGAGATTTTTTACTAGCAATGGTTTTACGGAACTAGATGCATTTGGGCCTGCAATAATCCTCTCCGATGTAGCAATTTATTATAAATCAGAAGGTTTTTATGGGGATACTGTTACCGTTGATATTGCGGTTTGTGATTATCTTAAATATGGTTGTGATCTAGTTTACAGATTAACAAATAAAAAAACACAAGAAGTGGTAGCTATATTAAAGACGGGAATTGTTTTTATTCATTATGAAAAACATGAAGTCGCCCAAGTTCCCAAAGAATTTAAGGCTTTGTTTAAAGAACGAAAATATAGTATCGAAATACAGACTAAAACTTAAGTACTTTAGAATTACCGTTTATTCTTTCTCGACTATGATTGCAATTCCCATTCCGCCACCGATGCATAAGGTTGCCATTCCAAGTTTTGTGTTATCTCGCTTCTTCATTTCGTGAAGCAACGTGACAAGCAGTCTGCTACCCGAGGCTCCTACAGGATGGCCAAGCGCTATCGCTCCTCCATTTATATTCAACTTCTCTTGAGGAATTGGAATGTCTCTTAACACAGCTAAAGATTGTGCGGCAAATGCTTCATTAAGTTCGAAGAGATCTATATCATCAAGAGAAAGTCCTGCTTTATCTAATGCTTTTTGCATGGCTGGAACTGGTCCTATTCCCATTATAGAAGGATCAACCCCGGCAATTGCGTAAGATACTATTGATGCAAAAGGTTGTATTCCAAGATGTTTTGCTTTCTCCTCAGATGTAACTAATACTGCTGAAGCACCGTCATTAATCCCTGACGCGTTGCCTGCTGTTACAGTCCCGTCTTTTTTAAAAGCTGGTCTCAGCTTAGAGAGGGCCTCAATTGTTGTGTCTCTAGGATGTTCATCTACCTCAAACGGTATCGGATCAGATCTTCTCTGAGGAATCATTACTGGAACAATTTCATCTTTGAATTTGCCGCTATCCATTGCCGTCTTACATTTGGATTGACTATTAAAAGCAAATTCATCTTGTTCTTCTCTGCTAATATCGTATTTTTCTGCAAGGTTTTCAGCTGTAACTCCCATGTGGTAATCATTGAAAATATCCCACAGTCCATCATATACCATTCCATCTACGATCTCATCTTTGGGGACTCCCATTCTATATCCATATCGCGCTTTAGTCAGATAATAAGGTGCCAGATTCATGTTTTCTACACCGCCGGCTATTATTGCCTCTGCATCTCCAGCTTTAATTGCTTGTGCGGCAAAAGCTACAGATTGAACTCCTGATCCGCAGGCTCGGTTTATAGTAATTGCCGGGATTTCAACAGGTAAACCTGATTCAATTGCAACTTGCCTTGATATGTTCATGCCTTGTCCGGCAGAAAGTATATTCCCCATAATGCAGTCATCTATTTCCTTGGGATCAATTTCAGTTCGATTGAGTATTTCCTTTACAACGGTGGATCCTAATTTTGCTGTGGAGGTATCTTTCAGAGTGCCTCCAAAAGAGCCAATTGCTGTTCTTAATGGTTCACAAATCACGACTTTTTGCATAGATTTGCCTCCTGGGGGTTTTCGAGCCGTTATGAAGCGGTTATTCTTGCATATTACCTTACGTTAATCTTATATCAAGCTCATTGCAAACCAACTTGATATTACTTTTTTGTTAAGTGATTTGTTGATATTAAGATGAGGAGAGTAGTACAAATTGTCTAAGACAAAAGTTGGAATTGTTTTCGGAGGAAGGTCGGTTGAGCATGAGGTGTCTTTGCTATCAGCTAAATCGGTTATTAATAATACAGACAGAGAAATTTATGATATCTATCCTATATTCATTGATAAAAATGGATTGTGGCATAGGGTAAATATTGATGAATGGTTAAAAGATGGAGCTTTAAAAGTTTGCAATAATTCTTTTCTGACTCCTTCGCTAAATTACCAAAACCCACTGTTTTTTGAGATAGAAGATTCCAAAGTTATAGATCAAATTAAGTTAGATGCAGTCTTCCCGGTACTTCATGGAACTTACGGAGAGGATGGAACAATTCAGGGTATGCTTGAGTTAATGGGTATTCCGTTTGTAGGTGCTTCTGTTTTAGGATCTGCTATCGGCATGGATAAGTTAGTAATGAAGGCAGTTCTTAATGAGGCTTCAATACCTGTGGTTCCGTACTTTGGTTTTTATAGTCATGAGTGGGAAACCCAAAAAGATACGATTAGAGAAATAGTCCTTAGCAAGATTGGTTTTCCATGTTTTGTTAAGTCCGCTGATCTCGGATCAAGTGTTGGGATTTCTAGGGTTGTTTCTGATCCAGGATTAAATGCGGCAATAGACGATTCATGCAGGTATTCAAATAGAATATTGGTTGAGAAGGCGGTATCTAAACCCAGAGAAATAGAGATAAGTGTCCTAGGACACGAGAATCCGATTGCATCTCTTCCAGGAGAGATCTTGCCTCATCGGGAATTCTATGATTATACCGCCAAGTATTTAGAGGAGGGCACAGGTTTGATTGCTCCAGCCCAAATCAATGAGAAGATGACTAGTAAACTTAGAGACTTAGCTATACAAACATTCAAATCCCTTGATTGTAGTGGAATGGCAAGAGTTGATTTTCTAATCAATTCTGAAACAGAAGAATTCTTTGTTGGTGAAATAAATACAATCCCAGGTTTTACCCAGATAAGTATGTATCCGAAACTTTGGGATATAACGGGAATATCATTTACTGAACTAATCACAAAACTATTTGATTTAGCTATTCATAGACAAAATGAGAAATCTAAAATTAGTACTGATATTAAAGAAAGAAGCGAATAGCTTTATAGAAATATGATATTATTATAAGCTTGATCTATAAAATCAGTTCTGATTCTGGATTTTTCAAGTTTCCGATACATAATACTGGTCAATTATGAGTACTCAGAAATCAAGTCAGCCCCAGCGTCTTAAAAAAAGTTTAAAGTTGCTTGATGTTTATGCTTTAGCCACAGGCAGTACATTAAGTGCTGGTTTTTTCTTATTGCCCGGCATTGCCGCAATGAATGCCGGACCTGCAATAACCCTATCTTATCTGATAGCTGTACTACCTCTTATACCGGCAACGTTTTGTATTGTGGAGCTTACAACCGCCATGCCCAAGGCGGGAGGTATTTATTATTTCTTAGACCGCTCAATGGGGCCTTTGCTCGGTACAGTAGGAGGAATAGGGACTTGGCTTGCACTAGTTCTTAAAGTAGCTTTTGCATTGATTGGAATGGGTGTTTATATTGGGTTATTTGTTCATGATCTCCCAATTGTTCCCGTTGCAATTGCCATTGCTATTGCCCTGGGTGTGCTCAATCTAATGGGCTCCAGCACAAGCGGCAAATTTCAAATCTTTCTTGTTTTAGTGGTGATTCTCATATTGGTTGGCTTTGTCGGAATCGGTGTGCCGGAGGTTCATTTATCTCATTTTAGTGGGTACTTCGATGTAGGCTCGGAAGCTATCATATCCACTGCTGCTATGGTTTATATAAGCTATGCAGGTATTACAAAAGTTACAAGCCTTTCAGAAGAAGTAGAAAATCCGGAGCGTAATCTTCCACTCGGAATATTTCTAGCACTTGTTACGGCTATACTGATTTATGGTATTGGAACAGCAGTTATGGTGGGTGTAGTGCCTATTGAGAAGCTTTCAGGTGATTTGTCGCCTGTAGCTAGTGTTGCAGGAATACTATTTGGTAAAGTCGGAATCGTAGTATTATCAGTGGCTGCACTTTTAGCGTTTATATCCGTGGCGAATGCGGGAATTATGAGCGCTTCCAGATATCCTCTTGCAATGAGCCGAGACTTTATGATGCCGAGCATATTCCAAAAACTCGGGAAGAACGGAATGCCCTTTAGTGCAATAATCATTACAGTAGGAAGCATCATTTTGTTTCTATTGCTTCTCGATACATCTAAAATAGTAAAAACTGCAAGCGCATTTCAATTGTTGATGTTTATGCTTGTATGTGTAGCAGTAATAGTAATGAGAGAAAGCAAGATTGATTCTTACGATCCCAGTTATCGTTCTCCTTTTTACCCGTGGCTGCAAATTTTCGGAGTTTTTTCAAGCCTATGGTTGTTTAGCAATATGGGTATATGGACGAAGGTATTTACAGGATTGATGTTCGTAATAGGCATAGTTTGGTACAAGTTCTACGTTCGGAACAAGGTTGGAAGAAGTGGTGCCATATATCATATTTTTGAGAAACTCGGGAAATCGAGACATGAAGGATTGGACAGAGAATTAAGAGGGATATTAAAAGAAAAAGACTTAAGGAAGGATGATCCCTTTGATCAACTTGTAGCCCGAAGTCATGTAATAGAAGTAAGTCCAGAAATAGGTTTTGAAGACATTGTAGAGAGAGTAAGCACTTTATTCTCTAATTTTGTTCCAGAGTCTTATGACAATCTTTACAGACAATTTTTTGAGGGAACAGTTTTAGGAGTTACTCCGGTGGCTCATGGGGCGGCACTCCCACATTCGCGCGTTGAAGGACTTAGTCAAATGGAAATGGTTATGGTGCGCTCTAAATCTGGGGTTAGTGTGAAAGTTCACGACCCTGCCTCAGACCAGCAAGAAGAAAAGACTTTACATGCGATATTTTTTTTGCTCAGTCCTTTGGATAATCCTTCACAGCATGTAAGAATGTTGGCCCAGGTTGCAAGGCACATAGAGGATGAGAGTTTCATGAATAATTGGCTCATAGCAGAAGACGAGCAGCAGCTTAAAGAAACCATATTGCACAATGAAAGATTTCACTCTATTTATGTACATAAAAATACACCGACAGAAAAGTTAATTGGAAAGCCCCTGAGCGCAATAAATATGCCTGAAGGCAGCTTGGTTGCGCTTATACGACGAGGAGAACGAACTATTATTCCTCGCGGAAGTACAATAATCCATGAGAATGACAGAATTACTGTTATTGGGGAGCCTTCCAGCATGAAAGTGTTTCATGAAACTTATATAAACTAGATTTTCTCAATTTTAAGTGAAGAAACGAAAAATAATAGGACTTCTTACCATCTTTGCCGGTTTGCCCGGATTAGGCGGTTTCTGGCTAATAGGGCAGTTAGATAACTTTCCGCTAATGGCAACTGTAATCATTTTCAATGCTATATTCTTTAGAGGTATATGCGGGACAATTGGGGGAATCTTGATCTGGAGAGGAAGTAAATGGGGTTATTACTTAAGCCTCATTAGTTGGCTGTATCTGGTCGTTGTATCCGTCCTCACTTTTAATCATCTATACAATAACGGTATAGTAATATCGTATGGATTTTTAGAAGAACATTTTTCTAGTTTTGGTAGGCCACTTCTGCTATCTTTGTTAAAAGTTTTATTTGGTATACCCATTGTCCATATTGTACTAAATGATCTGTTAAAAACGTATAAATCTAATTACTCTGTTTAGCCTAGATGATCTTATATTTTGTGCTAGTCTTATGAAATAGAAGAGCCATCATTTAATTGTTTGTATCTTTAATGATGTGTGTTCATCATAATAGATATAAGCTTATTCTGGTTTAAACTATGGCTTAATAATGTTAAGGGGTCTTAATCAAAGATGGGTATTTCTGAAGATAATTACGAGAGGGCTACTTTTTCAGGTGGATGTTTTTGGTGTATGCAGCCACCTTTTGATAACCTAGAGGGAGTAATTTCTACTACAGTTGGGTACACAGGTGGTCTTGAAAAGAATCCTACATATGATGACGTATGTCTTGGAAGGACAGAACATTTAGAATCAGTACAAATTGTTTATGATCCATCATTAATTTCCTATGAAAAATTATTAGATGTCTTTTGGCTCAACGTAGATCCGACTGATGGGGGAGGGCAGTTTGTGGATAGGGGTATGCATTATAGAACGGCAATCTTTTATCATTCAGAGGGACAAAAAACGATAGCACAAGAGTCAAAAAAGAAACTTGGCCAGAGTGGTAGGTATCCTAGCCCTATTATTACTGAGATAAGGCCTGCGATGGAGTTTTATACTGCTGAGGAATCCCACCAGAATTTTTATGAGAAGAACCCAGTTGGCTATGCATCTTACAAAATGGGATCTGGAAGAGGAAGTTACATAGAATATATGAAAAATATTAAATAATGCTTCAATGAAAATGAGCTTAAAGGCATTAAATAAATAAGACAGTTTAAAGGAGGTAGTAGAAAATGGCAGACGATCAGAGATGGTTTGAGAAACACGCACCGGAAATGGCAGAGGGGTGGTGGCAGTTTTATAAAGCGGTTGAAGGTGAGACAAAGCTAGATGCCAAAACAAAGGCACTAATTGCGGTATCTGTGGCTGTACATGGAAGATGTCCACATTGTACTGAGTCTAGAATTAAGAAGGCTCTGGCACTTAAGATTAGTAAAGCTGAAATCGCAGAAACTATCATGGAAACAGCACTTCTATCTTCCGGAACA
>BQJP01000007.1 GCA_021604765.1 Thermodesulfobacteriota bacterium
AACCAATCAAAACCCTGATCGAATTTTTTGAAAAACCAGAATTTCTTTCCTGTCTCTTTTCTTAGAAAGAGAGCACAAAGCGCTGGGCTAAGTGTTAGTGCATTGATTGTGGATATTGCAACTGAGCAGGCAATTGTCAGGGCAAACTGCCTGTAGAGCTGACCTGTGATACCGGGCATAAAGGACACAGGCACAAAAACCGCCATTAGCACCAAAGAGGTTGCAACAATAGGGCTTGTAACTTCTTTCATTGCCGCGCTTGTCGCCTCTTTAGACGATACACCCTTCTCCTGGATCAATCTTGAAACGTTTTCAACAACTACAATTGCATCGTCCACAACAAGACCAATTGCTAAAACAAGGCCAAATAGAGTAAGGGTATTTATTGAGAAACCCAGAGCATTTATTAAGGCAAATGTACCAATAAGCGAAACTGGAATTGTAATAGCCGGAATCATAGTCGCTCTGAAGTTTTGAAGAAAAATAAATACGACTATAAATACTAGAATGAATGCTTCAAATAAGGTTATAACAACCTCTTTTATAGACTCTTTAACAAAAGTGGTGGTATCATAAATAATTGCGTAATCCACACCGGATGGGAAATCTTCTTTCAGCACTTCCATTGCAGCCCTTATTTCTTTTGCCAAATTAAGTGCATTTGCACCTGGAAGCTGATAAGTACCAATGCCAACCGTCTCCCCACCATCAAGAGTTGCTTTTGTTGTATAGGTTTCTGCGCCGAGATCAACAGTGGCAACATCTTTAACGCGAACAACCGAACCATCAGGGTTAGCTCGGATAATAATGTCTTCAAACTCTTCTACGCTCTCAAGTCGGCCCAGGGTTGTTATCACATACTGAAACTGCTGCCCCTTAGGAACGGGAGGCTGACCGATAGACCCCGCAGCCACTTGAACATTCTGCTCTTCTATAGCATTTGCAACATCAGTAGTAGTCATCTCAAGGCTGGCTAGCTTGTCCGGGTCAAGCCAGATTCGCATGGAGTATTCCCTTTCACCCCAAATTGTCAGGTTACCCACCCCAGGTATACGTTTAAGAACATCAGAAATATGAATATCTATGTAGTTACTTAGAAAAAGGTCGTCCCTGCTTCCATCAGGAGAGATAAGATTTACAGCTAGAATAAGACTAGTAGACTGTTTATTAACCGAGATACCATACTTACTTACCTCTTCAGGAACCCTTGGGGTTGCAAGCTGAACGCGGTTTTGAACATCAACAGCGGCAATATCCAGATCATAACCAATGTCAAAGGTTACGTTAATCGACATTGTACCGTCGTTCGAGCTGTCTGAAGACATATAGGTCATGCCCTCAACACCATTTATCTGTTCTTCTATCGGTGTTGTGACGGTTTCTTCTACAACCTCAGAGCTTGCGCCTGTATAAGTTGCAGATACGTTCACGGTAGGAGGACTGATCTCAGGAAACTGAGCAATTGGTAAAATAGGAATTGATATTCCGCCGATAAGAGTTATCAGAATTGCGAGTACAGTAGCTAAAACCGGGCGGTTAATAAAAAAATCAACCAATCTATATTTCTCCTGTAACTATTAATAGAGCTTATTTACTTTTCGTACCAGTGGGTTTAGGAGAGGCCTGAGCCTTCTTCTTTGCCTCGGCTTCTGCTTGTGCTTGTGTTTCGGTTTTCACAGTCGAACCAGGTTTCACCTTTTGAAGCCCGTTAACAATCACTTTCTCCCCTACTTTTACACCTTTTTCAATTATCCTCATTTCACCATAACTTGCACCTGCGGTGACGTTTCTGAACTCTACTTTGTTATCGTCTCCAACAACATATACAAAAGTATTGCCCTGCTGATCCCCAACTGCTTTCTGCGGAACTACGAGAGTATCGGGCTGCTGCTTTAAGAGAAGCTGCACTTTAACATACTGACCGGGTAAAATTGTTTTAGAACTGTTACCAACTATACCTCTTAAGGTTATAGTCCCTGTGGTAACATCTACTTGGTTATCGACAAAATCTATTGTTCCATCTTCAGGATGCTTGCTTTCATCAGGAAGAATTACACTGAAAGTTAGTGGCTTTGAATTTTGCTGTTTGAGGACTTCTGGAATATCGCGCTCTGCGACATTAAAGTATATATATATCGGATCAAGCTGAACTATTGTTGCAAGCTGTGTAGCTTCGCTAGCACCGACTAGATTACCAACATCAACAAGCCTCCTCCCAATTCGTCCATCAAATGGGGCAAACATTGTACAGTAACTTAAATCAAGCTCAGCTTGCACTACATTTGCGCGGTCTGCTTCAACTACTGCTTGGGCTTCTTTTAGCTGTGTGACATAGTCATCATATGCATCTCTTGTTATGTAGTCTTTTTCTACTAGAGGCTTATAACGAGTAACCTGCTCTCTTGCATAAGCGAGCGCTGCCTGATCCTCAGCTAACTGCGCCTCAGCGGCGATAAGAGCCGCTTTAAATGGTCTTGGGTCTATTACAAAAAGTAAATCTCCAGCTTTAACATCGGCTCCGTCTTTAAAAGCTCTTTCTACTAAAAATCCTTCAACTCTCGCATTGATATCTACTGATTCAATCGATTGAAGAGTTCCAACATAGTCCAGATATACGGGTACAGTTTCGGATTTTACTTCGGCAACTGTAACAGTCAATTCAGCAGTAGTGCTATCTTTATCACTCTTGCCGCAACTTGTTAGGTTGATACTAAATAATGCGACAATTGCTAAGACAAGAACAAACCATTTTGAAGAGATATCAGTTTTCAATTTCTTCATTTATTACCTCCTCTACTCCACCTTCAGAATCAATAATAACTTCCTCCTCGATTACAATCTCTTGTGGAGAAGGTATGTCGGTGCCCATTGCGTTTATCAAATCAGCGTATGATGTAAAAATGTCCGTGGTTGTTTGCACTTGCTCCGCTCTTGCCTCTGCAAGAGTGGTTTGTGCTGTTAGAAGCTCAATTATGTCTCCTACCCCATTGCGATATAATTCTAAGGATGCATTGTATGATTCTATAGAACTTTCAAGCAGCACGGTCGCCGCCTCTAAAGATTGAACTGCGGTTCTAAAGTTATAGTAAGCTGCCCAAACTTCATCGATAACTATCTGTTCTTGGAGTCTCAGGGCCGCTTTGCTTGATTCAAGCTCAGCACTTGCCTGACGTACTGAGTTTATAAGTGTAAAACCCTGAAAGATAGGAACGGAAAGCTGTACTCCTAATAAGTAGTTAGTAAAGTATTCGCTAGATTCCCCTTCTGGTCTCACCCAAAACCTAAATACTTGTGCTGTAGCAGAAATTTCGGGAAAAAACTCAGATTTGGCTTCTCTAAGATTTGCCTCTGCCTCCCTAACGCTAGCCTGAACCGCTGCAAGGTCAGGACGATTCTCCATAGCCAAGTCAATAAGATCATTCACATTATCGGCAAGAGCATCAAGTGGAAGCTCATCTACAGGATCAGAAACATCAAAATCGGTATTAGATGGCCAGCCAACCGAAGTAGCCAATTCACCCCGTAAGATTTCAACATTGCCTCTATCTTCTACCAGATCCAGTTGGACCTGTGCCAGTGTAGCCCTTGCCTGAAGCACATCAGGAAGTGTTCCTACTCCAGCTTCGAGTCTCAGCTCTGCCGCTTCAAGGCTGGTCTCAGCCTCCTCAAGATTAGTTTCATCGGCTATCACTAGTGCTTTACTACCTATATAATTATAGAAGTTAACTGCTACTTCATTCAACACATTCTGAATTGCCTGATTCTGATTCCAATTGGCATTTACTAGAGCAAGTCTCGCAGCATCAATCTCGGCTTCCCTACCACCAAAATCCAGCAGAAGATAATTTAAGGATAGTCCGACATTTGCGTACTGTTCACGAAAAGCATCTCCACCAGCTGAGGATCCTCCATCTCTTGCATAGAAGTAACCACCTTCCCCCGTAATCTGAGGATAATATAACCCCCGAGCCTCTGCCCATGCAGCCGCTGCCGCTCGAGCGTCTTCCCAAGCTATTTGAGTAGTAGGGTTGTTAGCCAGAGCAATATCCACAAGTTGTGAAAGTTTAAGGCTTCCAGCTTCAGGCTCTAGCTCTTGAGGGATTGTTGGTAATTCTTCAAGTTCAAAGGACTTTTCCCGCTCTTTTTCTGTTGGAACCCATTCTTCCCCAGAGGAAGGAGAGGCTTCTTTGTAAGGGTCAAATTCTGGAGCGCCATGAGAACAGGACATCAAATAAAAAGCAAATAAAATTGCGCAGTATTGATAAACAAATTTTGATTTAAGCAAATCGAGTCTCCACCCAAACAACAAGCGATTAAACTATGAAATTGTTATGATTCCGTCCTTTATAATTAATATGAAGACTGGAAATAATAATATCCTACTCAAACTATCACAAAATAACTAGTATTTATTAAGCTACAAACAACTGTGTTATTAGAAAATAAATCAAGATTCTCTATAGTTACTAGATTCAATGAGCTCTTTTAATTTCTGTCCTGGATCAGCTGCTTTCATAAATGTCTCGCCAATCAAGAAAACATGGACACCTTCAGCTCTAAGTCCATCTATATCCTTTATAGAGCCTATGCCGCTTTCGGCTATAACTATTTTATCTGGAGGAACCTTTTTAGAGAGATTTATCGATACGTTTAGATCAACGTCAAAAGTTCTTAAATCTCTGTTGTTAATACCAATTATTCTCGCATCAGCTTCGAGAGCTTTATCTAATTCTTCACCATCGTGAACTTCAACTATGGCGTTCATTTGAAGTGAGTGTGTAAGCTTTAGAAGATCTTTTAGATCCTTTTGATCCAATGCGGCTACTATAAGAAGGAGCGCATCTGCCCCGAATAGTCTGGCTTCATGAACCTGATATGGGTCGATTATAAAATCCTTTCTAAGAAGAGGGGTATCAACTTCTGCCCTTATATTTTTAAGATATGTGAGACTACCTTTGAAATATTTTTCATCAGTTAGAACAGATATTGCTGAAGCACCGCCCGCACTATAGCTCTTAGCTATTTCTACAGGATCAAAATCTTCCCTAAAAACTCCTTTTGAAGGAGATGCGTGCTTAACCTCTGAGATAATTTTCAGCTCACCCTCTGGATTAATAGCAGCAAAGAAATCTCTTGGGGCAAGCGCACCCTTCAGTTGCTCAGTTATTAATTCTAAAGGAAGTGAGATTTTCGATTCCTTAATTTCAGCAGATTTATTTTCAATTATTTCATCTAAAATCATTTTCAGTAATTATCCCGGCATTAAGTAATATCTACTTTTTTGTGAACTCTACAAACTCATTTAATTTTAAAAGTGCCTTACCTGAATCCAAAGAATCTATTACCCTATCAAATGCCTGGACGAAATCGGAGTCTGCGTCTGAGACATAGATGGCTGCAGCTGCGTTAAGGAGCGCAATATCTCTTCTGGCTTTTTTTTCCTCACCTTTAAATATAGACAGTATAATTTGAGCGTTTTCTTCGGCAGTTTGACCACCTCTCAGCTCTTCCAATTTTCGTTTCTTCAAGCCAAGCTCTGAGGGATCAAACTGATATTTTTTTACCATACCGTCTCTAAGCTCTGCAACCACTGTTTTCCCAGTAACTGTGAATTCATCCATTGCATCAGATCCATGAACAACCATAGCACTTGAATGGCCTAAGTTTCTCAACACTTTTATTATTGGGTCAAGTAAAGCTTCAGAGTATACGCCCATTACCTGATGTTTGACTCTGGCGGGATTTGAAATCGGGCCCAGAATGTTGAAAATAGTTCGAATACCCATTTCTTTTCTTGGCACGGCAACATGTTTCATAGCCGGGTGATAAAGTGGGGCAAAGAGAAATACTATTCCAATTTCTTCCAAACATCTCTCTGCATGAGGAATTGAGTAGTCTATATTGGCTCCTAAAGCTTCAAGCACATCTGCACTACCAACTGGGCTAGAAACAGAGCGGTTACCGTGTTTTGCTACTGCAACCCCCGCCCCAGCGACGATAAAAGAAGCCGCAGTTGAAACATTGAAAGTACCATGATGATCCCCTCCAGTCCCACACATATCAACAACGACATCACTAGAAGTTTCAATCTTGTTTGCTTTATCAAGCATTACTCTGGCAGCACCAGTAATCTCAGAAACTGCTTCGCCCTTCATCCTGAGCGCTGTTAAAAAGGATGATATTTGGCTCGGTGTTGCACCGCCTTCCATTATCTGCTCTATAACTTCAGCCATTTCATCTTCTTCAAGATCTATATGTTCGATCACCTTATTAATAGCTTCATTTATCATCATTAAAGATCCCCTTTCTCCTTTGCTTCTCTTATCTTATCAAGTATGCCATTAATAAAAGAACCCGATTCCTCCGTACCAAATTTCTTACCTAGTTCCACAGCCTCGTTTATGGTAACAGGGGGCGGTATGTTGCTCAAGTATAGTATTTCATAGATTGCAATCCTCAGGATGTTTCTATCAATTGTGGGCATTCGTGTAAGACGCCAGTGCTGAGAATAATTAGCAATAATGTCGTCTATACTAGCTAAATTCGAACATGATCCCATTATAAGAATTGAAGAAAATTCTTTAGTATCCTCATCAGAGGGATTGTCATTTCTATCCCAAAAAAAAGATAACAACTCCCCTACATCTTCTGAATCAGAAGAGGACTCTTTTAATGAATCGAATTGATATAGAAATTGGAGCGCAAGCTCCCTCGCCTGTCTCCGTGTACCCATATGGAAGGATTTTACCTTTTTTTGGAAAGTGATTTGGCCAGATTTGCCATCTCAATTGCTGAGAAAGCGGCCTCACCACCTCTATTTCCAGCTTTAGAACCTGCTCTCTCTATTGCCTGTTCAATTGTTTCGGTGGTAATAACACCAGAGGAAACCGGCACATTATTATCAAGTCCTATAGCGGCAAGCTGACTGGTAACTGTGGAAGCTAAAAAATCAAAATGGGAAGTTGAACCCCTTATTATTGCTCCAATAGCAATTATAGCATCATATTTTTTTAACTCTGCGGCTTTTTTTGCAGCAAATAATATTTCATAAGAGCCTGGAACTTTAATAATATCAATGTCCTTTTCAGAAGCATTGTGTCTGAGTAGTACATCGATAGCTCCGCTCATTAGTCTTTCAGTAATAAAGTCATTAAATCTGCCTACAATTACAGCAAATTTAAAACCTTTTGCATCTAGTTTACCTTCATATATCTGAGGCATAAAAAACCTCCTTCCTAGTCAACCATCGATAGAAGGTGACCGAGTTTATCCTTTTTAACCTTTAAATATTCTGAATTTCTACCGTTTGGTGGAATCTCAATAGGAACCCTTTCTACGATTTGTAGCCCAAAGCCTTCAAGTCCCTTTATCTTCTTTGGATTATTAGTTAGAAGTTTCATATTTCTGACACCTAAATCACTGAGTATCTGAGCCCCTATGCCGTAATCTCGAAGATCAGGTTTAAATCCAAGCGCTTCATTGGCTTCAACTGTATCAAAACCGTCATCTTGAAGAGCATAGGCTTTAATCTTATTAACAAGTCCAATACCTCTGCCCTCTTGCCTCATATAAAGAATGACTCCAGAACCTTCATCTTCAATAATTTTCATTGCCTGTTTAATCTGAGGACCGCAGTCGCACCTGAGTGATCCGAACACGTCGCTTGTAAGACACTCTGAATGCACTCTTACAAGAACACCTTCTTCAGAGGATATCTCGCCTTTTACAAATGCTACGTGGTGTTGAGGGTCAATATCACTTTCATAGACAATTATCTTAAATTCTCCATATTCTGTAGGAATAACAGCAGAAGCCGCCCTTCTTACAAGACTCTCTGCTCTAAGTCGATAGCTAATTAAATCGGCAATAGAAGCGATCTTGATATTATGAGTATCTGCAAATTTTTCTAAATCAGGAAGCCTTGCCATATCTCCGTCATCATTCATGATCTCACAAATCACTGCAGCTGGTTTTAGGTCGCCTAGTCTTGCGAGATCAACAGAACCCTCAGTATGTCCTGCTCTAACCAGGACTCCACCAGGTCTGGAGATCAAAGGAAATACATGTCCGGGACGTATGAAATCTTCAGGTTTTGCATCTTCAGATATTGCCAAGTTCATTGTAGAGGCCCGGTCAAAAGCTGATATACCGGTAGTAACCCCTCCCTGAACTGCGTCAATAGATATTGTAAATGCAGTATGTTGAGGTACAGAATTATATTCTGGCTTAATGGGCTGAAGCCCAATTTGATCTGCATTTTCCTTTGTTAAGGCTAAACATATTAAGCCTCTGCCGTGTGTGGCCATAAAATTTATGGTCTCAGCATTAGCAAATTCAGCAGCAACAACTAAATCACCTTCGTTCTCTCTATCCTTGTCATCGACAAGAATCACCATTTTGCCTTCTTTTATATCGGCAATGGCTTCTTCTATTGTACAAATGGGCATTCTACGGTTTTCACCCCTTAAATTATTACCCCGGATATAAATACCCCGGATTATGAACTCACCCCATAAGATGGGCTTATCCAAAGTACAATATAAGCAACACACTAATTTTGTCAAATTAAGACCAGGCTCAACCAAGCCCTTAAAACGACCCCGAATTCTCTAATGAAATTATTAGTATGATACCGTTTATATCTACTTTGACTTAACTTCTTCAATATTTAGATTACTTACAAGACTGATAAAAGTATCGTTATAGTACATACTGTAGTCAGGAAAAACTATAAAGACGCCAATCCCATTATGTCTATTTAAAAATTCTAGAGCCTTATCTTTACCCATAATAAACAGAGCGGTAGCATAGGCATCTGCCAATGTGCTAGTGTCCTCTATAACCACGGTCAAGCTTAAGAATTCGCTTCCAGGTCTTCCACTCTCAGGAACAATGAGATGATGGTAAACATCCCCATCTATATTTACTGATCTTTCGTAACTACCACTGGTAGATATTGCCAGATCCTCAGATTTGCTAGTAAATATAGCTATAGCTTCTTCGCTTTCAGGATTTTTTATAGCAATCTCCACTTGATCCCCAAATACATTCAAATCTCCAGATAGCGACACTATGCCACTAGGAACACCTCTCTCCTTAAGAACTCTTACAGCTTGTTCTACTGCATATCCTTTGCCTATTCCACCTAGATCAATCATCATGCCTTTGTTTTTCAGATAAACTTTGTGACCTTCTATAATTAGGTCTTTGTAATTGACTAATGATTTTGCTTTATCAATATCGCTTATATTGGGTTCGACATCACTTTCTCTTCCGAACCTATAAACTCCTATAGTTAATGCCCCTATGGTGGGATCAAAAACTCCGTCCGTCTCTGATGCCACGCTCTTTGCTGTCTCTAGTACCTGGATTACCTGAGGGTCAACTTTGACCGCTTTCACCCCAGCCATTTTGTTGATTTCCGAAATCTCGCTGTCGGGATTATAGTCGGAGAGCAAATTATCAAGCTCTTTAATTTTAGCGAAAGCAGCGTCTACATCTGCATTGTTGCCTCCATAAATCAGGACCCGCCCGTAAGTTCCCATTTGGTACTGTACTCTTTCAATTGGCTCTAAATTATGGGAGGAATTCAAGCAAGAACCTAGAGCAATAATTGCAATCATAAGCATATAGATATTGAGATATTTCATCTAGTTTAGAATTATACTTCAAATCCTTTGAATTAGTATTGACTTAACTTAAAGAAGCCTATAGTTTTTCAATAATGGAAAAGTTGTAATAAGTTTATATTATTGTTGTTTTCTCTTGGAGAAAAATCTATAAATGGTAATTCAGTGTGAGAATTGTAAACGTAGTTACAGACTAGATGATTCTAGAATTAGGCCGCCCGGAAGCAGCGTTAGGTGTTCAAAGTGCGGGCATATATTCTTTGTATCTAAAGCGGAAGATCCCGATGATAAAAGCAAATTGGTCACATCTCAAGAAACTCCTTTAACCGAAGTAACTGAAGATTTTAAGAAAGAAATCGCCTCGGAAGAGAAAATTACTGAAAGCCTTGAAATAGAAGAAGATGTTCCCGAGACCTCGAGTGACCTAACACAGGGCAAACTGACAATCAATGAGGATAATAAAGATGAGTTGTTTGATTTACCGACAGAGCACGAAGAGAATCTAGAGGATTTTATTGATGAAAATATTGAGGAAGAAGCCACAACTGAGATACAATCAGAAGAGGTTCTAACTATAGAAGAAGAACTAGACAACCAGACAGAAATATCTGATATACAAGAGACTGATGAATCTATAGAAAATCCACCCGAATTATTTGAAGAAGAAAACGATTATAATAACGATAAGAATTTAGATATCGAAGAAATTGATAGGGATAAAAGTTTTGAGGATGAGAATTACACCGATTTATCCCCACTGCCTGAAAACGATATCGAGAGTAGCCCTTTAGAACAAGAAACTCATACGATTGATAACAATGATCAAGAGGATTTTGATTACAGAGACGAAGAAATCTCCCATGAACCATCGGCTGGAAAAATAACAAAATCAAATACTGGTATTGTCACAAAGTTTATTTATACATTAATCACTATCGCCGCTATTTTTACAATATTTATGGTTAGTCTTATCATATTAATTAATGCTGAAATTCTCCCCAAAGGAACTCTATCCGGTCTTACCACAATCGTAGAAGCCGTTATTCCGTTAAAATTGAATGAAAAGGAAACTCCTAATATTATTATTTCAGAGAATCAGGGTAGATGGATGAACACTGTGAATGGTCCTGTATATATAGTTTCAGGACAAATAACAAATGAATCTCAATCCCCTGTACACTATGTAAAATTGAGGAGTGAATATATAGCAGCTGATAAAAAGCAGTATGAAGATACTTTTTATGCGGGAAACACATTTACGGACATTGAGCTTAAAGTTTCTCCAATACAAAAAATACTTTCTAAATTAGACCAAAAAAATGGTGATATAGATGTGAATAATTCAAGAAAGCTTGCGGGACTTAACTACAATATACAACCTGGAGAATCCATACCTTTCTTCACCGTATTTCCAGCGGATGGAATAGTCCTTGGCTTAAGATACAATTTAGAGGTAATAGACTATAAAAAAGCATCCTCAAATTGATTTTTTATACACAAAACGTCTCTAACTGACAGAAATAACTAGATTTAGCTTGCTAAGTCATAATGACTCAAGTAAAATAGACAGGATAATAGTAAATATTGGGGTGCTGCAACTCACTCAGATTTCTAAATATTATTAACATCTTATATTTATAGAGAGAGTCGTTCATTTAAATATTAAAAGCTATATTTTATATCAAAAGGTGAGGGAAAATATGAAATCCACCCTTCTAAAAATTAGCGTAAGCCAAGATGGTCTTCTTCCTCAAGAAACGGCGGAAATTGCGACTTTAGAATTTCCAACTCTTCCAAAGAAGCTGCTAAATGCACTGGGTTTTGAGCGTGTTGACTCAAAAACTTACGTTGGAGTGCTTCCAGTATTTATCAATCTTGGAGAGAAAGAACAAGAAATAGAGATTGAACTCGGCGTAACGCTTCCAGAAATGAGGAAGAAAATAATAGATATTGTTAAAACACCAGCCAGACTAATATCTGTTGCAAATGAAAAAAAAGCAGAAGATACTAAAACCACTAAGCGCAAGACTGCAACTAAAGCAGAAACCGCAGAGGTTATAAAATCAGCTGTTACTGCCAAGAAAGCAACTGCCGCTAAAAAAGCAACCACTGCTAAAAAAGCGCCAGCCGCAAAAAAGGCTTCCCCGGCTAAACCAAAAGCAGAGCCTAAGACAACTAGCAAGACGAAGACAAAGACTCCAAAAACAGCCGCTACTAAGGCAACAGCTAAAACAAAGACAAAAGCAACAACTTCTAAAGCAAAAAGAGCAAAAAAAGGATAATTCAGAATGAGTAATAAAGAGGTTCTAGAATGTTTGACATTCGATGATGTTCTTTTAGTACCAGCATATTCTGAGATTTTGCCCAATGACGTAGATATATCCACCCAATTAACAGCAAATATCAAACTTAATATACCTATAATTAGTGCTGCTATGGACACTGTAACCGAGTCCAAATCAGCAATAGCCCTTGCTCAAGAAGGCGGGATTGGGATTATCCATAGAAATTTGGATATAGCCGGACAGACAGCTGAAGTAAAGAAAGTAAAGAAATATGAAAGTGGAATGATTGTTAACCCTCTTACAGTAAAGCCTAATCATACTGTTAAAGAAGCTCTAGATATAATGTTGAATCAGAATATCACAGGGCTGCCAGTTACAAAAGAAGATGAAATACTTCTAGGAATAGTAACTTTCAGAGATTTGAGATTTGAAAAAAACTTGGACTATAAAGTTAAACAAATTATGACCCCAAGAAAGAAGTTAGTTACTGTGAGGGAAGGTACAAACCTAGAAGAAGCCAAAGAGTTGCTCCATAAGTTTAGAATTGAAAAACTTCCGGTTGTTAATGATGACTTCAAACTCCGTGGCCTGATAACAATGAAAGACATTGAGAAGATAGAAAAACACCCTACCGCCTCTAAAGACAATATGGGAAGACTAAGATGTGGGGCAGCTGTTGGGGTTGGAGCCGATACGGAAGAAAGAATAGATTCCCTCCTCAAAGTAGGTTGTGATGTAATTGTAATTGATACCGCACACGGTCATTCAAAGAGGGTAATTGATACAATAAGCTCGGTTAAATCCAACTTCCCTGGAATTGAAATTATAGCTGGGAATGTAGGTACTGGGGATGGAGCCAAAGCAGTTATTAAAGCTGGTGCTGATGCTGTAAAGGTTGGAGTTGGTCCCGGATCTATATGTACGACAAGAATTATCGCTGGGATAGGAGTTCCACAAATATCAGCTATACAAGATGCCGCTCAAGCGGCAAAAAAGAAAAATATCCCAGTAATTGCAGATGGAGGCATCAAGTTCTCAGGTGATGTGGCAAAGGCAATAGCTGCCGGAGCAAATTCAGTAATGATAGGAAACTTATTTGCCGGAACAGACGAAGCTCCCGGAGAAATGATACTATTTCAAGGCAGAACCTACAAGGTCTACCGTGGAATGGGATCAATAGAGGCCATGAAGAAGGGAAGTAAAGACAGATACGCGCAAAATATAGGCGATGAAATGATAGACGCAAAGCTAGTGCCTGAAGGAATTGAAGGGAGAATACCTATGAGAGGCTCTATTGGCGGAGTTATTTACCAGCTCATTGGCGGGCTCCGGGCAGGAATGGGCTACACTGGCTGCAAAACCATAAACGAACTACGAACTAAAGCTAAATTTATTAAAGTTACAAATGCTGGTCTCAGAGAAGGCCACGTACATGATGTAATAATTACAAAAGAAGCTCCTAATTATCGGATTGAAAATTAGCAGCGTTCTAGTTTTATTTTCTGCACTAATAATTACAAAACTTTATCTCATCTAAAATAGAAAATGCACGATAAAATACTTGTTCTTGATTTTGGCTCTCAATATACTCAGCTTATAGCTCGAAGGACTAGAGAGCTTGGGGTTTATTCAGAGATTAAGCCTTTTAATACTCCAGTAGACGAAATCAAAAAAGCAGCGCCTAAAGCTATCATATTCTCAGGCGGCCCAGCTAGCGTATGGGATGAAGAATCCCCTAGAATTGATCTGGATATATTCAATTTAAATATTCCAATTTTAGGTATTTGTTACGGCATGCAGATCACAACCCATCTTCTAGGTGGCAAGGTAGAACGATCCGACAAACGTGAATTTGGTCCTGCCAAGCTTAAAGTTATAGAACATTTAGATCTCTTAAAAGACATACCTGACGGAAGTGACATCTGGATGTCACATGGAGACCGAGTTCTGGAACTCCCAGAGGGGTTCACTGCTATTGCAGAGAGCGAAAATTCCCCAGTAGCGGCTGTTAAAAATGAGAAGCTTAAGATGTACTGCACACAGTTTCACCCAGAGGTAGTGCATACTAAATACGGTAAGGAAATACTATCAAATTTTATATTTAACATTGCCGGATGCAAGAATACTTGGACTTCCAAATCCTTTGCTGACAGCACAATAAAAGAAATTAGAGAAAAAGTAGGCTCATCAAAAGTAATCTGCGGACTTTCAGGCGGGGTGGATTCTGCCGTTGCCGCTGTAATTATCCAGAGAGCGATAATGGAGAATTTATACTGCATATTTGTAGACACTGGACTTATGAGATTTAATGAGTCTGCTGAAGTTGTTCATTCCTTTAAAGACATGGGTCTTAATCTAATACATGTTGATGCAACAGAGAGATTTTACAATAAACTGAGCGGGGTGTCTGACCCTGAGAAAAAGAGAAAAATTATTGGTGAAGAATTTATAAACGTCTTTGATGAAGAGGCCTCTAAGATAAGTGATGTTGACTTTCTTGCTCAGGGAACTCTCTATCCTGATGTAATAGAAAGTGTAAGCGTTAAGGGCCCTTCCGCCACAATCAAATCACATCACAACGTAGGCGGGCTACCTGAAAAGATGAATCTTAAGCTTGTTGAACCCCTAAGAGAGCTATTTAAAGATGAGGTAAGAGCTGTAGGTTATGAACTCGGAGTTCCAGCGAATATCCTTAACCGTCACCCTTTTCCAGGACCGGGACTCGGTATTAGGATTATGGGTGAAATTACCAAAGAACGTGTAGAAATTTTAAGGCTCGCCGATCATATATTTATTGATGAGATCAAAAAGGGCGGTATATACGACGATATTTGGCAGGCATTTTGTGTATATCTTCCTGTTAAAACTGTAGGCGTAATGGGTGATGAAAGAACCTATGAGGATGTGATTGCACTTAGAGCAGTTACAAGCTTAGATGGAATGACCGCAAACTGGTCACGTATTCCATATGATATTTTAGAAAAAACTTCTGTCAGGATAATAAACGAGGTAAAAGGAATTAACCGCGTAGTTTATGATATATCAACAAAACCACCAAGCACTATAGAATGGGAATAAATCTGCTAACTAATATTAAAGTTAATTTGCCGGCTTTTTAAATATTCCAAAATCCCCAATTATTGAAACTAGTTCCCAAGAGTCCTTGCCAAGGTCTTTAAGTGTCTTTTCCATACCTTCAATTGCAGTAGTCCGTCTTGAGTTAGCAGCCTCTTTTGATACTGCGATGTCATGATCATTGCTACCTTGGAATAATGAATCTACTGAAACGACTTTATAATCCCATTTCATTCAGTCTCATCCTCTTCCACTGATTCAAGTTCTGTTTCCTCTACAACCTCTTCCTCTACTACTTCGTCTTCCTCTATGATAAGCACTTCTCCCTTATCTTCTGAATCAGGAAGACTTTTCAAATACTTTTCATAATCCTTTCTGGAAAGAGTTCCTTCTTTGATATGTCTTTCAACTATCCTTTCGTCATATAAGAATTCTTCTTTTTTGCTCATTATAAAAACCTCCGGGATGTCTAAGGATACCCAATGAACCTTTTTAGGCAATTAAGTTTTAGTCTATAACTATATTTACTCTTTTAAGCCAATTTAATCAGTATGAGTTAAAATTCAATCTCACTTTTTTGAATCTAAATTAAACCAGTTCCATGTTTTTTGAATACCGTCTCTCAAATTTACACTAGGCTTCCATCCTAGAATTTTTTCAGCTTGTGTCACTTCAAGGCTTATACTCTGAACTTCCCCCGGCCTTTCTTCTCCATAATTGACTTCAAAATCTGTTCCTGATGATTTTTTTAGTTCTGAGATGAGATCATTCACGGACGTCTCAAGACCTGTACCAATATTATAGCTGCCAACCGGTGCGTTGAGACTTTTCAGGTTCGCATTCGCAATATCTTCAACGTAAACATAGTCCCTCGTCTGACCCCCGTCTCCAAAAACAGTGCAGGGTTTACCTGCCATTATTCGGTTACAGAAAATTGCTACGACCCCAGCTTCCCCATGAGGGTTTTGACGTGGGCCATAGACATTGGCATACCTTAGAGCAACATAATCAAAACCGTAGACAGAATTATAGTAGCCAAGATATTTTTCCACTGCGTATTTAGAAGTGCCGTAAGGAGAAATAGGAAATGGGTCGGTTTTTTCATCTGCTGGGATAATCTCAGGCTCTCCATATATTGCTCCGCCAGTGGAGGCAAATATAAATTTCTTAACCTTGTTCCTGATAGCAGACTCAATTAGGTGTAGAGTCCCCAAAATGTTGATTTCTGCATCATGCATAGGATTTTCAATTGATTTGCGCACGTCGATTTGCGCTGCATGATGATCTATGATATCAGGCTTGAAATTCGAGATGATTTTCTCAACTGTATCATAATCCCTAATATCACACCTAATAAATTTAGCATTAACTGGAATATTTTCTTCTCTTCCTGTAGATAAATCATCTATAATAAGAACCTCATGACCATTTTGAAGGAGAGTATCTGATACCCAAGAACCTATAAAACCCGCCCCACCTGTTACAAGTATTTTCATTTATTTGTTCCCAATTAGACTCTATAAAATTTATGGCTAATATTCACTAGATTTGGATCTATGTCAATTATTTGGGGCGAGACTTTCCATGGTTTCCCTCACTAATTCACGAGAGGCTTTTGGAGGAAAAAGAATAATAGGCAAGTCAGTACCTCCATCAATATATTGACTTATTTTTGATTGTCCTGACTCAGTATTCCCGCAGATTGATAATGACTCCAACATTTCTTGAGTCACGCTTTTAATTGCCCCACTCTTATCTCCCTGACTCCATGCTTTTACTATCCTATCAGCCTCGTCTTTAAATCCATAGCGAACCATGGCTTGATGATAAAAAGTACCCATGCCTCCTACATAATAAGCGATGTATTCCTTAATTACATCTTGAGCAAGATATATGTCCTCAGAAACTGCTGCTGGGATATAAGGACTCACAAGAATCTGATCTAAACTCCTACCCGCTTTCTCAACTCCTGCTTGTAGCTCGTTTTTACCACTATGAAGTTGCTCTGGTGGTATGAGAAATGGTATCCACCCGTCTGCTACCTCGCCCGTAAGTTGTATATTTTTTGAACCCATTGCCGCTATGAATATTGGGAGGTCTTTTCTGAACGGTTTGAATTGGAGGCGGAAATTTTTTAAGTTAAAAATTTTTCCTTCATAATTAACCCTCTCACTATTTAGAATCATTCGAATTATTTCAACATATTCTCTAGTTCTCTGAAGCGGTTTTTCATAAGGCGCTCCATGCCAATTTTCTATAACTATCGGCCCGCTAGTACCAAGCCCAAGAATCATGCGGCCGTCAGAAATTTCATCTAAGGTAGCAATGGTCTGTGCAATAATTGCGGGAGACCTGCTGTATATTGGAATTATTCCAGTAGCCAATTTAATTTTCTTAGTATGTAACGCTAATAAACCTAGTATCGAAAAAGCATCTCTACCCCACATCTCAGGAACCCAAATTGAGTCATAGCTGAGATCCTCCGCTAATTGCGCAATTTCTATGAATTCCGATTTTGTGATGTTGTTCCAATATGGGGTTACAAGACCTATCCTGGACATCGGATATCTCCTCGGAAATACCAGTGATAATAAAATTACGAGAATTTATAAGAACTGGTAAGATATAAGGCATATTATAATATTGCTGACAATAAGCACAAGGATCATTAAAAATCGGGAGAAAGACCAATGGATCATCTAAAGAAAGCTGCACAGATCGCTCTAATTGATTGTATGAATGTTAAAAAAGGAGAGAAGGTACTCATCATCACTGATGAGCCGGCAAGAAAAATCGGTTATGCGCTCTGGGAACAAGCTAAAGAATTAGGAGCAGAGGCTATATTCACAGAAATTATGACGCCAAAATCCAATGGAGAAGAGCCACCAGAACCGGTTGCTGAACTCATGAAATTGGTAGATGTAATACTTATACCTACTTCAAAATCCTTGAGCCATACCAACTCTAGAAGAGAAGCTAGTAAAGCCGGGGTTCGAATAGCTACCCTACCAGGAATTACTGAAGATATGATGACCAGAACTCTAAACGCCGATTATAAAGAAATAGCCAAAAAGAGTGATATATTGGCTGACATTATTAGCAAAGCATCTAACATTAGAATAACTACTGAAAAAGGTACTGATATAAATCTCGCTGTTGAGGGAAGAGATGGGCACTCTGATACTGGGCTAAACTATAATGCAGGAGATTTCAGCAATCTGCCCGCTGGAGAGGCATATGTGGCACCGATGGAGGGAATGTCAGAAGGATCAATAGTGTTTGACGGTTCAATGGCAGGTGTTGGCATCTTAAAAGATGAAGTCATTAACGTAAAAGTAAAAAAAGGTTATGCAACTGATATTACAGGAGGAGTAGGTGCTGAAAGACTTTATTCGATAATGGAACCGTTTGGGAAATTAGCTTTTAATCTTGCAGAGCTTGGAATCGGAACACATGACAAAGCTCTAATAACGGGAGAAGTTCTTGAAGATGAAAAAGTAATAGGAACAGTGCATATAGCATTTGGCGACAATAAAAGTATGGGTGGCACTGTTCGGGTAGCAAGTCACCTTGATGGCGTAATTATGGAACCAACAGTAAATGTCGATGGCAAGACTATAATGGATAAAGGCAAATTTTTAATACTATAAAATCACAAAAGTCAGACACAGTGTGGTAAATTTATTCTAATGAACTCTGCAATTAATCACTTTGTGTTGCTTAATTCTCCAAGCATATTTGAAGGAATTCTATTTTTTCTATTATTCATTTTAGTACTTTATGGATCTTACCAAAGCACAAAGAATTTAAACAGCTCTAAAAAGAGAGCTGCTATAGTCTCACTTCATTTACTATCATTCCTATTGATAATTTTCATATTATTCAATCCAGCGTATAGGGTAGAAGACTATAAAGAAGATAAAAGAAGTTTAGCGGTCATTGTTGATAATTCATGGAGCATGAATCTCCCATCCGGGACTGAAGGTAGCAAAAGGAATGAGAGTGTTAGAAGCTACTTAGGGCAACACAGCAAATTCTTCTCTCAAATCGAAAAGGATTTCTATGTTGAATATTATTTGTTTGACCAAGAATTAAAAGCAACTTCCCTTAGTTCAATTCTCAATAACGAACCCAATGGTTCTGTCACAATTATAGGCAAAGTTTTAGAAGAAATGATAGAAAAGAACAATAACAATGAACTAGACACTGCAATAATTATTTCCGACGGTGCTGATAAAGAAGAATCAATAGCTAGTTTGGGTGATAGATTAGAAAGTGTAGATTTCCCAATAAATACTATAAACCCCCTTACAGAAGAAAATATCTTCGACGTTTGGATAGACGGTATAGAATCGAGTGAAGTAACTTTTCTTAGGTATCCATTTACAATTGATGTTTCAATAAAATCAAATATCAATGATGTTCTTGAGGTTCCAGTTTCACTGTACCAAGAAGACAAATTAGTTTCAATCAAACAAGCTTCTTTTGATAAGGATTCCAATGAGGCCAAAGTCAATTTTGAAGTAAATCCCGTGTCTTTAGGAAGAAAAATTTACTCCATATCAATCCCAGTATTATCTGGAGAACAAATTACTGAGAACAATCAGAAATCTTTCTTTACCGACGTGATTATCAATAAAATACGTGTTTTACAAGTAGCAGGGAGGCCTTCATGGGATGTTAAATTTCTCAGGAAGGCACTTAAAAGAAACCCAAATGTTGATCTTGTATCATTTTTTATTTTAAGAGACCCTTCAGATCTCGTATTTGCCTCTGAAACGGAGCTCAGCTTGATACCTTTTCCAGTCAACGAAATATTCAGCAACGAACTTGATACTTTTGATGTTGTTATATTTCAGGATTTTCAATTTCAACCCTATGGAATTTTCGGCTTTCATTTAAATAATCTGAAGGACTATGTCTCAAGGGACGGCGGTGCATTTCTGATGATTGGCGGGAGCAATAGTTTTAACAGTGGCAATTATGGTAGAACTTCGGTTTCAGATATCCTGCCTGTTAAACTTGATTATACTCCGAAGACTTTATCTGAGACTATAAGCAATCAAAAATTTCACCCCGAACTCACCGACATTGGAAAAAGTCATCCAATAATGAGAATTGTCCCAAATAAGAAAGAGAATGAAAGACACTGGAGTGAAATGCCCAAGCTTGAGGGTTTAAACATGGTCCAGGGACTTAATCAATCTGCTATACCGTTATTGTCAACAGAAGACGGCGAGCCGATATTAGCGGTAGATAATATAGACACAGGAAAGGTTGCGGCATTCATGTCAGATTCGTCTTGGAAGTGGAATTTTGCTCAAGCCAGTGAAGGCAATGTATCGCCACATTACGAGAAATTTTGGAATAGGCTATTTTTATGGTTCGTCAATGACCCTGAGCTAAGAGATGTAAAAATTAATACTGATAAACCCATATATAATCCCGAAGAAAATGCTAAGATAGAAATTACTACATTAGCGCCTGAAAATATAAATAAGAACAGCTTACCCATAGTAACTTTGCCAAATGGACAGAAACGGGAAATAGAATTAGAGAGCTTATCTGCAAATAGATTTAGCGGGGAACTTAAAGTACGAGAAAACGGCATCTATAAAATTTCTGTAGTGCCCGATGGCGAGTCAGAGCGGTATCAAGATTTAAATAAAAGTGAAACTATTTTTATTGTAGAGCCGCCGGAAAATGAAGTTAGGGGCCCGACAGCTAATTTGGATATTCTGAAATTAATAGCAAGCAAATCGGGCGGCAAATTCATTACTACAAATGAAAGACCAGAAAAACTAAATTTGGACACATCTAAGAAAAAAACCATCACAGGTTACAAAACCAAGAAATTATGGGATAATCCGTTTATCTTTTTATTGCTCATAGGCATGTTATCATCAGAGTGGCTGCTTAGGCGAAGATGGGGACTAAAGTAGTCGTTAATAACCTGGTAACATATTGCGTCAGTTCATATAAACACTGGAGAGATAGGGATGTTACTTGTAGTAGACATAGGAAACACCAATATAGTATTCGGCTTATTCGAGGGGGACCAGATAAAAAGTCACTGGCGAATAAGCAGTGATAAATCCAGAACCTCTGATGAATACGGCGTTTTATTTAAAAAGCTAATAGATATCAAAGAAATAGATACTAAACAAATAAAAGGTGCTGCGATTTCATGCGTTGTACCCACCCTTCTTGAAACCATATTAGAAGCAATTAACACCTACTTTGAAGTAGAGCCGATTATAGTAGGACCGGGAGTAAAGACCGGTATGCCTATCCTGTATCACAACCCTAAAGAAGTAGGTGCGGACAGGATAGTAAACGGTGTAGGAGCATTTGAGAGATACCATGAAAGCGTAATAGTTGTAGATTTCGGCACAGCTACTACTTTTGATTGCATATCTGAAAAGGGAGAATATTTAGGGGGAGTTATTACAACAGGTCTACACGTTTCTGCTGAAGCGCTTTACCAAAAAGCCTCCAAACTTCCCAGAGTTGAGTTTATCAAGCCTGATAATGTAATTGGGAAAACCACTGTTGAGAGTATTCAGTCTGGTCTCGTACACGGTTACGCGGGACTAGTTGACGGAATAGTAAAGAAAATAAAGTCAGAGATGAATACAGAGCCGAGGGTTATAGCTACCGGAGGATCTGCAGAGCTTATAGCAAAAGAGAGCGAATCGATTGAATCCGTTGATAACTTTCTCACACTTAAGGGATTAAAACTGATTTATGAGCGCAACCAATAATTTTCTTATTCAAAAACACGACACCCCTCATCCACACTATGACTTGTATCTTCAAATCGGTGAAGAATTAAAGTCATGGATTATACCAAATAACATCCCTTCTGTTAGAAAGAAAATAAAGATTGCCATTGAGAGTGAGCCGGCTCAACACGCTATATCTGATGCGAAGTCGAAAAAGGTTATAGAAGATGCTTATGGCAAAGGAAAAACAAAGCTTTGGGACCAAGGCGAGTTTGATATCGTAACCCAATGGAAAACAAAACTTATACTGAAAGCTCAGGGGAAAGAATTAAACGGAACCTACTTGCTTCATATTCCAAACTGGGGCAGATGGACCAAGAAAAGACTCTGGACACTAGAAAAAATTAGATAAAGATAAAATTGCTTAGAAATGTCTTGCCTACTTAGGTCCTTCAGCTAATTACCTAGTATATTCTGGACTACATCACTCATACGGCAGGTTGGTATATCGACAGCCTGAGTAAAGACCTGCGCAATATTTCCAAGCGACGGAACAAAGAATGGGAAGTTCGCAACTCCGCTTCCATCTGCATTAACAAAACCAAGAAACTGAAGAGGGAATATACCAAGCTCTATACCCGCGCATATTGATCCGCCGACGATAAATGAGCCGGGCTGAAATCCCCATACAAACGCCACCTGACCCCCCGGAGTTGAATTACTTGCCGTCATAGTATTCACGTTGTTCTTTATCCCAGGAATTATTGGGCCTAACAATAGCGGCAGGAAGTCGAATGTGGCAGTGCAGGTCTTATCCGCATCCATTGTTACCACACCGTCCGCGCAATCAGGATCGCCAGAAAATCCAGCAAATGAAGATACTGCATCTGGTGTTGGAGTAAGTGTTACATCCGTCCCAAAGTTGTAAATTTCAGTGCAGTCTACTCCACCATCTCCACAGTCTATTCCAAGTGGTGTACTTGAAACATTACCACCACCGTCTCCTGCAAGATTTATGGTAAGAGTTTCTTGCTCTGTATTGGTAAATGTGCAAACAGCATTTTCATCTTTCATTAAGTCAATAGTTACACTATCCGCATCAACTGAGAAAGAAGAAGCGTCAACGCAGTCTATATCAGTGATAGCAAGACCCTGAGAGTTTGTTTCCTGAACAGTGTATAACCCTGTTATTACATCACACTGTTCAAAACTATCATCGTCCAGCATAAATGTGCCATCCATAGCACACAACTCAGGAAAACCTGTACCGGAAAACTCAAATCCCAAACCACCATCGGGGTCCGTTTCTTTTACTATGGTTATTGAACCGGTATCGACCAAAGCCTTATATACGCCCTCTTGCCCGCCTGAACCTAGACCAAAAAAGGCTATATCCAAACTACTCAAAGACACTGGATTGCCAATACCAGTAAAATTCCCTGAGCCGCCCGGAATAGGAGTGTTACTATCTACAACTGACACAAGTATCCCTCCTATCAATGCGTAGATACCTGTCTGCCCACCTGAACCAGAACCCCTGAATGCCACTATACCGCCTAGGGATACAGGATTAAAAAACGAAGTAAAATTCCCAGAACCGCCAGGAATTGGGGTGCTTGTATTTGCAACTAGCCCAAGTGTGCCTCCTAGAAATGCATAGATACCATTTTGTCCCGAACTGACACCGAGAAATGCCACGTCCCCACCAGTCAGTGGTGTAGGAGGGCTGAAATTACTGAATGTAGCGAGACCACCTGGAGCCATAGTGTTTTCATCCGCAACTAACGCTAGTGTTCCTCCTATGACTGTATAGATACCACTCTGCCCGCCTGAGCCTGAAGCTCTAAATGCCACGTCTCCATCGCCTAGGGATAGAGGATCATTAAACTCGGTAAAATTCCCCGAACCACCCGGGATTGCAGTGCTTGTATTCACAACTACAGCGAGAGTCCCTGCTATGAATGTATATATACCCCGCTGTGATGACGAACCAAGACCTAAAAATGCCACGTCCCCACCGCCAAGAGATGTAGGAATACCAAAACCAGTAAAATTCCCCGAACCGCCCGGGATTGCAGTGGTTTCGTCTGCAACAACACCCAATGTTCCTGCTATGGATCTATATATGCCGCTTTGTGATGATGAACCAAAGCCTCCAAATGCTACGTTCCCGTCACCGAGGGATATAGGAGTGCCAGAACTGGTAAAGTTTCCCGAACCACCGGGGATTGCAGTGTTTTTATCCATAACTACTGCTAGGGTGCCTGATATAAATGTATATATACCTCGCTGTGATGATGAACCGAAGCCTGTAAATCCAGCATCCCCAACGCCTGGAGACATCGTATCTGTGGAATTTGTAAAATTCCCCATGCCGCCCGGGATCGAAGTGTTCAAGTCCATGACTACAGACAGAGCCCCTGATATGACCGTATAGATACCTATCTGTCCTGAAGATGGAGCACGTCCTCTGAAGACTACATCTTCTCCCAGACCTAAATAGACCGGAGCATCAAAATCAGTAAATGTACCGGTGCCGCCAGGAATCATTGTTTGCTGATCAGCGATCACTTCAACTGTAAAAGTTTGCGCATTAAGATTGTCGGAAAGAATAAAGGAAATGGAACATACAAGTATTAACTTTAGGAATCTATTCAAGAGTAACCTCCGCCATTAGGTTATTTACCTATATATCGATATGATATATAGATTCAAGTCAAGCTATCACAGATAGTACTTTTAGTCAAGCCAGTGTTCAAGATGACTCTTGAAGAGCTTAAAGTTCAATGATCCCAATACTAATCCTCTCTGCAGTGAAGGAAGAAAGAAAAAACAAAGAAAACCTTAACTATTCTTGTTTTATGTAATACAATCATGAGCTAAATGAACAAGAAACTTATCATACTAATTAGTGGGCTTATATCGATTGGGATATATATGTTTTTGCCTGCCGACAAGAACGTACTCAAAGGTCTGGCCATATTATTCTTTATCGCCACTCTCTGGATTACAGAAGCACTGCCAATAACTGCAACCGCATTACTTGTGCCGATTGTTGCAGTGATGACGGGAATATTTGAGGTAAAAGAAGCACTAAGTTTTTTCGCCCATCCGATCATATTTTTATTCCTAGGTGGATTTGCGCTAGCGGCAGCACTGCATAAATATAGCCTGGACGAACTCTTTGCCGGATATATTATGAAAGCGGCAGGCTCGAGAATGATCTTCTCGGTTATAAGTTTGTTTATCGCAACAGCACTGATCAGCATGTGGATTAGCAATACCGCAACCACTGCTATCATGCTGCCCGTAGCATTAGGACTAATCTCAACAATGAAAATAAGAAACTCTGCAACTGAGGTGTTTATCCTGCTGGGAATTGCTTATTCCGCCAATATAGGTGGAATCGGAACTATTATTGGGAGCCCGCCAAACGCTATTACTGCGGCGAATTTGGATTTGAGTTTTACAGACTGGCTTGAATTTGGCATTCCGTTTATGCTGATACTTCTGCCTGTTATGATGATAGTCCTATATGTTTTGCTGAGACCAAAATTTCCTGATATAGCTGCAATATCAACAATAAAACCTCATGACATCTTCATTGATAAAAAAAGCTATGCTGTAGCCGGAATTTTTGGTTTTACGGTTATTTTATGGCTTTTTAGCGAACCAATTACAAACTGGTTGGGGATTGGACAGGGATTTGGATCCATAATTGCTATATTCGCGATTGTTTTGCTTGTCCTTTTTAGAACTATAAGATGGAAAGAGATTGAGAATTTTGCCGACTGGGGGGTATTACTCCTATTTGGAGGCGGTTTGACATTAAGCGGGATATTATCAGAGACAGGAGCAAGCGCATATCTAGCCACATTAGTAGAAACACATCTGGCTGCATACGGTCCATTCCTATTAATACTGGGCTCTGTAACTCTTATGATATTTCTGACCGAGGTCGCAAGCAACACTGCAAGCGCCGCAATATTGGTCCCAATCTTCCTGGTGCTTGGACAGGAAATTGGTCATGAACAACCATTTCAACTAGCAATAACTGTGGGGATAGCGGCATCATGCGCATTTATGCTCCCTGTAGCAACTCCGCCTAACGCTCTGGTGTTTGGAACTGAGAGGATAAAGCTAAGAGATATGATGAGGGTCGGATTCAAGCTGAATATTATAAGCGCTATAATTATAACTCTGGTGGCTTATTTACTTTTCTGATTTGCCGCTTCTTTGGCAAGTTTATGCGGATTTCGGTTAGGGCATTTTTTATCACTGCATCTGTCGGGAATGGTTTTGGTGCCTTCAACCATCAACGACCCACACTTTTTACCGTCTCTTTTATAAGTGCATTTCTTTCCGGTCGGACGGGTCTCAAGCCAGAACTTACATTTTGTATTAGTGCATTTATATATAGGCCCGAAACGTCCGCGCGCAGGATCCAATTCACCAATCCTGCACTCAGGGCACGGAATCCCGGTGGGTTTTAAATCACTAAATTTACAACCTTGTTCAGCCATAATTAATTGTCCTTAAGCTCGGCAAGCTCAATCAGAACACCGTTCATTGCCTTTGGGTGGATAAATGCGACTCTAGAATTGTAGGCACCCTCTCGAGGAGTCTCGTCAATTAATCTAACCCCCTGTTCTTTTAATCTAGCAAGAACTGATTCGAGATCATCTACTTTGTAGCATATATGGTGAATGCCCTCGCCTCGTTTTTCAAGGAACTTTGATATTGGAGAGTCTTCACTCGTAGGCTCTAGCAATTCAATAGCTGTTCCACCGTCTTTTGGAACAAGCATTGAGGTACTTACCTTTTGATCCTCTACTACTTCCCGGTGTGCAACTTTAAGCCCAAGAGCAGTCTCGTATATTTTTTCTACTTCGTTTAAATTATTTACCGCAATTGCAACGTGGTATAAATTTTCTAAAACTCCATTTCCCATTATCTATAGACCTCTCATTTAGTTGTTTAATATGAAAGATTAGCACATGAGTACAAAAAAGGGAGCCGGTACCAATAAGTACCAAGCTCCCTTTAAGAATTTTAAATTGTATTGTTTTTAAACTTTAAGCTGATACTTGTCTCCTTCTCATAACCATAAATCCTACTATTCCAAGAATAGAAGCCATTGCTATTAAACCCCATTCGGATAGGGTTGGGACATTCCGCAGGTCATCAGGATCAACACATTGAGCAAGATATACTTCAAAATTGTTGTCTGGATTGCCATTATTAATATTGGCATTTGATGTGAATGTTACAAGCGAACAGCTATTATCTACAGCCCCATTAACCCCCACACCATCCAAATCGGTAGTTATTTGAGTAAATGCATCTAAGGCTATGTTGTAAATGTAGACCTGTTGCCCCCCTAATGGATTTCCTCCTGTTAAATTAGCATTAGAATGAAATGCCAAACAAGTTCCGTCACCATTAATATTAGGTACAAAACTATCTCCAGTGTTATCGTTTGTTACAGCACCAATATCCCCTGTATTCAGATTGAAAAGAAAAAGCTGCCTGTTTCCAGTAGAGTTTAGTCCCCTAACATTTCCCGTATGTGAGAAAGCCACAAGACTGCCATCGGAAGTTATTGTAGACTGAAAAGCATCACCAGATGTGGTGTTTGTAACCTGAAGAACAGAGTTTGTTACAGTATTAGCCAGAAATAACTCCCTATTTCCTTCAGGATTCTGCCCACCATTTGTTGAATTTGAAGAGAACGCAACCAGTGTCCCATCACCATTTAATGATGGAAAACGAGCAGCTACACCAGCAGGTTCGTCTGTAATCATAATGAGAGTATCAGAAGGATTATCAAAGACATATATTTCATAATTTCCCTCTGGATTATTCGCAGAGATTACGTTGGTTTGAAAAGCCACACGCTCTCCGTTACCACTAATAAATGCTTCTTCATTGTTCATATTAACGCCGGATGTATCAGTAATCTGCTTGGTTGTGCCTGATTCTATATCCTGTAGATAAACTTCTTCGTTGCCGTCTGGATTGCTGTTATTAATATTTGCCTTAGAAGTAAAGGCAATTCTATTGCCGGATTCGCTGATTTCCTGAGCGCCTGTATTTCCTACAGGATTGGAAGTTACTGCTGTAAATTCATCCGTCGGAATATCGAAAAGATATAATTCCAGATTACCTTCCGGGTTATCACCATTAATGTTCGCAAAAGAGCTAAAACTAATTCTGGTTGCATCACCATTCATAGATGAAACCTGACTACTCTGAACCGGATCTTCGGTTATCTGTTGTATAAGCGGTGTCGGACAAACCAACTGCTGCGCCATAACACTTGGACTGAAAACAAACAAAATCATAAAGAGAAATAAGTTAGCAAAATTTTTCATTGCTCTACCTCCTTTAAACGGAATTAAAAAAACTAGCTATATACAGCCTCCTACAGCTCAAACCCCCACTTCAATAATGGAGTGGGAGTAAATGGGGTGAGTCTAGACATCACTCCTATAAACTCCCACTCCCATCCCATGAGGAGGGGATTTTCTTATTTAGTGTATTATGTATAAAATAAATATCTGTCGTAAAAACAACCTTTTTTGTAGTAATTTGCCGACAAATATAAAAAAGAGGGGGGATTAATCTATTAGTTTGTGCTTTATTGCATAGCGTATTACTTCAGCATTTGTTTTTAGCCCTAATTTCTCAATTAATCGGGCGCGGTATGTACTTATGGTACTGATGCTAACATACATTTCTGCAGCCATGTCTTTCATGCTCATACCTGAAGTAATCATTAACATGACTTTATACTCTCGTTTTGACAATTTCTCATGCAGAGATTTGTCTAAATTCTTTTTTTTGTGTTCCTCATCTTGGGCTAAGTTTTCATTATGCGATGTATCCATATTTTGAAAGTTTTTGAGTATTTCTTTTAAAGCATTAAGAACTTCCTGTTGTTCACGCACAGTTCTTATTTCACGCTCATTACGCTTACGATCTTCAATTTCTTGTTTAAGAAGTTGATTGTCCTTTTCAAGTTTGCTGGTAAGGGTTCGAACTCGATCATAAACCTCATCAAAAATTCTTGATTTGGATATTGCCATTCCAATAGTTTGAGCTATGGAAAGAGTTATTTTAATCTCTTGTTCACTAAATTTACGCTTTTCATGTCTGAATAACCAGATAACTCCTTCAACAAGATTATCTTTAAGAGCGATAGGAACACCTAGTGCTCCACAATTCCCTAATTTTTTTTCAGCAGGGACCAAATCTTTATCTTTTTGAATATCGTGTTTATTAATTAATCTGCCAGTCTTGATTAGTTTCCATGTAATCCCCTTTGGAAAAGGGATTTTGCTAGCCTTTTTGATATAGTCTGTTGAAAGGTTTCTATATGCTCGCAACACCGCCTCTTTTCTATCCTCGCTCACTATATAAATACTTGCCATATCGACATTTATTAGTTCTAGAATCAAGCCCAAAAATGTTTCACCTATATAATCTAGATGAACAGATTTATGTGCTGCATCATCTTTAATTATACGCTGTAGTTCAAATTCTTTATTATCATTTAACATTGCATCTCGCTCTATATAATTCAACAAGATAAAAAATACATCAGCCTTATTGAATATATTTCTAATTTAGATGAGATGCTGGGAATTCAATTCAGTTTCAAATAATTAGCTACTTCTATTTTGATTTTTGAATATCAAAGATTAGCATAAGAGTAAAAAAAAGGGAGCCGGCACTTATAAGCACCAAGCTCCCTTTAAGAATTTTAAATTGTAGTCTTTATAAATTTAGGCAATTACTTGTCTTCGTCGCATAACTATAAATCCAACTATTCCAAGAATAGAAGCCATGGCAATTAGGCCCCATTCAGAGAGTGTTGGGACATTGGCAGGTTGAATCGCTTCACACGTAACATCATCAACCATAAATTGAAAAAAGAACTGGTTATCCACTTCCGCTGCTCTGAACCTGACTGTAGTACCAGCAAAATCAGTAAGGTCAAAGTTAAGTATTGTGTAGCCTAAGACATCTGGATCACCAGGCATAGTTTGAAATAGATTCTCAAGCACACCAGCCCCAATATCAAAATCAGGAGCATTAGGATCCATTAAGTCTATCCTAGCCTGTTGATTTGGTGGACCTGCAAAGCTTAAATCAGGGCCGATGATGAAATCAGCCGAACTATTGCTATAATAGACGATAGCTGAACAAGTTACTAAGGTTGCACCAGCTGGGACATCTATATCCTGATAAAGCAAATGAGAGCCTGGTCCGCCCGAATCTGCAATCGCTGCGAAATCACCAACCGGCGGAGCTAAAACGATACTAGCACTGGCAGGTGATGTAGTACCAGTATATACAAACCAGTCACCTGAACCTCCTGGTTCATTCACCACTATCCAGCCTGTAAAGTCTCCGGTCTCAAAATCTCCGTTTTCTATCAGCTCAACCTGGGCTGATGCTGTTAAAAGAAATGATGAAAAAATAAAGAGTGTTAATATGAAAAAGCCTAAAGCTTTTTTAGAAGTTTGTAAGGTTCCCAATACCATTTTGTCATCCTCCATTAAGAATAAAGATTAAGAGGTATTTTATCATAAGTGGGAATATAGTAAAAGATAAATGATGGATTTTTCTGTTAAGTATAAATAGAGAATGATCAGTACCCAGTAAGCTCTACGTAGCCTTTGCCTGAAAGACCATCACCTACGACTTTCACTGCACCTTCCCAGTAGTTAAAAGAGAGCAAGAGTTCCTGGTTTGGTATAGCAGGAGTCACAGTTAGCTCTAGTCCTTGCTCTGGAATAGTTACTTTCCACTTTGAAGGGTACGTAATTCCTGTTTCAGAACTCTTCCAGGTATCCAGAACTACAATGTCAAAATCATCCACTTTCAAGTGTTTTACTGTACCGTCTTTCTCAATAAAACTTCCTGAAGAGAATGGGTCAATGCCGCCGTCTTTTAGCCTGAGCTGATAGAGCATAATTTCTCGTCCGTCATCCAGTTGCATAGAAAACCAGTCCCAGCCATCTTGATTTTCACCCAGTGCGCTTGTGCTCCATTCACGGTCTAACCAACTTAAACCGCTTACCTCAAATTTTTGCCCATCTATGGAAATTGTTCCTACGCTATTGATACGGGTCTGGGAAAAGTAATACGATGCATTACCCCGGTCGCTGCTTTTTTGGCTAAGCCCCTTATCACCTTGAAGAACAATAGGCTTTAAAGATTCCAAGTTCAATTCTATCGACACAGTGCCATCAATGGCCTTGAGTTCTATTTTCTTCTCATCACCCGAGATGGACCATTTATCTATCCAGACACTGAAGGGACCACTTTGGAAACCGGCAAGCCCTACCGCACCCCTACTCCACTTTTCACTGGAATAGAACTTGCCACTATTAATATCGGTAAGAGCAAAGTGCGCAAAATATATCTGGCTCGTTCCCCAGTTGGATTCTCTTTTAATTTCATCAGGACTTAAAGCTCGCCTGAAGAAAGTAAGCTGGTATCCAAAGTCTCGCCCGTCTTTAGAACTTAAATTGCCGGTGTAGTACCACCACTCAGTCTGGAACTCAGGATGAGGACCAAAGTCCTTAGGGAATTTGAATTCTCTAATTTTATCTGCTCTTTTAAATCCTTCTGTGTCATCTCCAGAGAGGGATTGGGCAACATTAGTAGCCTCGCGTGAGCTTTGATTATCATTACACGAAGCCAGAAGCCCTATTATAGATATTAATGTAACAACAAGAATTAAACGTGAATATATGTTAATAATGCTCTCTACTCCTCTCTTATTAGTTTCCCGACGTCTTCTTTACCAATTAAATATGCCGGATATAACCCTGCTGCAATTGATGCTACCAAAGCAATGCCCAGGGCTTCGATGAAGTACCGAGGCTCGATTGAGAAATTGAGTGTCCATCCGAACGAACGCAGGTTGATGACATAAATAAGGATTAGTGATAACGCTAAACCAAGTGGAATTGAAAATATGCCCGAGGCAAGACCTATTAATCCGTTCTCTAAAAATAACATTTTACGAAGCTGTGATATTGTCATACCTATAGCCCTATATACACCAAATTCCCGCTCCCTCTCTAACTGAAGCGCCATAAGAGAGCTTAATACACTAATAAAAGCTACTATTGCAATTAAAATTCTAAGCGCTGATGTAACTGTGAAGGTTCTATCAAAGGTCTTTATGGCGGATTCCTTGAGGTTGTTATTAGATCTAATTACAAGATTAGAATATCCGGATAGGCTGGTTCTAAGCTCACCAACTGTCTTTTCTACATTATTAATCTGAGAGACATATACTCCAAGAGAGGTAATTTTATCGTCCTGCCAAAGCGATCGGTATAAATCATCTGAAATTAGAAGGACACCAGATTGCGCGCCATAATCGTAATATATACCTGTGACTTCAAACTCCTTTATACCTTCGTCTGTTTGGAGTTCGATAGCTGTACCAGCACCGGGCTCAATATTATTTCTGTAGGCAAAGGATTCAGAAATAAGAATAGAGTTTTTCTGCATCTGGTTCCAAAGCTGATCATTGTCTAACTCTCTCCAAACAAACTCTCTATTCTCTGTGGCTAAATCCTCAGTAACTGCTACTAAATTAAATAAACCATATTCGGGACTGTTATATAAAACTCTCCTTACTGTAGCAACCCTACCTACTCCTGAGGTGTTTAATACCTCATCTATTATTTGAGGATTGAGCCCCGCTTGGCTGCTGATATTGGGCGCAACAATAGAGATAAAAACATCCGCTGTAAGGGCGGAATCGAGCCAGCTGACTACAGTGCTACGAAAGCTTCCTATCATAATGCTCACGCTTAATATCACTGAGATCGCAACTGTAAGAGAGGCAATAGCAACAGCAGTTCTGCTGGATGACCTTATAACATTCCTGGGTGACATGCGGCTGATTAATCCAATAGGACTTAAAAGGAAAGAGAATAGGCTCATTAATAAAGTAGTGCAAATAGGAACTAAGAGCGAGGCGCCGAACAAGATCAGAAAAACTGATAGGAGACTTAAAATCAGACTCTTTGTTGGAAGAATTATTACAATGTACCCCAGAGCGATGACGATAATCCCAATGACACCAAAGAGCCTGATGGACTTTAAGAAAAAACCCTCAAAGGTGGATCGCCTTAAAATATTGATCGGACGAAGACGTGACGCCTCAAAAGCAGGGACAACAGCAGCAAACAGTGTCGCCAATATACCTGCCAAGAGTCCTTTGGCTATTGTTTCCGGAGACACGGTAAAGTTTGTCACCGTAAGGGTATAGTAGAGATCATTAATAGAACGAGTGACAAGTCCGACTATGCTCCTACCTAAAAAAATTCCACCTACAACCCCAATTATGCTTCCGATAATGCCTATTCCCAAAGCCTCTGCCATAATCATTTTAAAGATTTGACGATGAGTTGTGCCAATAGAGCTGAGTGTTCCTATAATTGAGCGTCTTTGGATTACGGAGAATGAGACAATGTTATAGATTAAAAATACTCCTACGAAAAGAGCCAGGAGGCTAAGCGCAGTCAAATTAAGCTCGAAAGAACGTGTTAGACTTTTAGCAGACCCGAGTAAAACATCCTTTCTCTTTATTTCTACACCGGAAGGGAGATAATTTTTAATTGATTGAAGGGCCCTACCTCCGTCCGCTGTTTCTTCATCAATTACTAAATCAATCTGAGATAGCAAACCAACTTTGCCAAGCAGTTCCTGAGCTGTGGATATATCTGTGAGCAATAATCCTCCTAAACTCTTTGAAAGCTCACTATCTTGTTCATCAAGCACTCCTATAACTTCAACATCAAGTGTTTCCGAGCCGTAGCTTAGATTAAGCACATCTCCAATTTTGATACCCGCGCTTTGTGCAATATCAGATGAAATCAATGCTGTGCTGGGTTTAGTAATAAGCTCACTCAAGGTGCTTTGAGAAAGATTAGGAAGTGGACTATTTTGAGTATCATAAAAAATTAAATCCGCAAAAAGGTCTGTTCCTAAAAGACGCACGGCCCGGTCATTGAGATTTGAAATATTTACATAATCTTCAACAATCGGAGCAATATTCTCGATGCCCAACTCGAGTTTGAGATGATTATAAATCTCTTCATCAAAATCAGAATATGCACCTAAAATATGATGAGTGCTTTTAGTTGATAATATCTCTTTAGAAATCGAGAAGGAGCGGCTCGCGCTTTGATTTGCAATATCTACGGATACGATTAAAGCCACGCCAAAAGTTATTCCAATAACGAGAAGAATGCTCTGAAGCAAATGTCTTTTGATGAACCCTATTGAGACATGGAGAAGTGGATAATTCATTTTAGTTAGTTTATTGCACCAAGCTATTCAGGAATAAGATTTCCATTGTGGATTGTATATACTTTATCGGCATAATTTATGACTTCATTACTATGGGTTGCCATTATCAAAGTCTTTTCAGCTTCACGAGTTACTTCTAATATTAGTTCTAAAATTTCTTTTGCCGTATCTTCATCTAAATTTCCTGTGGGCTCATCAGCCAGGATTATATCCGGGTCGTTTATCAAAGCACGCGCTATAGCAACCCTCTGCTGCTCTCCTCCTGATAGGACATCGGGATAAGAATTCAATCTATCTCCAAGCCCAACCCTAGTTAATAACTCTTCGGCACTAGCTCTTGAGTTTATGCCTTGAGAGCCGTTTAACTCTCTTGGGAGGCTCACATTCTCAATCACGCTCAGAGTAGGAATAAGATTAAAAAATTGAAAAACTATACCAACCCTGTTTCTTCTTATTAAAGTAAGCTCTTCTTCAGAGAGATCATTAAGAAGAGTATTGCCTAGCCAGATTTCCCCACTGTCTGGATGGTCAATTCCGGATATAAGATTGAGAAGAGTGGTTTTGCCAGAACCGCTCTTTCCTATCAATGCTACAACCTCGCCCTGATTAAATTCAACGTTAAGATTGTCAATTACCTTTATTTCACGCCCGGCTTCTGTATAGAATTTGCTCAGATTTACAAAACGAAGATTGATATTATTGTCAGAATGTTCAATTGGCATATCAGAATTGTTACCCTTATTTATTCACAAAAGTAAGGGTAATGGTAACCGCATCTATTTCAAGAGAGGCTTAATTCTATGACTTATCTTAAACGGGGTTTATTAACTTTACGTAAGAGTAATTGGCTTAATTAGAGGTTATCCTATATTTTTCTATTCTTTCTTCTGAAGACTTATATTCTATGTCTACTGAGAATTGCTCCACAAGTTGATCCAGATTGTGTTGTTCTGATTCTAATAATCTCTTAATTACAACGGAGTTAGCCACAACTGTTATCTTATTGCTTGCCGCTTTATCCAATCGTTTTTTAATATCCCGAATTATCTCATAAGAAATAGTGTCTATAGATTTCAAGTAACCAATTCCGTCGCAAGCGAAACAAGGTTCCGCAAGCTCCTTTAAGATACTCTCTCTAAGGCGCTGTCTAGTCATTTGAATAACACCAAAAGAAGACATTTCATGAACGACTGATCTTGCTCTATCATTTTTTAAAGCTTCTACGAATTGCTCGTATACCGCTTCTCGCAATTGACGGTTTTTAATATCTATGAAATCTATTACTACAATACCAACTAGGTTTCTAAGTCTGACTTGTCTTACAATTTCCAGTGCCGCTTCTACATTTATATTGTAGATAGTTTCCTCTTGGTCTTTTCCGCTCTGATATCTACCTGTATTAACATCGACAACTGTAAGGCCTTCGGCCTCTTCAATTATGATATGCCCGCCAGACTTAAGCCACACTTTTTTCTTAAATATTTTCTTTATCTCATTCTCTACCCCAAACTTAGTAAACAGGGGAGCAGAGTCAGTATACAGCTCGACATCAGCTATAGAGTCTGGAAAGTTGAGTTGTAAATAATCAGTGATTTCTTTATAGGCCTCTTCTGAATCCACCAGTATTTTATTCATCTCATTAGACACAAAATCTCGCACTGCTTTAAGATATAGTTTTGGCTCCTCGTAAATTAAAGAGGGGCCTTTACTTTGTTCGTTTCCATTTTTAATTCTTTTCCAAATGGAGAGAAGTTCCTTTAAGTCGTATTCAAGCTCTTCTTCAGTAATTCCTGTGCTTGCCGTTCTGGCAATTAGTCCTACCCCTTCGGGCTTAATTTTATTTATAGACTCGGTTAATCTTTCTCTTTCTTCAATATCTTCTATCTTTCTGGATATCCCGACTATATCGATAGTTCCCAGGAGCACTAAATATTTTCCTGGTATAGCGACATAAGAAGAGAGTTTAGCCCCTTTGCCGCCTACGGATTCTTTAAGAACCTGAACCAATAAATGCTGACCTTCTCTCAGAATATCCTGAATCAGGTTATTCTGCTGTTTTTTAAAATCCTGAGCGGCATCATCACCACTGCCATCTAAAAAATATTCATATAGAGTCTCTTCCTGAACATCTTCTACGGAGATAAAACCTGATTTATCCATCCCAATATCTATAAAAGCAGCCTGCATTCCCGGCACCACCTTGCCAACTTTTCCCTTATAAATATTGCCGACTATCCGTGGTGTGGATTTTCTTTCTATATATAGCTCCGCCACAGAACCATTTTCCATAACTGCAACTCTGGTTTCATTAAAGGTTACGTTTATTAATATTTGGTTTTCCATGGGGGTTATTAAAACATTTTTATATCAAAATTAGTAATTGGGAACTAATTATAGACTATAAGCCATATATATGAAAGTTAGCTCCGCTTTGATTGCTCTGTCATAGGCACAAAACGAACGGATGTGATTCTCTTTTTCGTGATTCCTTCAACTGTTTTTTCAATTAAAAGTAGCTCTTGATTTGCGTCTCCTACAGGAATAACCAGCCTGCCGTCTGTTGAGAGTTGATCTACTAATTTTTCCGGTATCTGAGCTGGTGCAGCAGTTACTATTATGCCCTGAAACGGAGCATGCTCTTCCCATCCTTCATATCCATCGCCGATTCTGAATTTGATATTAGAGTAACCCGATTCATCTAATATCTTGCGTGATTGAGTAGCAAGATACTCTATTATTTCAATTGTATAGACTTCGCACCCCGTCTCAGCAAGCACAGCGGTCTGGTAGCCTGAGCCTGTACCTATTTCTAATATTTTCTTACCCGGCTCAGGGTTTAGAAGCTCTGTCATCAGTGCAACCATGTAAGGCTGAGAGATAGTTTGCTCTTTTCCTATAGGGATTGGTTTATCCGCATACGCGGAGTCAATGTAATTTTCAGGGAGGAATAAATGCCTTTTAACTTTAAGCATAGCATCTATAACCCTTCTATTTTGAATGCCTCTCGAGATAAGCTGGTTTTCCACCATCTCCCAGCGTCGCTCGGCATATTTGTCGTTTTCCTGAGATCCCGAAAGATTCATATAATGAGAATATACTGCTCGAAAGTAAGAATCTAGCAAATTTCCAAGAATAAAAAGGAAGCAAGGCAAATTCTCGAATCACAGATTGGTTCAGTGCTACAAACAACTTGCTTTCGTAATCGTGGTTATACTATTATTAAGTATGATCTTGATTTACTCATGTGGAGGAATAAATAAATGAGAATAATTCTTGCTTTCTTAATTTTATCCGTCTCTTATACAGGGACGGCTTTGGCCCAGGTTTATGTTGCAAACAATGAGGATGAAACCGTCAGTATACTCTTTGATACTAACGATGGCTCTACAATTACTGTGGATCTTGATCTATCTCCTGATTCTCTCGCAGTGAGCCCGGATGGTGATTTTGTATATGTAGCTGGCGGCAACAGGGTAGCTGTAATACAAACATCTGACAATAAGGTGGTTGATACGGTGGATGTTGGTTCATTTACTGCAGGTATCGCAGTAACCCCGGACGGATCTCATGTATATGTCTCAAACTCCGGTAATAACAACGTATCTGTAATACAAACATCTGACAATACGGTGGTTGATACTGTGGATGTGGGCAAGAGTCCTGGAGGTATTGCAGTGAGCGTGAATGGTGATTATGTCTTTGTCGCTAACGCCGATAGTGACAACATATCTGTAATACAGACCTCGGACAACAAGAATATTATGACTGTACCTGTTGGTAAAATTCCCTTCGGTGTTACGACAAATGCAGCAACATCGAGTTTTCTGCCTACTGTATTTGTCACAAACTCTGGTTCCAACAACATGGTTACGCTAATAGCCGAACCTCCCTTTAACCCGATTTCCTTTCCCCCGGCTCCCTTATTTGTGGCTGTTGGTGAATGCCCTGTCGGTGTTGCAGGAGCCAATACAACTACTGCTGAATTTGGTCTTGCTGCATTTGTCGCAAATGGGGATTCCAATACGGTATCTATAGTCAACGTATTCGAGAATGCAGTAATTGGAACTACAACTGTTGGTCAGGCCCCTGTCGGTATCGCGGCAACTCCGGGTGGTGATACAGTATATGTCACCAACAGTGGTTCCAATACATTATCAGAGTTGTGTATGGGCTGTGGGTTCTATGGTGTGAGTGAAACTTACGATACTGGTGAATTTCCGGTAGCTGTTGCAATAACTCCAGATACAGATACGGACGGAGTATCAAATAAATCCGACACAGACTCGGACAATGACGGTATTACTAATAATGATGAAACATCAGAAGATAGCGCAGCAATGACAAATGCTATTGCTCTAAGAAATGAAGATCCAAAAGACGCTGATGGTGACGGTATAGCCAACTTACGTGATCTTGATTCCGACGGTGACTGCATACCTGACCATTTTGAGGCAGGCGGAGGAAACGACAGCAACAAAGACGGGCTTTCCGATAATTTCGTAGATGCAGATATGGACGGACTTCACGATGAGCACGACCCTGATCAGACCGGAAATAATTTAGCTTTACCGGACACGGATAATGACGGTATTCCGGACTTCCTGGACCGTGACTCTGATAATGACGGCAAGACCGATGCAGAGGAAGCAGGCGGCTTGGATGAGGACGCAGACGGTATACATGACGAGTCTGAGGATTTAAACCGCGACGGTTTAGCAGATGCGTGTCATCCCGATACAGGAACACCGCTTCCAATTCTGGATCTGAACTCAAACGGAGTACCTGATTTTCTAGAAGCCGAATCTAACGACGGGAGTAACAGCTGTTCTCTAGCAGCACCAGGAGCTGAGGCCTCATTTGCTCTATATTTATTAATCCCGGCATTTATTTTGATCAACAGACTCTGGAGAAGACGGACTAACTAAATGTATACATACAAAGGATAGTTTCTATACCATATGCATTTAGAATCGTGGTTATACTATTATTGAGTCTGATCTTGCTTTACTCACATGGAGGAATAAATAAATGAGAATAATTCTAGCTTCTTTAATATTGTCTGTGCTTTATTCGGGAGCGGCATTAGCCCAGAATGTTTATATTGCTAACCAAAAATCTAATACGGTCAGCGTAATATCAGATAATCCCACAGTTACTGTGGTTGTTGGTATGAGTCCTTCTGCCTTGGCAGTGACCCCGGACGGTGATTTTGTTTACGTCGCAAACGGTGGCAACAACAATGTATCCGTTATACAAACCTCGGACAATACGGTGGTTGATACTGTGGTTGTTGATTCTTTACCCTTCGGTATTGCAGTGACCCCAAATGGTGATTTTGTTTATGTATCAAACGCTGGCAGCAACACCGTCTCTGTAATACAAACCTCCAACAATACGGTAATTGCTACTGTGGTTGTTGATCAAGATCCTAGTGGTGTCGCAATTCCAACTGATGATCATGTTTTTGTCGCAAACTCCGGTAGCGATACCGTATCTGTAATACAAATCTCTAACAATACGGTGGTTGCTACAGTTAATGTGGGTAGTGTACCCACTGGAATCGCAGCGGGCCCGAATGGTGATTTTGTTTATGTTGCCAACAATATTAGCAATAACGTAAGTATAGTGCCAGTAGGACTTGCTATCACAAACCCTGCTGGCCCATGGGTCACAGTGGCTGTTGGTGAATCTCCTGTAGGTATTGCATCGAGCCAAAACAGTACTTTGAATCTGGATCTTATATATGTAGCTAACCAGGGGTCCAATACAATAAGTATAATAAACCATCCTTTTAATGAAATAGAAGCTACTTTGGATGTTGCGGATTCTCCTACTGGTATAGCAGCAACCCCAGACGGTGATTTGATATATGTTACTCACCTCAATTCTGCTATGGCAGGTGTAATAGAATTTGGTACAACAAACCCGGATGGCTGGTCTGATGAATCCCTTTTCCCTACTGGTGATGAACCGACAAGCGTTGCAATAGCTCCAAGCGAGGGACTTGGAGATCCGGAGCCGCCAATGGGAGGTGGAAATGGAAGCTCAAGCAACTCATGTGGACTTGCAGGCCCGGGAGCAACGAACGGCTATAGCCTGATGCTTCTATTCATCCCGGCTATAATCTTAATCAGAAGATTCTGGAGAAGAAGAACTAACTAGGGGTGCATATTGCACGAGAATGATTTATACTTTATATAGAGATGTGAACAAATGGCAGCAAAAAAAGTTTTTCTCACATATCTGGGCAATAGGAAATGGAGAAAGGTTAGAAGTTCAAAAGCTCCAGCGGTAAGAAATTACCTGAAGTATGCCGGAAACAGGAAATGGAAAAAAGTTAGCGCTGCTGTCAAAGTTGTTGATACTTAGGCAATAAAAAAAACTCAAACTGCCGTTTCTAGTCATAATCAAAATTAAGGCCTGCTAACTTTTTTTGTGGGTGATTCATTCCATTCATAATTCCAACTTCAGAGTCTATTAATAAAGGGGATCAGTACACGATATAATTGTTTTCCAACTGAGATGTGGTTAATCTGAGAGAATGTCTGAGCTTGGAGAAAAAGATATTCCAAAACGCGGCACTACTCTGTTCTTATACGTAGCTGTATCCATAGCCTCTTTAGGTGGGCTGATTTACGGCTACGACCTTGCCGGTATTGCCGGGGCTATTTTGTTTATTAAAAAGGAATTTAGCCTTTCCCCCTTCTCCCAAGAACTCGTACTGAGCTCTGTTCTCTTTGGCGCAATGATAGGGGCCGCACTCGGAGGAAGACTCACGGACACACTGGGTCGCCGTAAGATCTTGATCGTATGCGCTGTAGTTTCTTTCATCGGAGTTCTGGGCACAGTATTGGCTCACAGCATTTTATTGCTGATAATTGCCAGAATAGTGGTCGGCGCCGCTTTCGGTGTGCTTTCTTTCGCCGTACCGCTTTATATCTCTGAAATATCTTCCCCAACAAACCGCGGCAAGCTCGTATCGATCTTTGTCTTTGCAATTCTAAGCGGGGTGCTGATTTCCTATCTCGTAGATTATTATTTCTCAGCTTACAGTCAGTGGCGCCTTATGTTTGCCGTTGGTCTGATACCGGCGTTATTATTGTTTGTAGGGATGTTTTTCCTGCCGGAAAGCCCGAGGTGGCTCATCAAACACGGCTTTGATGATAAGGCCAGGGATATACTTGTGCGCATTAGAGGAACAACCGAGGTCGATAAGGAAATCGCCGGCGTTAAGGATACTCTAAAAGAGACCAAACCTGACTGGCACGAATTGATTGGTCCGGTAATAAGACCGGCTCTAGTGCTCGGATTAGGACTCGCTATGATAAGACAGCTTACAGGTCTTTCTCTCGCTACTTTTTACGCACCTACTATCTTTGAGCTTGCCGGTTTCCATTCGCCCTCAACTGCAATACTTGAAACCGTGGGCATGGGCGTAGTGTTCGTTGTTATGTCCATTGTTGCAATGAATCTTATGGATAGACTGGGCAGGAGGCCGACCATGCTTTTGGGTCTGGCTGGAATGTGCCTTGGGCTGGTGGTTCTCGGAATAACTTTCTATCTTCAAAAATCCGGCGGAGGGCTCCTTGGCTATTTATCTGTGGCGAGCCTCATCTTTTTTGTCGCTGCGTGGACACTAGGACCCGGAACTGTGGTGCAGCTTGTGATTTCAGAGATATACCCCCTTAGCGTAAGGGGAATAGCTATGAGTGTGGTAACCGCTGTCATTTGGGCCACTTATCTGATTGTTACCTTGACCTTTCTCAGCTTAATTGAAGCCTTGGGAAGACCGGACACTTTCTGGCTCTATGCGGTGTTATGCGTAGTGTCATTCTTCTACGTATATTTCTATATGCCGGAGACAAAGGGGCTAAGTTTGGAGGAAATTGAACAGCATTGGCACAAGTCAAAAAGCACTGATAAAAATTGAAATCTCATATTTCAACTTCTCAACTTAAAATTTGGACGACTATTTACCCATTTTAACTATTGTATCAAAATCTTTTTTTGTAACGGGCATTACGGATAGTCTGCTATGAGTAACTAGTGGCACCTTTTGTAAACTCTTGGCATCCTTAATGTCGGCTAAAGTAACTGGGGTATTCAATTTACTGACCGGCTCTATATCCACCACTACCCATCTGTCGTCATCAGTTGTAGGATCCTGATAGTGCTCCTTAATAACCTTGGCAACTCCCACGACTTCCTTACCTATGTTGCTGTGATAATAAAGAACTAGGTCACCTTTTTCCATTCCCTTAAGGTTATTTCGCGCTTGGTAGTTTCTGACACCATCCCAATAAGTCGAGCCGTCCTTTACCAGATCATCCCAGGAATAAGTATTCGGTTCCGATTTAACTAGCCAGTAGTTCATAGAGATTATTATCTACAATAAAGCGTATTTTTCAAATGGTGGTTATTCGTTCTTTCTCAAATCCGATATTCCAGTATATTTATAGGCAAATGAAAATTCTGAGCCTATACCGATTAATCACCATTTTGACTCTCTCTTTGGTTCTTGTGCATATTTCAACACAATTTACTCAAGCGCTTGAGAAGAATAGTGTCGAAATTGCACAAGCCCCAGCAAAATATGTTGTAGGAAAGATGGCGTTAATACCATTTAATTCTAAAAATGCGTTATCTTCTGAACAATCCGATGATTCACTTAATCAGATTGAGAGGTTTCTAACAATTTCGCTTTACGAAGCTCTTATTTCTGAAACCAGCGGTATGCCGGATGTTGAGATACTACCATTTAAGAAGTCAGATATAGAGTACAGCAAACAGAGATCGGGAAAACCCAAAATATATTATAAAGATATAGCCATTGATGTAGGTCGGGCGTTAGGCGCTGACACTGTTATGGTTGGTGTGATTTCAGAATACTCAGATAGGGGTGGATCGGAATGGGCGACAGACTCACCCTCGACAGTGACATTCAGTGTTGAAGTATTGAGCACAAAAGACGGACAAAGAATTTGGGAATCATCCTTTACAGAAACTCAACAGCCCTTGTTTGATAACCTATTTGAAATTAAGAAGTTCATAAAAAGAAAAGGAAAATGGATAACAGCAGACGAGATGGCGAAAGAAGGCGCTCGAAAAATAGCCCAAAGGTTCAGCACATTCCTATTGGAGAACAGATGATAATTATTCCAGCTATAGATATTAAAGATGGCAAGTGTGTAAGGCTTTTTAAAGGTGAGGAGGAGAAAGTGACAGTCTTTTCCGATCATCCATCTGAAATAGCCAAAGAGTGGGAAGACGCCGGGGCAAAGTGGATTCACGTGGTGGATTTAGACGGCGCTTTTCAAGGCAAACCTAAGAACTATAATGTCATAAAATCAATTGTTGAAGCAGTATCTTGTCCCGTTCAGGTTGGCGGCGGGATAAGAAATATAGACACCGTGAGAGAATATATTGCTATGGGTGTCAAAAGAGTAATTCTGGGAACTGCGGCATTCAGCGATGAGGAATTTCTAAAAAACGCTTGCAGTGAATATCCTCAGGAGATTGCAGTTGGAATCGATACCAAAGACGGAAAAATTGCTGTGAAAGGTTGGACAGAGGTAATTGATCAGAGCACGGAGCAGGTTATGCAGAACATGCATGAAGCTGGTGTTTCTGTAATTCTAAATACCAACGTCGATAGAGACGGAACAATGGAAGGCATCAACATCGAGGGCGCAAAGAAGTTTATTGAAAGCTCCTCCATTCCAGTTATTGCATCAGGCGGGATTGCTACTATGGAAGACCTCGAAAAGCTTGCTTCAATCAAGCATCTGGGCATATATGGTGCTATACTTGGTAAATCAATTTATACTGGCAGTATCAACCTAAAAGAAGCGATTCAAAGGTACTCATAAGCATGTTATCTAAAAGAATAATCCCATGTCTGGACGTAAAAGACGGAAGAGTAGTAAAAGGTGTTAATTTCGTTAATTTACGTGACGCCGGAGACCCTGTAGAAATTGCTAAGAAATATAGCGAGGAAGGGGCGGACGAGGTCTGTTTCTTGGACATTACCGCTTCTAACGAGGAAAGAAAGACGATGATTGATGTAGTTGAGCGTACAGCTGGGCAAGTTTTTGTCCCACTGACTGTAGGCGGAGGCGTGAGAACACTTGAAGATGTAAGACAGATGCTCCTTGCGGGAGCCGATAAGGTTTCAATAAACACAGCTGCGGTAAACAATCCCGACTTTGTAAGAGAGGCTGCTGATAAGTTTGGAACTCAATGTATTGTAGTTGCTATTGATGCCAGGAGTACAGGAGAGGACAAATGGGAAGTTTTCACTCATGGCGGCAGGAACAATACGGGAATTGACGCTGTAGAGTGGGCTCAGAAAATGGAAGAATACGGAGCTGGAGAAATTCTTCTTACAAGTATGGATAAAGACGGAACTAAATCAGGCTATGACTTAGCGCTGACAAAAACTATCTCACGCAACTTGAAAATTCCTATTATCGCATCAGGTGGAGCAGGAAACCTGGAGCACCTATCAGAAGGCATAAAACTTGGGGAAGCGGATGCTGTATTAGTTGCCTCTATTTTTCACTACGGAGAATATACTATTACCGAAGCCAAGGAATTTATGAGCAATAACGGAATATCAGTCAGACTATAATTTTACATAAACCAAATGGAGCTCAATCTTGACCATAAGAGAGCAGCTTGAAGAAATCGAAAAAGAGACACTGTCTCCATATGCCTCACTCAGTGCAGAGACAAAAGGGAGAATGAAGCCTGAGGAGAAGTGCAGCATTCGTACGGACTTTCAGAGAGACAGAGACAGAGTTATACATTCAAAATCTTTTAGAAGAATGAAACATAAAACCCAAGTGTTTCTAGCGCCTACAGATGATCATTATCGAACAAGACTTACGCACGTAATTGAAGTTGCTCAAATCGCGAGGACAATTTCTAAAGCACTTAGATTAAACGAGGACTTGACCGAAGCGATAGCACTGGGTCATGATCTAGGGCATACGCCATTTGGACATGCCGGTGAAGCAATGCTAAATGAGATATTCCCTGAGGGTTTTAAACACGTAATACATAGCCTGAGAGTAGTAGATATTCTTGAGAAAGGTGGAGAGGGGCTAAACCTTACTTACGAAGTCAGGGACGGCATATCTAAACACTCAAAAGGCATGGGAGCAATAGATAATCCCAAGTACAGACCTGAGACAATGGAAGGCCAGGTTGTAAGAATCTCAGATTTAGTAGCTTACGCCAATCATGATTTAGATGACGCAATAAGATCAGGGATTATTACGATTGAGGACGTTCCAAGTGACTGTACAAAAATACTTGGAAGAACCAATTCTGAACGCATAAATAAAATGGTTACAGATATAATTCTTGAGACAAAGAATCTTGATGATAATAGAGTGATTGCTAGTCCTGAAGTTGAACAGGCAATGCTCGAGTTAAGAAGCTATCTCTTTAACACGGTTTACATGAACGAAAAGATTAAAATCAACTTCGATAAAGCAAAAAAAGTAATAAAAGAGCTTTATGAGTATTTCTGTGAGAATCAAGATGAATTTAAAATTATATATCCTAGAGAACCCAGAGAAGGTGAAACTGTAGAGCGGGCTGTATGCGATTTCATTGCCTCAATGACAGACTCATACGCAATTACTCTTTATGAAAAGATATTTTTACCCAAAAAATGGCATGGTGATATAAGCGCATTTTAAGAATATTAATTTCAGGTAACCTATATCCTTTCAAAAATATCCCATATTCAAAATTTAAAGACTTTAACTTGTTTTAAGACTTCTTTGTTTGGTGAAAAAATTGATAAAACTGGGTTCAGTATCGTTTATAAACGCAAAGCCTTTAACATACGCGATCGAGAATAATCTAGTAGATCACGAGTTTGATCTAATACAGACTCCTCCGTCAGAATTATCTCAGAAGCTTCATAATAAAGAAATAGACATTGGCTTGATTCCTGTTGCTGAGGTTCTAAACAGAAAGGAATACACAATAGTCCCTGACATCTCCATCTCCTCAATTGGCAAAGTGGACAGTGTTATTATTCTTGCTAAGTCGGATATAAAAGAGATAAAAACAATTGCAGTCGACAAGCGCTCTCAAAGCTCAACAGGCCTGCTTAGAATAGTGTTTGAAAAGTTCTTAAGCATAAAACCCAATTATATTGCCAGGGATATAGATAAAACGGATATGCTGGATGGGGTAGATGGAGCTATGTTGATTGGCGACTCCGGATTAAGGCAGTGTTATTCAGATGAAAATTCATATAAAGTTTATGACTTAGGGGAAATGTGGACAGAGGAGACTGGACTTCCTTTTGTGTATGCGGTTTTTGCAGTAAACCAAAATGTTATACTAGGACACAATTTGCATGCGCTTATAGAATCAAAAAAATATGGTTTGGGCATTGCAAATAAAATTGCAGAAATAGAATCAACAAAACTTGGTATAGATTATGAAATCTGCTTTAAATACTTAACGGAAAGAATTAAATATGGGCTTGGTGATGAGGAGATTAAAGGGATGATCAGATACAGCGAACTACTCTCAGAATTGGGCCAAGCGGAAAAGATATCATCTCTAAAATTGTATCACGAATAGAAAAACAAGGAGAAATTTCAATGTCAGAAAAAATTCAAATGAAACTCGGACACAGCCCGGATGCGGACGATGCTTTTATGTTTTATGCAATAGCTAAAGAGATAGTTACATCAGACAAGATAGAATTCATCCAGGTAGTGGAAGATATTCAGTCACTAAACAAGCGCGCACTCAACAAAGAGCTTGAGGTAACAGCTATCTCTGCGCATGGTTATCTTAAAGTTCAGGATGACTATAGAATAATGTCTTGCGGCGCAAGCATGGGAGAGGGATATGGACCGATTGTAGTTTCTAAAGAGCCGATTCAGACTTTAGAAGGAAAGAAAATCGGAGTTCCCGGAATGCTGACATCAGCATATTTACAGCTATGTATTTATGCAGATGGCTTCATACCCGTTGAAATGGAATTTGATGAGATAATGCCCGCTGTACAAAATGGGGAAATCGAAACCGGTCTTTTAATTCACGAGGGGCAGCTTACTTATAAAGACGCCGGGCTTGAGCTGTTTTTTGATATTGGTGAGCTCTGGGCACAGGAAACTTCACTGCCGCTTCCCCTGGGGCTCAACGTAGTAAAAAGAGATATTGGTGAGGAGCTTCAGAAAGAGTGTCACAGAGTGCATAAGGAAAGTATCGTATATTCGCTCAACCATAAAGACGAAGGGCTTGATTACGCCATGGAATGGGGGCGCGGGATGAAAAAAGATGTCGGTGAAAAGTTCGTGCTAATGTATGTAAATGACTACACAGTTGAATTAGGAGAAGAAGGCAAAGCCGCTCTTGAGTATATGTTTAACAAAGCTCATGAGAAAGGAATTATTACTGAGAAACCAAAGCTCGATGTATTGGAAGGATAAATTCTCCATAAGACAGTAAAAGTATCATGGCAAAAGAATACGGTTATCTAGTAAATGGTCAGTGGCTGAAAAGTGAAAATAAAAGGGAGATTTTAAATCCTTTTAATAATGAAGTTGTCGGCGTTATAAATATTCCAGATCTTGAAAAAGCAAAGGAATGCGTGGACTTTGCACAAAAGGCTGCTGAGAAATTCAAAGAAGTACCGAGTTATGAAAGAAGCGCAATTCTAAAGCGGATAGCAGATGGTATAGATGAAAGAAAAGAAGAATTTGCCAAAACACTAGTAAGAGAGTGCGGTAAACCTCTTAAAACCGCAAGACTTGAAGTTGAACGCGCCAAAACTTCATTCTCAGTTGCAGCCGAAGAGGCTAACAGATTCTCAGGCGGTGAATTGCTTCCGCTTGATATTATCCCGGGGAGCGAAAAAAGATTTGGCATCTCGCGCCGTTTTCCTTTAGGTGTAGTGATGGGGATATCGCCGTTTAATTTCCCACTCAACCTGGTAGCCCATAAAGTCGCACCAGCTATTGCTTCAGCAAATGCTTTAATACTCAAACCCGCTTCACAAACCCCTATCTCAGCATTAATGCTCGGAGAGGTAGCAATCAAAGCTGGCCTCCCAGAAGGACTTTTAAATATACTTCCCCTACCCGGCGGAGCGATTGAGCCAGTGGCTGAAGATCCACGAATTAAAAAAATATCCTTTACAGGAAGTGACGTCGTCGGCTGGGAATTGATGAGCAAGCATCCGAAAAAGAAAGTAACTCTAGAACTGGGCGGTAACGCCGCAGTAATAATAGACGAGGACCCGCCTGACTTTGATTTTGCAGCGAGCAGGAACGCCTGGGGAGCATTTTATCAAGCCGGTCAAAGCTGTATATCTGTTCAGAGAATGTATGTTCATGAGAAAATATTTGACAAATTTCTTGCAAAATTTATAGAAGAAACAAAGAAATTAAAACTTGGCGATCCGATGCTTGAAGACACGGACCTTGGCCCTGTTATAGACGATCATTCAGCCGACAGAATTATGAAATGGGTTCATGAAGCAATTGAGAAAGGGGCTGAACTATTAACTGGCGGAGGCCGGGATGGGAAATTAATTGAGCCGACAGTCTTAAGTAATGTTACACCAGATTCAAATGTAAGCTGTAGTGAAGTTTTCGGACCTGTAGTTCAAATAGAACCCTATAAAGATTTTGATGTTGCGATTGAGCAAGTTAATAATAGTCGTTATGGGCTTCAAGCCGGCGTATTTACAAAAGACATGAAAAAAGCATTTAAAGCTTATAATGCGATAGAAGCCGGTGGTGTAGTGATTAATGACTGCCCGAGTTTCAGGGTAGAAAACATGCCGTATGGCGGGATTAAGGATTCTGGAGTAGGAAGAGAAGGCATAAAGTACGCTATTGAAGATATGACTGAATTAAAACTTATGGTTATAAATCTGGATTACTAAGTTCAAGCACTTTCAATTATTTTCTGAATTAAACCCAATCTTTTAAGTTCTCGATATGTCTTAGTATCACTTTGTTGTGAAACCAACTCTTTTAAATCTTCCGGGCGATCAATATCAAGCCCTATCCTTGAGTTTTGGTAACTTTCGTAGGGAATACTATTTTTATCAGCCTCATCTTTATGTTTATTGAAGCTATCATCTCCGAACATGGATGGAATCGCATCTGGAGGATTTCTTAGGATTGCATTGGTGCCAAATTCATCCCTTGCAGGGATAAAGGTGATCGAAGGAGTGCCCTTCTCTTTTTCTAAAACAAAATCTATATCTTCTGAAGTTATGAGCGGGGCATCTCCAGGAATAACAAGCACTGATGTGGCTCCCATATCTTTAGCTATTTGAGAAGCATAGTCGACTGATGCACTCTCTCCATTTTGCTCGGTTTCCAAAATAACTTCAATTCCCATAGACTTAGCTATCTCTATAGCTTTGGTATCAAGCGTTACGATAAATTTACGGTCCGCAAGCTTAGATCCTTTAAGCGCTGAAAGAACATCTTCAAGCATTACATACGCAAGCTCTGTCCTTATGCTTTGAGGAAGCAGCGAAGATAGTCTTTCTTTAGCTTTGGATAAATCTTTTACAGGGACTATTACAAATTTCATTTTGATCCTAAACAAGGCTATATAGATTTTCTTTCTTGGAACATTGTGAGCTTAGAAAGAACGATAGGATACCTAACTTTTATTCATAAGCCCAAAGTAATTATAAAGTGTTGAATCTAAATTAATCACTACTATTGGATTAGATTATGTATCACAAGTTATACTAAGTCATCAAATGTCTAATTTGCACAAAAACTCTATTGACTCTGACTTCATAAAATCCCTAAAAAATGCTGTGGACGGAGAGGTGCATTTTGACGAAATAACGAGAACTCTCTACAGCACAGATGCGAGCAATTATCAAATCGACCCTGTTGGAGTAGTCGTTCCAAAAAATGATTATGATGTAGCTAAAACTATTGAGTTAGCATCCAAATATGGGGTGGCAATACTACCCAGGGGAAGCGGGTCTAGTCTGGCAGGCCAGGCAGTTGGTGAAGCACTAATTGTCGATTTGTCTAAATACCTGAATCAAATTTTAGAAATTAATCCCGCAGATAAAACGGTGCGGGTTCAGTCGGGGATGTTCCTTGAACAGCTCAATCGAGAATTGAAGCAATATGAGCTAATGTTTGGCCCTGACCCCTCGTCTGCCAGAATAGCAACAATTGGTGGAGTAGTTGGAAATAATGCAACGGGGGCACACTCAATTCTATATGGGATGGCGGGAGATAATGTAGAAGCCTGTAAGTTATATATTAATCAAGGGAAGTTATTAGAGCTTAACAAATGCAATATTGGAAACGACCTCTACCAGCAACTTATTAAATTAAGAGAACAATATTCTGACTTAATTAAAAGTGATTTCCCCAAACATTGGAGACGGGCATCTGGCTACAGTCTTAACTATTTCTTAGAAAACTCCTTTAACCCGGCAAAACTCTTAGCAGGCGCAGAAGGCACTCTGGGTTTGGCAACGGAATTTACTCTCAAGTTAGTTGATAGACCGACACACACAGGACTTGCGATTCTTCAGTTTAATTCCATGGCCCAAGCTATGGAATCGGTCCCTTCTGTCCTAAAAAATGACCCTTCAGCAATAGAGCTTATAAATAAGTATCTGATTGATCTTACTCGAGCGAATCCTTCATTCTCCAAGATGCTTACTTTTATAGACGGAGACCCTGAAGCAATCTTAGTTGTGGAATTCTATGGTAATACTGAATCGGAAGTGAATAAAAAAGCCAGGAATCTGAGTTCATATCTAAATACTAAAAATATTAAGTGTCAAACAACTTATGCTCTCTCACCTCAAGCACAAAAAAATGTATGGGAAGTGAGGCGAGCTGGCCTTGGGCTTCTTATGAGCAAGAGAAGTGAATTTAAACCCATACCATGCATTGAAGATGTTTCGGTACCGGTCGACCAACTTCCAAATTATGTAGAAGATATTAGCGATTTGTTAAAACGTTTAGATACAAATGCCGGTTTCTACGGTCACGCAAGCGCAGGGTGTTTGCATATCAGGCCTCTGGTCAACTTAAAATCCGAAAACGGTATTCGCATAATGGGAGAGCTGACTGAAGAAGCTTTTAAGTTAGCTCTAAAATATGGTGGGATTATGAGTGGTGAGCACGGGGACGGTCTTCAAAGGGGCTATCTGAATGAACGGCTTTTTGGTAAAGAGTTGTATCAGGTAATGAAAGAACTCAAATCCATATTTGACCCTGAAGGTATTTTTAATCCGGGCAAGGTTGTGGACGTTCCATCTCCTAAAGAGAATCTACGTTTTGGAGAATCCTATCAACCTCAAGTGCTCCAAACATACCTAGACTGGTCTTCAGATAATGGATTTACGGGTGCGGTTGAGATGTGCAGCGGTCAGGGTGTGTGCCGTAAGCTGGGAGAAGGAATTATGTGTCCTTCTTACATAGCAACAAAGAATGAAAGAGATACGACGAGAGCCCGAGCTAATATCTTAAGAGCAATCGTATCAGGAACTCTGCCGCCAGAGACTATGAATAGCAAAGAGATATATGAAGTCTTTGATCTATGTCTTTCATGCAAGGCTTGTAAAAGCGAGTGCCCCTCAAGCGTGGACGCCGCCAAGATGAAGCTTGAATTTCTAGGTCAATATCATAACGAGCATGGATTCTCCATGCGTGATAAGTTGTTTGGATATGTACATGAAATGAGTAGGTATACATCTGCCATACCTTCGATATCAAATCTTGCTCTTAATAACACCGTTTCCAAAGAAATCCTATCCAAAATAGGGATTCACAAGGAGAGATCGTTACCAAAACTGGCAAATAAAGACTTTATAAGTTGGTTTAACAATTATATGCAACCTACTGCAAAGAAATCAACAAACAAAGTTGTTTACTTTCATGACACATGGGCTACATATTATCACCCCGAAATTGGTAAGGCTGCAGTAAAAATACTCGAGGCCGCAGGTTTTGAGGTGACATTAGTTGAAAATCGAGTTTGCTGTGGTCGTCCAATGTTAAGCAAAGGGATGATTGAGCCTGCCAGGGAAAGCGCTTTTAAGAACGTATCTACCCTTGCTCAATATGCTTTGGAAGGTATTCCGATTGTCGGAACAGAGCCTAGCTGCATACTAACTTTTAGAGATGAGTATCTCGACCTTCTGGCAAATAATGAGGATGCCCGTGTTCTTTCTGAAAATTCATATGTGCTTGATGAATTTTTATTAAAACTGCACAAGTCCGATAAGCTCAATATAGATTGGAAAAAGAGCGGGCCTGATGTTTTTTATCATGGGCACTGCCATCAAAGATCTTTAATTGGCAATACCTCAGCTCTTGAGATTCTCTCACTCTCGGGATGCAATGTCAGTGAAAGCGGTGCGGGCTGTTGTGGAATGGCGGGCAGCTTTGGTTATGAAAGTGAGCATTATGAAGTTTCTAAAACTATCGCTGAAGACAGATTATTGCCCGCAATAAGAAAAACATCCCCTGAGACAATAATTGCTATATCAGGTGTTTCATGCCATCACCAGATTGAACACTTATCAGAAAATACAACAAAACACATAGCCGAAGTTCTAGCTGATCAAGTAGGATAGTTTTTCTATAAAGTCTCTCAAAAACTTAACGAGTTTTATAAACTCTTGCGGAGTTTTTTCAGGCTGTCTTAGTCTTCGGTTAATCTCAAGCTGGATTGACGGAACTCCAAGCTCTCTTGCGGCATACTTGGTTACAGTCATCTGTTTTGCAGCAGGAAATATATCTAAACCCCCAACTGATATATCGTTTAGTGCAGCCTCACTCTCAAGCCCATCCATAAAATTATCATTACTTAACAAAAACTCTTTACTGATTCCTACTCCTGGATAAATGTCATGCTCCCTTTCTGAACCCGTACCATGCAGGTCAATAAGAAATTTAATCTCATTTGTTTTTACTATCTCAGTTAATTTAGCTTTATAAGGAGAATCGTCATTATAGTTAGGGTCTGATTTCATGAGTCTATTTGTATAAAGCGTATGACAGCCAGTTAGCGCGTGCATCAATACTGACAAGGCACCGGTATAAAACTCTTGTCTTTTTAACTTGCCCATCCTTTCATGGACAGAGGCATGGGGAGCGCTGACTAGTATGGGTAAGTCCCCCCTGATATAAACAGATCCTTCAGCATTCGGTGAAATAGCCTCTCTGTATAGATATTTCTGTCGGTCTTCAAAATTTAGTGCGAAAGAAATCGGATCGTGAAATGAAAGCGAGGAAAATCTTCTCCAATTCCCTTCCGTAATCTTATTTTGTGGGACTTTACAATCTTGTAGAAGTGAACCTGCTCCATAAGAATAGAAATCTATCTCCCTATGATTCAAAGGCACTCTTTTAAATAAGGATGTATCTACTGATTCGACTTCATCTAACTCTTTTAATTTATTACTTGGGTTACCCATAATGTAGAGTTCTCCACACACGGTTTGCTGAGACTTTTCATCAAATACTGCGGCTGGATAGCCTCTAGCAGTGTCATAGAGAATTCCAGGTACTTCTAAGACATTTAGAAGTTTGCAATCGCTCATAAGTCGGCTTCTGAACTCACCTTGTAGGAGTGTTCCATAGACAAAGACTTTATTTATCTTCTGAGGCATGTTAGTTCTTGGTTGGGTCTGGATTCTTGGAATACAGGATATTTCCATTAACCATTAAGAGTTCAAGGTTTTCTTTATTAGAAGAGACGACTGAGAGGTAAGGATTTTTGGATTCATTCTTTGAATTTAGAAATATAAGATCAGCCTGTTTTCCAATATCAATGCTACCAATTTTATCTTCCAGAAATAGAGAAGAGGCTCCGCCGAGAGTAGCTGTATAAACTGCTTCAAATGAGGCTTCTTTTCCTAAAGCATCCGACCAGAGAAGATGAAGCACCCGAAACTCTTCGAAATAACTGAGGTTATAGTTACTGGAAAGTCCGTCTGTTCCCAAACCTACCCTTCTGAGTTTTGAATATTCTCTAAGGGGAGGCACACCAACCTGGAGAAACAAATTGCTTCTCGGACATAAAACAATTCCAATATCCAGATCCCTTATTTCTTTGACTTCATCCGGTTTGACCTGAACCATGTGAATGGTTGTGACTTTAGTCTTATCAAAAAACCCATGACTTCTTAAGTATTCAAATGGAGTATCAGCCTGTTTTCGTTTAAATGACTTCTTATCAATTAGTGGAAAGACTTCATTTTCAATTTTATTGGCTTTTCTATTTACAAACTCAATCTCTTCTCTACTTTCAGCAAGATGTATACCGATCGGTCTTTTACTTTTCTTACAAGACTTTAGCACCTTCTCTAAAAGTTGTGGACTACAAGAATAGGGCGCATGAGGAAATAGTCTTTCCTCATAAAGAGGAGATGTCTTAAAATTATCAAAATCCATTATTTCTTCTTTACTATCCACGGCTTCTCTAAAAAGCACAGTTCTAAGTCCTGATTTCTTCAATATTGGTATATCCAGACCATCATAAGATGAAATTTCTCCTACTGTAGTTACTCCGCACTCTATCTGCGATTTTATTCCGTCTGATACAGAATCCTCTATTTCCTGATTGCTAACCCCCTCTCTCTTCGCACCGATTATTTGCTCAAGCCATTTTGTAAAACCTTTAAAGCTGCCAATTCGATTTCTAATCCATCCAAGCTCCAGATGTATGTGGGCATTTATAAAACCTGGAAGAAGGATTCCATCTCCAAGATTGATTTGCTCGACCTTGTGATATCTTTTCTTAAGTTCGGACTGACTTCCTATATCTTTAATTTTTCCATCTTCAATATAAACAGCGCAATTCTTCAAAGGTTTTGAAGAGATAGGGAGTATTGTGCTCGCTGATATTAAGAACTTTTTCATAATCTTCGAAAGGTTTTAGAAAGTTTGATTAAAGATTTAGAGCTTCAATTCTTTTTAATATATCACTGCTTAAATTGCCTACTGCTACTTCTTCCACCGCTCCCCTCATTTTTATGGACCAGTCTTCTCTGATATTTATATCCAGCTCGCCTCCAGGCATTGAAACTGTAACACTGCCGTCAGTGAAACCATTTTTTACACATGCCGACGCTACCGCGCAAGAGCTGCTGCCGGAAGCAAGTGTATAACCAGCGCCACGTTCCCATATGAGTATTTCGACTTTGTTTCTGGATACAGGTTTTGCAAACTGGACATTTATACGATTTGGGAAAAGTTCATGGGTCTCAAGTAAAGGGCCAAGTTTTCTGATTTGATCCTCGCTTAGCTCATCAACAAATACTACACAGTGAGGGTTTCCAACTGACACTGCTGTAATCTTTAATGATTCACCCCCAACGCTAATCTCCTCCTGAACCACCTCTCTCTTATCCCCAGCAACTGGTATCAAATTGCTTTGGAATATAGCGTCCCCCATCTCAACTGTTACAAACGGAACTAAGCCATCATCTGTCTCAAGCTCTGCGGTAACAATCCCACCTAGAGTATCAATAGTGAATACCTCTTTATCACAATGACCGTGCTCAAATAAGTATTTGGCGAAAATTCTGAGTCCATTTCCGCTCTTCTCTGCTTCACTGCCGTCTGGGTTTAATATTCTCAAGCCAAAATCAGCTTTATCCGACGGGACTAAGAGAAGTATCCCGTCCGACCCTATACCATAGTTTCTATGACAAAGTAGTTGTATCACATCAGGTGTAAGTTCAAATGATATTTCAGATTGATTCATTACAAAATAATCATTTCCCAGTCCATGTGATTTAACAAATTGATCCATAATTAAAAGTCCTCTTGTATGTGATTGAATTATTCGAGAATTACCCTTGTGGTGTAACCCTGCTTCCTGAGCTTTGAAGCCGCCTTTCTGGCATCGTTTTTACTACTATAACGCCCTACTCTAACTCTATAATATTTTTTTCCTTTTACATTAACAGATTCAACCCTTACATCATTAAATTCGCGGTCCAGTACTCTCTTTGCATTGTTTGCACTACTCACATTACTATATGAAGCAACTTGTACTGTGTACTCAGGTGTAAAATAATTTGAGGTTTTTGAAGACGGGGTTGAAACTACCTCCACCTTTACCCTAACTACCCCTTTCTGAACCATATCTATTGATGTAGCTGGAGCATGCGAGAGGTCAATGATGCGGTCCCCAACAAAAGGACCCCGATCATTAATTTTTACTATGACGTCTCTCCCGTTCTCTAAATTAGTAACCCTTACTACAGTTCCCATGGGAAGGGTTTTATGAGCCGCGGTGTAATCATGCTTACTGAACCGCTCACCACTAGCAGCATAATTGTTGTGTTCTTCAATTCCATACCAAGAAGCGAGCCCAACCTGAGTAGAGCCTTCAATTGTATAACCGGGAGCTGAAGGGGGTTTTCGTTCAGGACTTGGATATGAGGTAGTGCTTTTTTTCCCGCATGCGAATACGACAGGAATAATGATTATTAAGAGTAGTGTTTTGACATTCATGTCATATGGATTTTAACACAGGAGTGTTATCTTCTAAAGATTACAAATCACATAGTGCTTGAATTTAAGGTAACGATACTAATTCAACTTTGACTCTGACAACCCCTCTTCCGTTAAAAGCTATCGCCTCTGCTGCAGCAAGAGAGAGATCAAGTATACGTCCTTTTACAAAGGGGCCTCTATCATTAACCCTAACATAAACATCTTTACCATTTCTTAAATTTATTACTCTGATAATTGTTCCGAAGGGGAGTTTTTTATGGGCTGCTGTGTAGCTATGTTTGTTAAAACGCACACCACTAGCGGTTTTTCTACCGTGAAACTTTCCCCCGTACCATGATGCTTTTCCGTACTGAGGATAATCCTCAACGGAACCGCTTGATAAAGGAAAGAATAAACTTAATATTATGACAAGTACTATAGATTTCATATTCACGAGACCCAGAATTTATCTACAAAGAAGTATTTTGGCTTATTTACCTTGAGATTGTCAAGGATTCACTTATATTATCTCTAAATTAAAAAGGAATAACAATGCCCCAAACACCAGAAGATTTTTCACTTATTAGGCGTCTGCCTCCATATGTTTTTAACATTGTAAACGAGCTCAAGACTAAGGCTCGCGCGCAAGGAGAAGATATAATTGACCTTGGAATGGGCAACCCCGATCAGCCGACTCCGGAACATATAGTCAGCAAATTAGTAGAGGCATCACATGACCCCAGGGCACATAGATATTCAGCTTCCGCAGGAATACCAAAATTAAGATTGGCAATTTGTGACTGGTACAAGAGAAAATATGATGTAGACCTAGACCCGGAATCTGAAACTGTGGTCACAATTGGATCAAAAGAAGGTATCTCCCATCTGATGTTATCAATACTATCACCTGGAGACACCGTGATTGTACCTAATCCCGCATATCCGATTCATATATACTCCGTAATCATTTCAAGAGGAGACGTTCAAAGCGTTCCGCTTTCCAGTGGATCTGAACTTTTAGAGTCAATTGAAAAATCAGTAAAAGAAATGTGGCCTAAGCCAAAAGTGCTCATGATTTCTTTCCCCAATAATCCAACGACTGAGACAGTGGATCTCGATTTTTTTAAGAGCATCTATGAGCTTGCTAAGGAAACAGGCCTGATTGTAGTGCATGACCTTGCTTATGCAGAGCTATGCTACGATGGATACGAGGCTCCGAGTTTTCTTCAAATCCCCGGGGCAAAAGAAGTAGGGGTCGAATTTTATTCTCTATCTAAAAGCTATAACATGCCAGGCTGGAGAATAGGATTTATGGTAGGAAACGCTAAGATAGTTTCCGCTCTGAAAAGAATAAAAAGCTATATGGACTACGGAATATTCACACCTGTACAAGTAGCCGGAATAGCAGCACTCAACGGTCCACAGGAATGCGTGGACGACATTAGAGACCTTTATAAGCTTAGACGCGACAGGCTTGTTGAAGGATTAAACAGAACCGGGTGGCACATACCCAAGCCAAAGGGCACTATGTTCGTGTGGGGAGAAATACCTGAGGAGTTTAAAAGCATGGGATCTCTTGAATTCTCAAAGCGTTTAGTTGAGGAAGCCAAAGTAGCTGTTTCTCCTGGAGTAGGGTTTGGGAACTACGGTGAGGGCTTTGTAAGGTTTGCGCTGGTGGAAAATGAAAAAAGAATAATGCAGGCTGTGCGCGGTATAAGAAAATTTCTTAATAAATAGTGACAACAATAAACTCATCAGATATCAGAATCAATTAACAAGCGGTGAGCAAGAGTATTCAAAATCAACCATCCCCGCCCCAAAGAAGTCTATTGTTACCATGCCTGTTATCCGATTCCCAACAACAGTCTCAATATTAAAATCACCTGTGCCCATAGATTCAAATGTGTCACCTAATTCACTAACCTGACATGAAAAATCAAAACAACTCGACGCTAAGCAAACAAAGGGCGCAAAATATAAATCCAAATTACTACATAGAAAGGTATTACATATTTGTACCAACGCATCAGTTGGACACTCTATATTATCTTCTAAAATTCTCGAATCACTAGATGCATCCAAACAAGGAATAGTGGGTGTTATATCATTTTTGACTCTAATAAAATCCACAGGCAAATCTACCCTGGGAACGGATACTATGTTAATAGGAAATCCAGCTCCAGGTGGTGGTATCAGTGAAACAGAATCATTTATAACCACGCTTAATCTGTTATCAAACTCTAGAACTGCTTCTATTGTTGTCCCAAACTGAGCCACAGCAAAGTTAGAAACTAAAACAATATGGTTTTCAAAATCAACATCTGGCAATTCAAGAACTGAGAAAATACAACTGTTTCTAAATCTTTGCCAATCTTTTCTAGTCTTGATAACTAACGCACTTTGTTCATAGGGACAAAAAGAGGGATCTGAATCGAAACCCTGTGGTCGAATTGTTATCTTCGTAATATTATTTATGTCCAAAGACATCTGAAACCCTTCCATGTTTTGCTGATCAGAGATAACCTCTTCGACAGTTTGATCAATTACTGTTGAGGTACTTCCATCTATATTGGAATCAAAACAAGGATTTGAGGAAGTCAGAAGATAGCAAGTATTTGCTTCCTGATTGCTACTACTACATCCGCCATATAACAATAAAATTAAGAATGGGAGTATTAGTATTTTAGTCATATGACTCTCTGGCTGCTTAATACCACCTTACCCTGATATTTATTTCTGATGTTAGCATACGGAATTTTCAATATCAAGACTTTTAACAAATTAGACAACTCTTTAACATTATTGACCGGACATTCAAATATGCTAATAATTTAGGGAGGTTATAGATTGAATCAGTAATCAAAGTTAAAGAAGAGGTCGGCTCCCGACTCTTCGCCAATATCACTTTCCAGGGTTAAGAAATCAAAAAGCCTGTATTCTATAACAGCCCTATTGGCCGTTACAGTCGAAGAAGGGAGTCCGGGGCTAAAGAAATAACGTTCATAATAAAAGCGTTCATAGGAAAAACGCTCATAGCCGACATATAGGTCTTTAGTAATGTATTTACCTACTTCTACATGCGTATCCCTAAATCCTGTCTCTCCTCCCTTTATAGTTATTACATCAATGGCAAATTCCTCACCCAGCATCTCCCTTAACTCTCCCACGGCCATAGTGCCAAGCACCTGACCGGCTCTTTCTTGAAAAGCTAACCTGTCATCGGAGGAAAGATTGTCAGTAGAGGTTCCAAAAACTAGATAGGACACAATTTCATTCTCATCAAGGGGCGGATCACTTGTAAGCTGTATTTTGGGTTTTTCCGCTGTACCTGTGATATTGATGTAGACCTGAACACTCGAAACCTCATACAAAGCCCTTACATCCAAAAAGGGATTAACAACTTCTTTACCCCTAAAGCTAACTGTGCCCCCTTCAATGTTAAAAAGTTTGCCCATAAAATGGTATTCACCCCTGACCACATCGATACTGCCGCTTACAACATACATCTCACCGTAATTTTTCTTGACATTAAGCTTGCCTTCTACCTCAATATTTGCTCCGCTACCTTTAATCCAAGAATTGTTTGGTATATCTACATTGATATCCATAGCTATATGCTCTATAAAATAATCTTCCGGGCCTTTTCCTGTAAAGACAAATTCTTCTAGCCGGGCGCTTCGGTCGTCAACAAACTGTATGTTCTCTATATATTTCACTGGTTTTTCCGGAACAATCGCTTTGACTTCATTTGCCGTAATTTTACCGTCAATAAAAGCCTTAAATCCCTGACCTTTAATTTTGATATCCCCGTAAAGATTTGCTGTTACGTCATCAGGATTTGATTTAACCAACATCCCATCCATTGTACCTTTAGCTGTATAAGTCAGATCTCTCAAATCTATCCTTCCGTCAAAAATACCCTTACCTTCGCCAGTGTTAATTATTACCGGTTGCAGTACTGCATATACACCGTCTAGGTCCATCACTGCATGGGAAATTTCCACATCATTACGAAGGGAATAAAGATCGCATTTAACATCTTCCACTTCGATTTTTCCTGAAACATTTGGATTCTCGCCAGTTCCAAAAGCGCTTACATCAATCTTTAATTTTCCATCTATTTTTTGAAGCTCTGGGTTAAACGCGGCAAGCGGGCTAATATCTACGCCGTTTGAGCGAATATTGATATCAATGGTTCCTTTCTTATAGCTTTCTTGTAAATTAGAGGAACTTAGATCTATGTTAGCTTTTCCATTTGCCGTCAGTATTTTTTGAGCCTTATCATTTATGTCGAGGTTAAAATCCACACCGCTTTTAGATACGAGTAGATTTAATGAAAGCTCATCACTTGTGAAACTCATGAACTCCAGATTTTCAGCTTTAATATTAGTTTTTATATCAGGATATTTAAGAGAGGTGTCAAGATCTATCAGACCAGTTAGGTGTCCCTTCAAAGGGAAATATAGGTTTAATAACTGTGAGACATCTTCCAAATTTAATTGCTTTAACTCCAAAGAACCCTTAAGGCCACCATCATAACTTAAATCAACAGCCCCGATAATATAGTTATCTTTATGATAAAGATTAAAAGAACTTACGCTAATACGGTCTTTAAATATGGATAACAAAACCGGCGTCTTGTTTTTTAACACCTCTTTTTGAAAATTGAGGTTAATATTACTTACCTCTATCTTACTTTCATTTTCATTTAGTTCCGTAAGCTTAAAATCCACTTTGTATTTGGCATTCGAGGAACCTAGAACATTCAAGCTACCATCTATTATCTCACCTTTGCTGTCGGCTTTGAAACTGGCAGTTTTAATTCTCTGCCCATTAATCTCAGCCCCCTTCATAGAGCCCTTGATATGCAGCTCAGGATTTTCATAACTAATAATGCTGTCTCCCGAAAACTCTAAATCTTTTATTATAAAACTGCCTATTTCATCTGTGATATCAGATCCACTTGCAGTTAGAACAATTTTCGGCCTGGCGAAATCACCTTTTACATTGCCTTTAATTTTTAAAAATCCTTTAAGATCCATATCGTCCGTAAAATTGGACAATACTCCAAGGTCAGATATATCCGCGCTATAATTTATCCCATTTGAACCTTCTTGGTTAATGGACCCGGACGCTTTAAATGTTGCGGAATCTGAATCTATAAGGAAAGACTTAATATTCAGTAAACCCTGGCTATAATTAGCTTGAACTTTCCCCTCTTTGATATTGAGACTTGATATAGTAGAAGGAAGAATGTTGCCATCAACAGACCCCTCGAAACCGTTAAGAAAATCCTCTTCAAATGGGATAGACCCTATAAGCTTGAGCTTGGAATTAATGCTGCTTTTGAAATTATCATTCTTTAATAAGAAGGCCAGGTCTGTTTTAATAAAATTTGTATCAAGATCGTAATCAAGAGAAGAACCCTTAAGTCTTATTGGACCGCTTAGGGTTAATTCTCCGACATCGCTGCCTATCAAGCTGAACCTAGATAAATCAAACAGAGCTTCCAGATCCTGATTTTTATTCCAACTCCCTGTTATGTTCAATGCTGCGTTTATATTTGCATCGAGAATTGCATTTACTTGCTCTTCTAATTCTTCACTCTCTTCTGTGGCCTCTTTTGTTTCAAACATCTCTAATATTCTCGAGGCGTTTAAGGAATCTATGGAGAGATTTATATTGAGATTATTGTTCTCTCCCTCTGCCATAATCTCTTCCAGATCCAAATCCCCTGAAAAAGATGCGCCACCAAAATCAGCACTTAGTGTCCCTCTTTTTAACTTTACTTCTGAGCCGTCGACACTAATGTCATCAATACCTCCGGTTATCTTTTTCCCCTTCAAGGTAGACTTGACCAGTTTAAGTTTTCCCTGAGCGGTAAGGTATCTATATTGTTCATAGTGCCCCTTAGCTTCTAACTCCATGTTGATATCGCCAATTCCATCATCCTTACCAATATCAACACCTTTAGCCTGGAGACTGAAATCCGGATGCTGTAAATTGGTAGCAACACCTTTTAAAGAAATTTCAGCCCCTCCGGTAATAAAGTTGAGACGCCTCAAATCAAATTTGTCTGTTTCTTTACCTTTACGATAGGTTGCTCTGCCGGTTATATCGTCCAGATACATGACATCATCTTCAGATCCCTCAAACACTATGCCGAGGTTACTTTTTCTAAGTTGCATCTCGATTCTTTCGTCAATCTTAAACATCTTGATAGTTAGGTCTATCTTGTCTGATTTGAGATCTGTTATTTGCTTCTTAACCCGGTCATCTATTCTTATCTTAGCCTGAGACAGTATGGCATTGTGAATAAAGATATTCCACTCTGGAGAGTCCTCTTTATCCTTGGGCTCTTTCCATGCACCTAATTTTTCAAAATTCCAGGTCCGGTCTTCATTTTGTACGAGATTAATCTTAAGACCTGTTATAGACACTTCGTCTAGTGGGATAACTTTACTAAATAACATTGAGCTATCTAGCAAAAGAGGTAGGGAATAATCGATAAATATTTCATCAGTTTCGATGAAGGGCTGACCCTCAATTTCAAAAGATACATCCCTTAAGATGATCCCTCTAAGGATATCCCCCTCAATGCTGCCTATGATAAAACCTTGGCTTGTCAGGGAGCTAACTACGGCATTAGTTGTAACCCTCAGAAATTGTTTGAAAATGTTTGACTGGACAGCAAAAAACATGAGCGCTGTTATGAGGGCTATAATTAACAGAAATATTAATATAGGTTTAAGTACTTTTGAGCGCATATTATTATATTTCAAGTATAACACAACCCCATATAAACGGTATTAAGCATATTGTACTTGTTCTCGATAGATCTTTTACTTAACTCCCTGAAATAGCTTTGTTTTTTTGTATATCTGCTTCTTATGAATTTAAATCGGAGGGTCTAATTGCGGCATGTTGGCAGATATTGGGTAAACTCACTTTATATGGCATTACTTGCTAAGACAATAATGCTCAGATACTATTTTCAAAACTTTATTTTTATTGATAATTCTCCATGCCAAAACTGACAATTGACGGAAAAGAAATTGAAGTAGAAGACGGCCTTAATATAATTGAGGCTGCATCCCGAATTGGTACGGATATTCCACATTTCTGTTATCATCCCGCCCTTAGCGTAGTTGCCCAATGCAGGCAGTGTTTAGTAGAGATTGAGGGCGTACCAAAGGTTATGCCGGCCTGTAACACCTATGTCAGAGAAGGCCTTATAGTTAAAACAAACTCTAAAAGAGCGGTTGCAGCCAGGAAAGCAACTGTAGAATTCACTTTAATAAATCATCCCCTGGACTGCCCTATATGCGACAAGGGTGGTGAATGTCCTCTTCAGCTTACAACCGTAGAACACGGACCCGGGTATAGCAGAATCGAGGGTCCTGAACAGAAAAAAGTTAGGCAAAAGTATTACTTAAGCGATAAAATTGTTTATGATCCTAATCGCTGCATTATGTGTACCAGGTGTGTCAGATTTACCGATGAAATTACAAAAACTGGAGAGCTTGGATATAACGGGCGCGGGTTCAGGAAAAAAATAGTAGTTTTTCCAGGTAAGAAACTGGACAATGAGCTTGCGGGAAACGTCACCGATCTTTGCCCGGTTGGAGCATTGCTCAATAAAGACACACTTCATGAAGAGAGGGTCTGGTATTGGAAGTTTCATGACACCGTATGTTCCCTCTGTAGCAACGGTTGCAACATAACAGTAGGGGTCGACCCAAGAAAAGGCAAGGTCTCAAGAGTCAGACCAAGAACGAATATGGATGTAAATGAACATTGGATATGCGACAGAGGACGATACGATTTTAAAGAAGTACAAGAAAAAGAAACCAGGCTAAAAGATCCGATTGTAAGAGAGGGAGAGGGATTTAAACTCTCAGACTGGGAACAGGTGACAGAACTGGTCGTTGAAGAAATTTCACAGGCAAGAAGTTCTTCACCTGACTCTATAGCATTCATTGCATCACCAACACTAACTAATGAAGAACTATTCCTACTTAAGAAAATAGGAGAGACAACTAACACTAATAATATTGCAGGAAATATCGGGCTAATTAGTGAACCAAAACACTTTGGTTTAGTTAGCACCGATCCCTACCCAAATAGCACAGGCGTGAAGGATATGGGTTATCCATATGGATCAAATAATATTTTGCCGATTATAGACTCCATACTAGAGGGCAGAATTAAGGTCCTTTATGTTGCTGGGCTTGATTTATTTGATCTTGTAATAGAAGAAGACAGAGAAAATTTAAAACAAGCACTTTCAAAGTTATCACTCCTAGTAGTGCAGGATTACAAACTCACAGAAACGGTCAGAATGGCTCATGTGATTCTCCCAGGTGTTAGTGCATATGAGAAAGACGGCACTTTTACAAATGACAGAGGAAGGGTTCAGAGAATAAAAAAAGTCATAGATCCTCCGGGAACAGCAAAGCCGGATTGGGAGATTCTATCCTTTGTTGGAAGCAAGCTGCAAAAACAGGGATTTGATTATAGTGATCCCTCAGAGATCATGTTGGATATAGCAAAAAATATACCGACATATGAAGGAATAAATTACGATAACATAGGGGCTCTAGGAGTTAGCACAAGGGGCTAATTTGATTAGTTAAGAGATAAATTATGATTTGGGCTGAATTAAGTATTACAATAATAAAAATTGCACTTCTATTTTTCGTGGTTCTCACGCTGGTTGCTTATTTAACTCTGGCAGAGAGACGTGTAAGCGCATTCATACAAGACAGATTAGGTCCAAACCGTGTAGGTCCCTTTGGCTTTCTACAGCCACTGGCTGATGGTGTAAAGTTTATATTTAAAGAAGATATAATCCCCAGGGACGCCAATAAATACATCTACGTAGTGGCGCCCGCATTCTCATTAGTTACGGCTTTGATCGCCCTTGCTGTAATCCCAATAGGCAGAGGATTTGAGACTACTCTTTTTGGATTAGTTCAAGACCCTATATTCGTTAAGCTTCAAATAGCCGACTTAAATGTTGGAATTCTATATGTTCTAGCAATAGGCTCCTTAGGAGTTTATGGAATTGTGCTCGGTGGCTGGGCGTCAAACAGCAAGTACTCATTTTTGGGTGGGCTCAGGGGTGCTGCACAAATGGTGAGCTATGAGCTTGCTATGGGAATCTCGATCTTGGGTGTTATAGCATGGACGGGATCACTTAGGCTAGACGACATCATAGAAGCACAGCAGAACTATTGGTTTGTATTCCCTCAAATACTTGGTTTTATTGTGTTCCTTGCCGCGGTTTTTGCAGAGACAAACAGGCTTCCTTTTGATATGCCTGAGGCTGAGCCGGAAATTGTAGCGGGGTATCATACTGAGTACAGCAGTATGAAGTTTGCAATGTTTTTTATGGCTGAGTACACGCACATGATTGTAATGTCGTGTCTCATAGTAGCACTATTTTTCGGAGGGTGGTATCCGCTACCGTTTGGAGGATGGTTTGGTATAGACATTGATACTCATTGGTATCTGCCCCCTATTGTTTTCGTAGGCAAAGTTCTCGCGTTCTTGTTCTTCTTTATCTGGGTGAGGTTTACACTTCCCCGCTTCCGCTATGATCAGGTTATGAATCTTGGATGGAAAGTACTATTCCCAATAGCAATCTTAAACTTGATAGTTATCAGCATAGCTATTTTAGTAATGCAGCATTACGGCTATATGTCCTAAAGTATTTCCTAACTAGTTCCCCAATTAAATCAGGTTTTATATACAAGTTTCCGAAATAAGGCTATCTTAATTTGGAAGGGAAATATTGATTTTCTAAGTCAAATTAATGAATAGAATTAGACGTCTAGGTTGCTTACATTAAGAGCGTTGGTTTCAATGAAGAGCTTTCTTGGCTCGACCTGATCTCCCATAAGTACAGTGAAGATCTCATCGGTTTGAAAAGCATCCTCAATCATGACCTGCTTTAGAACTCTTGTTTCAGGATTCATGGTTGTTTCCCAGAGCTGCTCAGGGTTCATCTCACCAAGACCTTTGTAGCGCTGAATAGACATGCCCTTCTTGCCTCGTGAGAGTAGGTGCTCAGTAACCTCTGCAAGACTTGGCAGCTCTACAGCATCGTTATTTTCTCCAACACTGTAAGGGGGGTCTCCTGCAGCTTTAATTGAATCTTTCAGCTTCTTAATTTCCTCGAAATCCGGGGAATTTAAAAAGTCAAAATCAACAATGGTACTTCTGTTGCGGCCATTTTCCTTAAAGCTATAAGAAATCTTTGAGCAGTTGTGCTCGGGGTCATCAAGAAGCTTCCAGTCTAGAGAGGCAACATCTGGATATCTGGCTTCAATCCACTCTTTTATACCCTGAAGATGCGCCTCAAACTCCGCTTCATTTTCAGATTTTAAATGGCTCTTCTTAAACCCATCCCTACTTGCAAAAGCATCAACAATTTTAATATCTCTTCCGAACTTTCCTATCCTACCGAGTGCTCTTTCATAAGCAATAGATTTTTTAATTATATCCAGGAGCTTGGCGCCTTTAATCTCCTTAACCCCGTTTCCATTATCTGACGCTTTCAGAGAAACACCCCCGGTTCCTAACTCCAAGAAGTGATCTTCATACTCATAATCGTCTTTTAAATATTTCTCATCTCTACCCTTTTTCACGCGGTAAAGAGGTGGCTGTGCTACATATAAATGCCCCTTTTCTATTATCTCTGGAAAATGTCTGTAGAAGAAAGTAAGTAGTAGAGTTCTAATGTGAGAACCATCAACGTCTGCGTCTGTCATTAGTATTACTTTATGGTAGCGAAGTTTGTTAATATCAAAGTCATCACTGCCGATTCCAGTGCCCAATACGGTTATAAGTGTCCTGATTTCTTCATTGCTGAGCATCTTGTCGAATCTTGCTTTTTCAACGTTTAGGATTTTACCCTTAAGAGGCAAAACGGCTTGGTTATATCTAGCTCTAGCCTGTTTAGCCGAACCACCAGCAGATTCACCCTCTACGAGATAGACTTCACACAGCTCAGGGTCACGCTCCTGACAATCTGCGAGCTTTCCTGGAAGAGAACCAGACTCAAGAGCGCTTTTCCTTCTCGTAAGCTCTCTCGCCTTTCTAGCGGCTTCTCTCGCCCTGGCCGCATCAACTGCCTTATCAATTATCTTTTTACCAACTGAGGGGTTTTCCTCAAAAAATATACCAAGCTTCTCATTGAGAAGTACTTCTACTATTCCTTTAACTTCTGTGTTGCCGAGTTTGGTCTTTGTTTGTCCCTCAAACTTTGGATCAGGGAGCTTTACGCTAATTACAGCAGTAAGCCCTTCCCTTGCATCCTCACCGCTTAGTGAGACCTTGGCATTTTTAACAAGCCCTTTGTCCTCGGCATACTTGTTAACAGTTCTTGTTAGAGCACCTCTAAACCCAGTCAAATGGGTCCCGCCCTCTATGTTGTTGATATTATTTGCGTAAGCGAAAATAGTCTCTGAATAACTATCGTTATACTGAAGCGCAACTTCCACGATGATATCGTCTTTTTCTCCTATAACATATATGGGATCAGGATGAAGTGGTTTTTTGTTTTTATTAAGCTCGTCTATGAATGCTACAATTCCACCTTCATAAACAAATTCTTGGTCCTTACCTGTTCTCTCATCAATAACTTGAATAGTAAGACCTTTGTTTAGAAAAGCGAGTTCTCTAATCCTGTGAGCAAGGGTATCGTAGTTAAATTCAGTTACTTCAAAGATTGTGTCGTCAGGCTTAAACCTGATTTTTGTTCCAGATCGGTCAGTTTTACCAGTTTCTTTTAATTCAGTTACAGCTTCACTACGCTCATATCTCTGGTACCAAACCTTCCCTTCCCTTCTAATCTCTAGTATGAGATATTCGGATAGGGCGTTTACAACGGTTACACCAACGCCATGGAGACCACCTGAAACCTGATAAACTTTGCCTTCAAACTTACCACCTGCATGAAGCATTGTCATAACAACTTCAGCTGCGGACTTACCTGTTTCTTCGTGTTTATCTACAGGGATGCCTCGACCGTTATCTTCAACAGTTAGGCTCCCGTCCACGTGAATAGTTAAAACAATCTTGTCACAAAAGCCCGCTAGAGCTTCGTCTACACTGTTATCTAGAACCTCAAATACAAGGTGGTGAAAACCCCTTGAGCTTGTGTCGCCAATGTACATATCCGGGCGTTTTCTTACCGCTTCTAAACCCGGTAAAACCTTTATTTGTTCAGCGCTATAAGAGCTTTCTTCGTTTGTAGGAATATTGTCCTCTTGGTCTCTCTTTACTTCCAAATGTAGATACCTCCGTATTGACTCACAGGCGGGAAAAATTAATGGTGTATTATACCACGAAAAATCGAAAAACGGAAATAAAATCAGGGGGTTTGAGCGCATTTATAAAAAAGTATATTATGCTAAAAATTAGCTAATAATCTAGGACATATGCAACGATATTAAGTTTGGGCTTAATACAAAAATATTAGAGTTTAGGGGGAGTAATTCCCACTTGTTTTTGGTACTTTCCTTTTTTATCCGCATATGAGATATCACATATCTCATCAGATTCAAAGAATAAAACCTGAGCAATCCCCTCATTGGCATAAATTTTAGCCGGAAGCGGGGTAGTATTTGAGATTTCAAGAGTTACATATCCTTCCCATTCAGGCTCAAATGGAGTTACATTTACAATGATGCCACAACGGGCGTAAGTTGACTTTCCTACGCAAAGAGTAATTACGCTTCTAGGTATTCTGAAATATTCAACCGTCCTGGCTAAAGCAAAGGAATTTGGCGGAATCATACAAATGTCGTCATTTATTTCTACAAAGGATTTATCATCAAAGCTTTTAGGGTCAACAACTGAATTATAGATATTGGTAAATACTTTGAATTCATTACTTACTCTTATATCATAACCGTAAGCAGAGACTCCATAGGAAATAGCCCCATCTCTTACTTGCCCGTCCACAAAAGGTTCTATCATTTTGTGCTCTTCAGCCATTTTTTTAATCCAATGATCAGGTTTAACCGACATTTTTCCGCGCTCCTTTATATAAGTTAAGTTTAACTATTGGGCTAGTAATATACATGAGAATTTATTTCAATTCATCTTCCCATAAAAACTAAACAAATTGCCTTAAAAACCTGACATCATTTTCAAAGAAGAGCCTGATGTCATTAATACCAAACTTTAACATCGTGATTCTTTCAATACCCATACCAAATGCAAATCCGCTGTAAATCTCAGGATCGTAATTAACACTTTTAAATACTTCTGGGTCAACCATTCCGCATCCCAGAATTTCCAACCATCCGCTTTCTTTGCAAACTCTACAGCCCTGCCCTTCGCATATCACACACTCTATGTCTACTTCAGCGCTGGGCTCTGTGAAAGGGAAAAAACTGGGTCTGAACCGAACTCCAATACCCTCTCCGAAAATTAGTCTTAGGAATTCTGTGAGCACTCCTTTTAAATCTCCAAACGTTATGTCTTTATCAATTAACAAGCCTTCAATCTGATGAAACATTGGGGTGTGAGATACGTCGCTGTCACATCTATAGACTCTGCCTGGGGCAATAATCTTAATGGGCGGCTCCTCTTTCTCCATAACACGTATCTGAACCGGCGATGTGTGGGTCCTTAGAACTACGTCATCTGAGATATAGAAAGTGTCCTGCATATCTCGTGCCGGGTGATTTTTAGGAATATTTAATGCTTCGAAATTATAGTAGTCGGTCTCGATCTCAGGACCTTCTGCCACTTCAAAACCCATTTTTTCAAAGATGTTAATTATCTCTTCCATAACTTGTGAAACAGGGTGTCTAGCTCCAACAGAAAGAGACCTTGAGGGGAGTGTTGCGTCTATTTTTTCCTCAGCAATAGATCGCCTCTTTTTTTCTTCTTTTATCTGATTTGCTTTTTGATCAAAGAGCTCTTCAACAAAGGTCTTAACCTCGTTTATCATAACCCCCATCTTAGGGCGGTCTTCTTTAGCAACATCCTTCATACCTTTTAGAATCTCAGTAATAACACCTTTTCTACCAAGAAACTTGGCTTTTAAATTCTGAAGTGATACCTCATCGGATGCTTGTGCCAGTTCAGCTTGAGCTTGAGCTTTAACTTCTTCTAATTTTTCTTGCATTAATTAATTCCCCACTGCGTATACAATTGTGATTACGACCATAGCTATTCCGATTGCGCCTTTGAAGAAAGTGCCTGCTAACCTTCCAATAAATGCTCCCCAGCCTGATTTCATTGCGCGATCGACATTCTTTTCAAGCACAAACTCAACTAGGAAAGCTCCAAAAAAAGCACCTAAAAACGCCCCAATTACAGCTCCAATACCTAAAAAGAATGGAATACCTAAAATACCACCTATAATCCCAAAAACAATAGAGCCAATAATTGCCTTATTACTGGATTTATATTTTTTTGCTCCCAGAACACCAAGAATAAACTCAACCAATTCTCCTAGAAGCACAAGGCCCACTAATACGGCTAAAACAGTAATAGTAACTTCTTTAAATCCTCCATACCAGCCTAACAAGAGAGAGGCTGCAAGTACAATAAAATTGCCCGGGAATCCGAAAACGTGGGAAATCAACCCAGTCAGAGCTACTATGATAAATAGGGAAAGTACAAGATAGTCGATCATCTAAGACTATTGGTGAATATCACCTAAGTGAAGGATTATTTGGAGCCTTTTCTTTCTCTCCAGTATACAACAAACGCGCTTGCTATAAATATTGAAGAATATGTACCGACAATTGCGCCCACTATCATTGTAAAGGCGAAATCATGAATAACAGAGCCCCCAAATACAAATAGAGGAATCAGGACGAGGAATACCGTTATACTTGTTAGGATTGTCCTTGTGAGGGTTTGATTGACTCCTTCATTTACTAATTCTCTGATACTAAGTTTGCCGCCTTTTCTCATATTCTCTCTAATTCTATCAAATATGATGATTGTGTCGTTAACTGAAAAACCGATAACTGTTAACAGGGCTGCCACTAAAGCGAGGGTAAATTCTTTATCCATTATGGAAATTGCGCCTAAAGTAATAATAGTATCATGAATAAGTGCCATAACAGCTCCAATAGCAAATCCTATTTCAAAACGAATCATGACGTATATCAAAATTCCCAAACATCCAAGGAGTATTGCTATTATAGCTTTCTGAATTAATTCTTTGCCGACCCTTGGTCCAATGTAATCGACTCTTTGAATAGAGCCTCCTTTAAAGGCTTCGTTGGTAGCTATAATCTTTTCTAACTCAGTTTGAAAACCCTGTATCTGGTCAAATTGGACTAATTCCGGTGAAAATCTGATTAGATATTCATGGTCACCGGATAGACCAAGCTGCTGCACGATATCAGGTGGAAAACCGGTTATTTCAAGCGTTTTCTTGATATCGTTTATGCTAACCTCTTTAGCTAGTTTGATGTGTATCTCTGTACCACCGGTAAACTCCACACCCCAGTTAGGACCTCCGTGATATATTAGAGAACCTAAAGATATGATTAAAGCAGCGATAGATATAAAAATCGCTATTTTGAATCTACTGACAAAGTCTATACGAGTGCCTGGTTTTAATAATTCCAAATGACTAGATCCTCCTGGATATTCCTCAAATACTTAATGCAGGTACCTTCTTTCTTTCATATATTAAATTTGTTACAACTCGAGCCACAACAACGTTACTAAATACGGTTGAAATAATTCCTATCGAGAGTGTTGCTGCAAAACCTTTTATAGGTCCTGTACCGAACCAAAACAATATTAAGGCTGTAATAAGTGTCGTAATATTAGCATCAAGAACAGTCCATAATGATCTCCCATAACCTGCGTCAATAGCTGCAAGTGGGGATTTACCCGTTCTGAGCTCCTCTTTAATTCTCTCAAATATAATAATATTTCCATCTACGGCCATACCGAGAGTTAGTACAAGTCCGGCTATACCGGGGAGTGTTAAAGTTACACCAAATGCTGAGAGGAAACCCATAATAAACAGCATATTCAATACGAGTGCGAGATCCGCCACAAGACCTTGAAGCCTATAGAAGAAAGCCATGAAGATTATGACAAGAATACCGCCTATAATCATAGACAATTTCCCCTTGTCTATGGACTCTTTTCCTAGGGATGGTCCTACAGTTCTTTCTTGTTCGATTTCAACCGGCACCGGCAGCGCACCTGAGCGAAGCACTAAAGCCAAATCTTTTGCTTCTTCAGTTGTAAAGTTACCGGTAATCCTTCCTTGAGCAGTAATTCGTTCCTGAATTGTTGGAGCCGATTTAATAGTTCCGTCAAGCACAATTGCAAGTCTTTGTCCGATATTCTGTTCTGTAAGAACACCAAACTTGCTTGCTCCTTCGCCTTTAAAGGAGAAACTTACCGCGGGTTTACCAAATTCATCAAAAGTTAACCTAGCTCCGGATAATGACCCCCCTGTTACAGGAGAATCGGTTGTTGCGATAAAGAACTTTTCATTTTCAGCGCCTGTATTTCCCGGAACAAGCATTAGTCCCTGCTCCTCAAGTTCTTCGGGAGTTGACACACCAAGCCCCGCCAAAACCGTCTCTTCAGTAGCACCGGCGTTACTGACAATCTTAAACTCTAATACCGCAGATCGTTTAATGATATCTATAATACGTTGTCTGTCTTTTTCAGATGCCCCGGGAACCTGAATTAATATTCTATTGTCCCCAGCTTTTTGAATAGAAGGCTCCACCAACCCGAGTTCTGCAACACGGTTCTCGATGACCTGTTTAACCTGATCGATAGCCCTTTCTTCAACATCAGCTACATATGCACTTTTCAGATCAAAATTGAGAGATAAATTATCTTCTCCAATATCAGCTATGTCGTTGAAATTTGTTTCAGCTACACTTTTTGCCTTATCTAGATCGGACTTAGAAAAAAACTGTAGCGTAAGAGAATCATCTACTTGATTAGCACCTTTAATTAATACTTTGTCTTCTTTTAATTCCAGATTCATAAAATCTTGAATGCTGTCTAACTCCTGCTCAACTCCTTTTTCGGAGTCTACTCCAATCATAAGAAAAATACCGCCTTTTAAATCAAGCCCGAGCCTGATACCTCTGTCGGGAAACAACTTACCCCACCAGTTTGGGATACTGTCACCTAAAAAAGTAGGAGCTAAAAGTGTTAAAGATAAAACAGTGATAACTAGGATTGTTAAAATCCATCCTCTGGAAGCTCTCATTTTTTAGTTCTTTCCTCCCTTGGGTTCTTCTGCTGAAGGTTGCAAACCGGCGATTCCGGAACGAGTGATTTTAATACTTACCCCTTTTGCAATTTCAAGTGTAATAAGATCGTCTTCGGCAACATTAGTAATTTTTCCATAGATGCCGCCCGAGGTGACAATATCATCTCCTCGTTTAAGCTCACTCAACATTCTCTTTCTTTCCTTACCCTGTTTTTGCTGTGGTCTTAGGATGAGAAAATAAAAAACAACGAAGATCAGTACAAAAGGTAAAAACGCCAAGGGTGAACTTCCCCCCGCTTCACCTCCTGGGGCACATCCGGATATTGATAAATAGATTGATAAAGCTGCTATAATGTATGTAAGATTTCTCAATTCTCTTTTTCTCCTCCAAGGGATTGTACCCTAGATAAATAATTTGGAAAATCTCCGCTTAGAATACTACTGCGAATCCCTTTCATAAGCTCCGCATAAAAATACAAATTGTGAATTGTAAGTAACCGTAAAACCAGGGTTTCTTTCGCAATATATAAGTGTCTTAAGTAAGCTCTAGAAAAAGTCCTGCAAGTATAACACTCACACCCCTCGTCAATCGGCCTCTCATCTTCGGCAAATTGAGCATTTTTTATAACCAGTTTTCCGCGACTTGTAAAGAGGGTGCCATTGCGAGCATTACGTGTTGGGATAACGCAGTCAAAAAGATCAACCCCCATGGATACTGCAGTTACAATATCTTCGGGCTTTCCTAGTCCCATTAGGTACCTAGGCTTATCAACGGGTAGCACACTCAAAGTGTTCTCCGTAGTTTCATAAGTCTGTTCAGGATCCTCCCCTATTCCAAGACCGCCGACCGCATATCCCTCAAAACCTATATCAATCAAATCATTAGCAGACTGAACTCTCAGGTCTTTATACACTCCACCTTGAACTATCCCGAAGAGGGCATTGTCGGTGTGCTTTTTTGATGACCTGCACAACTTTGCCCACCTTGTAGTCAGATCAATTGATTTTCTCATATATTCCTTAGTTGATGGAAATGGGGGGCATTCATCTAAACACATCATAATATCAACACCTAAAGACTCTTGTATCTCAATGCATTTTTCAGGAGTAAACATATGTTCACTACCGTCTAAATGAGATCTGAATAGAATACCGTCATCTTTAATCTTTCTGGTTTTAGAAAGGCTAAGAACCTGATAACCACCGCTGTCAGTTGTAATTGAATTGTTCCAGGACATGAACTTGTGAAGCCCACCCAGCTTTTCAACAGTCTTGTGACCGGGGCGTAAATAAAGATGATAGGCATTTGAAATTACCATCTGAAAACCTATATCTTCTATTTCTTTTGGACTAAGGCTTTTCACAGTAGCCTGGGTTGCCACCGGCATGAAAGCAGGCGTATCAACTACACCGTGGGCAGTAGTCATTTGACCTAGTCTTGCTTTGGTTGACTCATCTTTTTTATGAATTTCAAATGTGAACATGATATATAATCGTGGAATAAAATCAGAGGATGGGAACAACTAAAACAATATTATATTCCAAGCACTTCTTTCATTGTATACAGACCTGCAGGTTTCCCCGAAACCCATTTTACAGCTCGAACGACTCCTTTCGCAAAATTATCTCTGTTCATAGCGCGGTGAGTTAATTCTATTCTTTCACCTGCGCCACAGAACATTACTGTATGCTCCCCCACAATATCCCCTGCGCGAATTGTCTGCATCCCAATTTCCTTTTCCTTTCTCTCGCCTATAACCCCGTGTCTCTCAAACCTGGCGACTGAATTAAAATCTCTGTTCAACCCTTGTGCTGCCGCCTCACCTAATCTGAGCGCAGTACCACTTGGGGCATCTACTTTATGTTTATGGTGCGCCTCTATTATTTCAACGTCAAAATCGTCGCCAAGTATTTCAGCCAATCTCTTTGTCGCCTCAAACATAACATTTACACCTATGCTCATATTCGGCGAGAACACACATGGAAAGTTTTTAGACAATTCTGAAAGCTCTTTCTTTTCTTCTTCACTAAAACCAGTGGTTCCTATAACCATGGCTTTTGTGTTCGAAGAAGCATAGCGAGCGTTATTTAAGGTTGAAGAAGGTGCTGTAAAATCTACAATCACATCCGCATCTAAGGAAGAATCTTCGACACTGTTAGTGATAGGAATTCCTAACTCCTCTTCTCCGCAGACTAGGCCAATATCACTGCCCATTTCCGGATGATCTTGGATTTCTGTAGCGCCTACAATTTGGATATCATTTTCGGCGTTCAGAAGATGAAAGATACTGCGACCCATCCTTCCCGCAACGCCCATAATAGAAACTTTTATCATAATTTAATCTGCAATCTCAATTTCAGGAACTTCTCCCTGGCAGTTTTCGACACAATCTCCACCTGTAATTTTCCATTTTTTATCAAATAACCCTAAAGTGTATTTACTCTTTTGCTTCAGATTCATCAATTGACCCGTTGTCCGAGACTTAAGAGTGGAATCAAGATCAACTATAACGCTAGCGCTTAGCTCATAAATTTGAGTCCCTAATATATTGTAGCTATTAATTGTTAATTGATTCTCTTGATATATATTTCTCATTTGAATCACATATCCAGCTTCATCCGTACTGGGGACATAAACGTACTCATAGGCTTTCTTAAAATCCTCTTCTTTTAGAGCTTTTAAAAATGAATCCGTAACTTCTGTCGGTGAAGGTTTATATCTGGGTCTTTCCGGATTAGTTTCTTGTATAGTTTTATCCGCGCAGGAAGTAAGCGCGATGGCAAAAATCAATGTAAATAAAATGCTTAAATGTTTATTCTTCATAAAGTCACCAATTGCTATAGGATACGAGCTATAGAATAATTGCTTAGAACTATAATTCAAGACAAATTTTGCCTACTGACTCTGGACTGACACTTTGGATTATTAACCACAAATAATTTAGACTTGTTATTATTTATTATATTTGGATTCCTCAAATTATGAGCCAACTAAAAGAACCAAATGTAGTTAAACTCTTCATGGGTCTCATTTACCAGCCCGATTCAGCTATCAAAGAGTTAACAGGAATGCTCGAAGAAAAATTGGGGAAGATAGATTTTGTGGGCGATGAGATTTTTTTTAACCATAGCGAATATTATGAAAAAGAAATGGGGGATGGGCTTCTTAGAAAAATTATAACTTTTGAAAAGTTGATAAGAAGAACAGATATTGTTGAGATCAAAACATTTACAAATAAATTGGAAGAGGTATTTTCATATGGAGAGGATAGAACCATTAATATCGACCCCGGATATATAGCGCAAGAACATTTAATTCTTGCCACTGGCAAAGGGTTCTCCCACCGGCCATATTTAGGAAATGGCGTATATGCGGATTTAGCTCTTATATATAAAGGAAACGAATATAGAACATTAGAATGGACTTACCCTGATTATGGAAACACAGAGATGAGAAAGTTGTTTAAAGATTTGAGAAAACAATATGTACGTCAATTAGAAAAGGAATCAAACATATGAAAAGTATGACGGGATATGGAAAAAGCGAAGTTGAAACTAAGTATGGGAAACTAGTAGTTGAAACTAGATCTGAGAATCACCGATTCCTTGATATCAAATTTCAGCTGCCTGACTCAACACTTTCTATTGAGAATCAACTGTCTGAAGCAGTTAAGAATTCGATATTACGCGGCAAAATTAGAGTAACAGTTGGCTTGGAAACATCTAAAGACAATTCCTTTTCAATCAACATAGATCTCGCAAAAAAAACAAAAACTAATATAGATAAATTAAAGAAGGAACTTGGAATTAAAGAAGAAACCCGGCTTGAGCACTTCCTAATGATTAGAGAAATCTTTGCCCCAGATACAAAACAAACCCTAAGCAAAAATGAAACGGCAGTAATTATTAAAACTGTCCTCGAAGCTATTAAGAAATTGGATCAGTCAAGAGCATCCGAAGGCAAGAAACTCGAAAAAGATATCAAGCAAAGACTCAAGATGATTGAGAAGCTTACTGTAACTATTAGATCCAAGAGAAAAGATTTTATAAAAAACACTTCTATAAAACTCAAGGAAAGAATAGAAAAATTGCTTGAAGATACAAAAATTGATGAAGAGAGACTTTATCAAGAAACAGCTTATTTGGCAGAACGAAGTGATATTACAGAAGAGCTTGTAAGGCTTAAAGCGCATATAAGCAAATTTAGAGAAACTAGCAATAAAAAAGGATCAATAGGTAAAGAGCTTGATTTTTTACTGCAGGAAATGAATAGGGAAGCAGGAACCATATCCGCAAAGTCTAAAGATGCCGAGATATCACATTGCATAATAGACTTAAGATCTGAGATGGAGAAGATCAGAGAACAGGTACAGAATATCGAGTAAGTAAGATAGGTTGAAACCAGCAAAACGCTGTGTTATGATTCCACAGATTTTTCAAACTATTAATCATACAGATTACTAAAAGGAGTTTCTACAATGAGCATCTTAGTTAACAAAGATAGTAAAGTCATAGTTCAAGGAATAACCGGAAGCGCAGGGTTGTTTCACGCAACTCAATGCCGTGAGTATGGCACTAATGTTGTAGGCGGTGTAACACCTGGAAAGGGCGGCACTGAAGTAGAGGGGTTTCCTGTTTTTGATACTGTAGAAGACGCTCGTAGAATCACTGAAGCAAACACATCCCTAATATTCGTACCGGCCGCATTCGCAATGGATTCCATGATAGAAGCCATAGACGCTGGCATAGAGCTTGTAATCTGCGTTACTGAAGGTGTTCCAACTCAGGATATGATTAAAGTTAAGAAATTTATGGAAGGAAAGAACGTCAGGCTCATAGGACCTAACTGCCCAGGCGTAATGACACCAGGTGAAGCTAAGGTAGGTATTATGCCAGGATATATACATACGCCAGGAAGAGTTGGAATAATTTCAAGAAGTGGAACATTAACATATGAAGCTGTGTGGCAGTTATCTGAACTCGGTATTGGGCAATCAACTTCTGTTGGTATCGGCGGAGACCCCATTATCGGATCTACCTTTATAGATATTCTAGAGCTTTTTAACCAGGATGATGATACTGACGCTATAATCTTGATTGGCGAGATTGGCGGAAGCGCTGAGGAAGAAGCTGCTGAATATATCAAACAAAACATAGATAAACCTGTTGTTGCATTCATCGCTGGATCAACTGCCCCAAAAGGGAAAAGAATGGGTCATGCTGGAGCTATTATATCCGGGAGTTCTGGTAGCGCAGCAGATAAAGTTGCGGCACTTGAGAGCGCTGGGGTTAAAGTTTGCCCAAGCCCCGCAGAGATGGGTGAGACACTTAAAGAAGCTATCTCATAAACTAGCTATAAATTTCAATATTCTTTTTTAACCACTCATAGTGTTTTTTGAGTCCGGATTTAACATCAGTTTTAGGTGAGTATCCAAAGTCCGCCTGTGCTTTTGATACATCTGAAAAAGTGTGACTGGCATCTCCCCTTTGAGGTTCTGTAAAAACTAAGTTTGCTTCTTTCCCCACGATCTCTTCTATAATCCTGATAGTATCCATGAGTTTTATTCTACTTCCTCCGCCAATGTTATATACTTCACCAGGTATCCCTTTTTTAAATGCCTGAATATTCGCAAGTACTGCGTCATCTATATAAGTAAAATCCCTGGTCTGCTCACCATTGCCGTAAATTTCTATTTTCTCGCCCTTCATAACAGCTGAAATAAATTTATGGAACGCCATATCAGGACGCTGCCTAGGACCGTATACGGTAAAGTACCTAAGAGAAACAGTTGGAACTCCGTAACCTTTAAAATAAAGGGAAGCTAAATGCTCTGCTGAAAGTTTTGTAACTCCATATGGAGAAACAGGATTAGTCGGAGATGTCTCTACAATAGGCAGCTCATCAGTATCTCCGTATACCGAAGAAGAAGAGGCATAAACTACTTTTTTGAGACTCTCTTCCTTACATGCTTCTAAGAGTCTTTGGGTTCCTAAAATGTTATTTTGAACATATTGATCAAACATCTGACCCCAGCTTGCTCTCACTCCAGCAATTGCGGCTTGATGAAAAACTCCTTCCACTTCACTAAGGATATTTCCCCAATCAACTTCCAAGATATCATCCTCAATGAACTCAAAACCTGGCTGACTCAGTAAATACTCGAGGTTCTTTTCTTTTATTTCTCTCGGGTAATAATTAAAAAAAGAGTCCACACCTATTACTTGAAATCCTTCATCTAAAAGCTTCTCGGAAAGACTTGAACCTATAAACCCTGAAACGCCTGTAACCAATACTTTCATATGACTTTTTTCTCCAGTTCGACTATCAAGATACTCAATCTTAATTTGAATTTGACAATGATCAAAATAACATTAGTATGAAAATATGAACAACACACTAATAATATCACTATTTTTGGCTGTTGCATTTATAATACCTAATTTGTGCTATGCCATTCCCGCGCCTTGTACGCAGGAACAACTTCTGGAAAGCTCAGACTTCGCTATTGAAGGAACTGTAACAAAAGTTGAATGCGGGGAGCCTTACGAGTCTAAGCAATGCAGCGCTAAAGACGGAATTGAAGGATTCGTTCCTGAACTTGTGGCTAAATGCAAAGCAACAGTTAAAGTATCCGATAATATTAAAGGTAAATACAACAAGGGCGATGAAGTGGTAATTCCATATTTACAACTTGTTCAACAATGTGAAAATGGCACTCATATGATCCCAGGAAGCCCTTTAAAGGTTTTTGTTCCCAACTCAGTGATAAAATATTACAATTCTGAACAATGTAAGTACTGGAACTATTTGCAAATTTCGGTTCCTCCTTCAAATAACTAAACCTAGAGAAAAGACTCAGACTACAAACATAATAAAGTTGTTTAAATTATTGATATGCCACTCAGCCCATTTGAACTCGAAATTTATCAGAACATTCTAAGCTCAATCGCCGAAGAAATGGGCGTTGTGTTAATTAGAGCAGGGTTTTCTCCTAATATTAAAGAGAGAAGAGATCTTTCTTGCGCTATATTCCAATCAAACGGAGATATGATTGCTCAGGCAGCTCATATCCCAATTCATCTAGCGTCTATGAGCTTTGCGGTCAGAGCTGTTTTGAATATGCCAGAGATAAATGATGGGGATATCTTGATTTTAAACGACCCTTTTCAAGGAGGGACTCATCTGCCGGACATTACCTGTATCATGCCGGTTTTTTACAATAACAAACTGGAATTCTTTGTCGCATCCCGGGCCCATCATGCTGACATTGGCGGACTTACGCCTGGTTCTATGCCACTTTCCACTTCCATTGATCAAGAGGGAATACTTATTCCCCCATCTAAACTCTATAAGAAGAAAAGACTTAACAAGAAACTCTTTAATGAAATCATGGCCTCCACCAGAGACCCTGAAGAGCGTGAGGGAGACTTCAATGCTCAAATCGGTGCTCTTGAATTAGGAGAAAAAAGACTAAACGAGACCATAAAAAAATATACACTCAAAAAAGTTAAGCAGGCTGGTAATGAGCTCCTTGATTATAGCGAAAAAATAATGAAGCAAGTCATTAGAGAGATACCCAACGGAGTTTATGAGTTTGAGGATTATATGGACGACGATGGGGCAGGCACCAAAAAAATTCCAATAAAAGCTAAAATCACGATCAAGGGACAAAGAACAACAGTTGATCTAAGAGGAAGCTCAAATCAGGTACGAGGCAATCTGAATGCCCCGTATAGCGTCACCACAGCTGCAGTTATTTATGTGTTTCAGTGCCTGGCTCCCTCATCAATGCCTCTCAACTCTGGCCCACTCAGGGTAGTAGAAATAGTTGTAGATGAGGACTCTATGCTCAACGCGAAATATCCGGCTGCTGTTGTAGGAGGTAATGTTGAAACCTCACAGCGGGTGGTAGATGTTGTATTTGGCGCCTTATCTAAGGCTGTGCCTGAGAAAGTACCTGCTGCTAGCGCAGGCTCTATGAGCAATTTCACATTCGGTGGCATTAATCCTAATACTGGTAGAAGCTATGCTTATTATGAAACAATAGCCGGCGGAATGGGAGGCAGATCTGGATTGGATGGAGTAAGCGCTGTGCAGACTCATATGACTAATACTCTGAACACCCCAATAGAATCGCTTGAACGCGAACTTCCGGTTATGTTAAATTCTTACTCGATCAGGAAAAACAGCGGCGGAAAAGGTAAGTATAAGGGGGGAGATTCAATCACCAGGGAGTATAAGTTTCTCTCAGATGCCACAGTTTCAATGATTACCGAGAGACGAAAGTTCTCTCCATACGGTATTAAAGATGGAAAACCAGGAAGAAAAGGAAAGAATACTCTGATAAGAAAAAGCAAAACTACGACTATTGGTCCCAAAGCAAGTTTTAAAGTTAAAAAAGGAGAAAGCATAAGGATTCAAACCCCCGCAGGAGGCGGATGGGGTAAAGCCTAATAATGTAGACACTATGGAATATCCAAGACTAAACCCGATAGAAGCATTTCCAGTTGAGCACGAAGGACAGAGGGTTATCTGCTTAAGAGACCCTAATCATGTGAGTGATAAAGTAATGTTAATATCACCTGAAACTGTTTTTATAATAAGCTTATTTGACGGCGTCAACTCAATAGAGGATATACAAGCTAACTGCGAAGAGAAGTTTGGCGAAAGAGTTCCATCTGAGGAAATGGAGCAGTTAATTAAACAGTTAGACGATGCACTCTTTTTAGATAGTGAAAAATTCAGAGAACATAACAAAAAAATAATAGAGGATTTCCATTCTTCTGACATAAGACCATCAAGCCAAGCAGGGCTCTCTTATCCAGAAGATATTGATGAATTAAATAGTTGGTTTGAGAGATTCTTCAACGAAGCTCACGATACTGACCCATACACAAAACCCGCAAGTACTCTTAAAGGGTTAATCTCACCACATATTGATTTCACAAGAGGCGGTCATCTTTATGCAAAGGCCTACAGAGAACTCGATGACAGCTGTGAAGCTGACACTTATATTATTTTTGGCACCTCACATTACGCTCAAGTTGATAATCCGTTTATCCTAACTAGAAAAGGATTTGAAACCCCTTTAGGCATATCTGAAACTAATAGCGACTTTATAGATAAAATTGACGGTGAATGCAATTGGGATCTATTTGAAGGTGAAATAGCTCACAGAACTGAACACTCAATTGAATTTCAGGTTGCATTCTTACAGTATGTTCTCAGAAAGAAGAAGGATTACAAAATTGTACCGATATTATGCAATTCATTTTTTAGTCTGGTACAGCAAGGCAAATCTCCTACAGAAGATGAAAGGGTTTCTCAATTTCTAAAGACCTTCGCCGATATAGTAAAAAGTTTAGGTAACAGTGTATTTATAATAGCCGGGGTGGATATGGCTCATGTTGGTCCTAAATTTGGCGACAAGGATAAAGTAAATGACCTTACGCTGGGTCGCATCAAAGAAAGAGATATAAAGAGCCTGGAATTCACTGAAAAATTGGATGCAGAGGGTTTTTACAGATCTGTAGAAGATGAAAAGGACTGGAGAAAAATTTGTGGCCTTTCATCCATATACGCTACTTTAAGCACAATTCAGGCGGAAGAAGGAAAATTGTTGGGTTATGATCAGGCACTTGAACCTGACACCGGATCCGTTGTCAGTTTTGCCAGCATGGGATTTTATTCTTAATTGATATGTCGAAAAAATTCTTAATAATAGACGCACATGAAGATATAGCTTTTCACTTAAACTATTTCAAAAGGGATTTTGTAAACCCCGAAATGCCTTGCATGATCACACTTCCCGGGCTTAAAGAAGGTCATGTCAGGATGGTATTTAACACGGTATTCATTCACCCAAAACATAAACCTGATAGAACTGTTCAATCCGGATTAGATCAGCTTTCTAAATACGAAGAAATATACAAGACATTCCCAGATGAAGTGTATCAAATTACAAAAGTAGAGGATCTTGCAAAATTTGGACAAGATTCCAAGATAGGCTTCTTAACTTTAATAGAAGGTGCTGATCCGATCGAGAATGTTTGTAGCCTAGATAATTTTTATGAGAGAGGAGTCAGAATTATAGGACCTGCATGGAACAATAAGAATCAGTATGCTTCGGGAAATGATTCTGAAGACGGTTTATCTGAAGAGGGAGTCAAATTAATTAAGAGAATGAATGAACTTGGAATCACCTTGGATTTGTCACATCTAAATGAGAAGTCTTTCTGGGAATCAATTGAGCTTACTAACCTTATACCTATAGCAACCCATTCAAATGCAAGGGCTTTAACAGACCATCCGAGAAACTTAAGAGACGAACAACTAAAAGCAATCTCGGAAAAGGGCGGTGTTATAGGGATTGTTTTATATAATTATTTTCTAAAGATAGGGGATAAAAACCCCACTTTGGAAGAAGTCTTTGCTCATGCTGATTATATGGTCAACCTATGCGGGGAAGACCATGTAGGGATCGGAAGCGATATGGACGGGGCAAGAATTGAGGATTTTCCTGAAGGCTTAAAAACCATAGCAGACCTGCCTAAGATTGCCCACTACTTCCTTGAGAAAGGTTATACAGAAGAAAGGGTTACAAAAATCATGAGCGGAAATTTTCTAAGGGTTATGAAGGAAAATCTAAGCTCGAAATAAATATATGGCTACATTCTTTCAATAAGGGCGTCAGCAAATTCCTGTGTGCCTAAATTGCCGCCTAAATCCCGAGTAGTAGCACCCTCCCCAATTGCCTTATTATAAGCTAGTTTAATCTTTGTTGCGCATTCAGAGTAATAATCTATCCCTTCATTTTCTGCTAAGTGATTGAGCATCATCACGCATGACATAAGTAGAGCCAGTGGGTTTGCTATATTTTTTCCCGCAATATCAGGAGCTGACCCATGTACAGCTTCAAAAACAGCTATATCATCCCCAATATTTGAACCGGGGACCACTCCAAGCCCGCCAACAAGCCCTGCACAAAGATCACTAAGTAAATCTCCATAAAGATTTTCGAGAAGCAGGATATCAAACTGTGTCGGATCCTGAACTATTTTCATACAGCCAGCATCTATGATCATTTCTTCATATTCGATATCGGTATATCTTTGACTAACTTCCCGGGATTTCCTAATAAAAAGACCATCCGTCATTTTCATTATATTCGCTTTGTGAAATACAGTAACTTTTTTTCTTCCCCTCTTGCGGGCATATTCAAATGCTTTTTTAGCAATACGGTAGCAAGCATCCTCTGTCGCAACCTTCATAGTCATAACTACACCAGGGGTTACCTGATTCTCAACTCCGCTGTATAATCCTTCGGTATTTTCCCTAATTATTACAATATCGACGCCTGAAAAACGAGTCTTAATGCCATCCAGATTCCTAATAGGTCTTATTGCAGAATAGAGATCCAAAATTTTTCGCAACTGAACGTTCACAGATGTAAACCCTTCCCCAATAGGTGTTGTACAAGGACCTTTAAGAGCGATTTTATGCTCTTTAATCGCATCTATTGTGCTCTCCGGAAGTACATCAGGACCTTCTTCAAGTGCTGCAAGGCCTGCTTTACATCCAATCCACCGAATTTCAGCTCCAGAAGCCGCCACTACTTTTTTGACTGCTGTTGATATGTTGGGACCAATACCGTCTCCGGGTATTAAAACTACTTTACGTTTGCTCATAGGAGATATTCAACCCGGTTAACGCCTTTTATCAAGTGCTGAGAATTAATCGCTTGTTTGAGAATTATTCTTCCCACTATCTTCTTCTTTAAAAACGTCAAACGCTCTTTTGTTAATGCCTTTGGTGGCTTCATTCTTGTCAACATCCTCGGTAAGTGGCTCCTCTTCGATAGAAATTTGTTCATGTACTTCCCATCCCAAATTGGTAAATTCAAGAGTTGCTCGTTCTGATATTTCACCCACTATCCAGAGTTCCCTACCATCAGCCTCTACATCGCTGAAGACTTGGGTGTGAAAGGTTGCAGCTCCTGCAACTTTCTCAGACCAGCATAAATAGTCTACTGGAATGATTGTTGCAATTTTATTATCTACGGTAAGTCCGGAGGTAATGTCTCCATGATTTATTATTTTTTTCAGAGGAGACTGGGTGTTATTGAACCAAACAAGTAAGAGCACAATGTTTGTAAAAAATTTCGATTCAGAAATAGATGAAGCTACAACAGCATCTTCTATCACTTCTTCGCGGTTTGCTACATCCGGAATCTGCAACAATGAAAAAACAATTGTGGTTTGAAAAGTTGGGCTGTAATATGGAGAATCTAGAAATTCTTCTATAAGCTCATCATCAATACCCATCTCTAATAAATTTTTCTTGTTAAAATCTCTTAACTCTTTAGGGTCTTTATCCCATACGTAATGATTTACATCTTTTATATACCCCATACCCGGCACTGAAGGTATATTGGCAAACCCAAGACCAAGCCGCCCTATTCTATCGTATTTCGCTACTCTGTTTAACTCTGCTGCAAGCTCAGGATTTGATGTGTATGGATCCACACCTACCTTTTTTGCCACACGCCGTTCTCCGCCACTTATGCCCAAATACCAATCTGTGAGATACGCAACATTTCCAGTTAGATCTGAAAAAGTTTCTCCTCCCTCACCATTTTCATCTCCCGATCCTACAACAGCTCCACCAACACTTTGTGCAGTCTGTCCCGTCACAATGACAACCTTTTCACCGGAGTAATATATTTTCTTAAAAAATGTAACAATCCCTCCCGGAACACCTTTAGCAGTTTCTATTGGTTGAGAAGCAATATTTATTGCTGACCTAAATGGGTTAATTACAGTGTCGGCAGCTCCAGATGCAAGGGCCTGCCCCCCAGAGATGTCCTGCAATTTTGCTGTTGCGTTAATTTCATTAACACGAGTTTCTAACATTCTGGTATTATGAGCTTCATATTCACCAAAATCTGATTTTATAGTATAGGAATTCCAGATACAGTCGTTTGTAACTTCATCAGCTACTTCGTGATGCTCGCCTTTAAGAATTTCTGGTTCCAGTATTTGGCTGGCTTTAAATACCGGATAGGGTTCATAATCTCCCGGAACTGAAGATTTTTCAGCTAATGAAATTTCTTTCTGTTGTGCAGTGTTTTCAGAAGTTTTATCAGGTGATTGTGAGTTCTTGGAATCTATACTTTGTTTTTGAGCACAGGAAATTAATACAAATAGAGCAATTAAAAGAATCGCTGGAACCCGCATCTTATATTTTATGCATAACAATTTCATATATACCCCACCACATACCTATTATCAGAATAGTATAGAATCAATGTGGTAGTCAAGGCTAGTTAAAATTGAGAATTCTAGTACTGAAGAATAACATCCTTCGATGAGTGACTAAACAAAAAAGGGAGCCGAAGCTCCCTTTGTGAATTTAAATTGTAGCGTTGTTAGACTTTAGGCAGTTACTTTTCTTCTTCTCATAACTATGAATCCTACTATTCCCAAAAGACCAGCCATTGCAATAAGACCCCATTGGGAGAGGGTCGGGACGTTTGCAGGTTCGATGCAAGCAGCCAGGTATATCTCTCCGTTCCCCTCAGGGTTCCCCCCGTTGATGTCTGCGGTGGAGCGAAAGGCAATACGCGTGCCGTCCCCATTTATTGACGGACCAGTACTATCACCCAACGTCTCATCCGTTATCTGAGTAGTAATCCCTGTTGTCGTATCGAAGAGGTATATCTCAATGTTTCCCTCTGGGTTCCCCTCGTTGATGTCTGCATCGGAGCGAAAGGCAATACGGTTGCCATCCCCATTTATTGACAAACCTCTACTATCACCCGCCGTCTCATCGGTTATCTGAGTGAATATCCCTGTTGTCGTATCGAAGAGGTATATCTCTCCGTTCCCCTCAGGGTTCCCGCTGTTTAGGTTTGCAGTGGACGGAAAGGCAATACGCGTGCCATCCGCGTTTATTGACGGTTCTCTACTAGCCCCCGCCATCTCATCCGTTATCTGTGAAATTATCCCTGTTGTCGTATTGAAGAGGTATATCTCTTGATTTCCCTCAGGGTTCCCGCTGTTTAGGTTTGCAGTGGACTGAAAAGCAATACGCGCGCCGTCCGCGTTTATTGACGGGAACCTACTAACCCCCGCCATCTCATCGGTTATCTGAGTGAATATCCCTGTTGTCGTATCGAAGAGGTATATCTCAATGTTTCCCTCTGGGTTCCCCCCGTTGATGTCTGCATTGGACTCAAAGGCAATACGCGTGCCGTCCGCGTTTATTGACGGGAACCTACTATTCCCCGACGCCTCATCGGTTATCTGAGTGAATATCCCTGTTGTCGTATCGAAGAGGTATATCTCTTGATTACCCTCAGGGTTCCCCCCGTTGATGTCTGCATTGGAGCGAAAGGCAATACGCGTGCCGTCCGCGTTTATTGACGTTTCTCTACTATCCCCCGACGTCTCATCCGTTATCTGTTCTATAAATTGCGAAGGGCAGACTAATTGCTGCGCCTCTGCAGTATGATTGAGAATAAGAGATGATGAAAATAGCAACAGTGTTAAAGTCAAAAGGCCAAGAGCCTTTTTTGAATAGAGCAATACTTTTTTTGAAACCCTTGAGGTTATTGGTCTCATCATGTCCTCCCGCCATTAAAGACATATGATGAGCGTTAGTATACTATAGAGTTGAAAAAATGTATAGTTCTTTATATCCACTATTTATTCAGGCTAAAGCCCATTAATACTATTAATGGACTTTAACTAATTACTCACAATTGGTTAATTTTATCCTAACAATATTATTGTGTTATAACTGAGAGAAATGGTTACACGAAGACTAAGCGCTTTCTACAAAACATTTAATGTAACAGTCTTATTCGCACTCATTGTAATAGTCACTAGTATAGTACTCCCTTTCATATACAGAGAAGAAATTGTTAATATTGGGAAAACATTACTACTAACCTACGGACAAGATAGAATAGATATTGTTCTCTACTTAATAACAACTGTTAGTAGTACACCTATTGCACTGCCGGTCTGGATATACGCAATTTTAGGATCTATGTTGGGCTTTGAACCTATCCGCCTAATAATTATTATGGGCTTAGGGTCCATGTCTGGCTCTACAATCACCTATTCTATTGCCAGATATTTTGGGAAATCAAAGTTCATTAAACGTAATTTCCCAAATATAGAAAACCATCCCTGGACTGAGGGACGCTCGTTTTGGGTGATAAGTCTGATTTTGTTTGCAGGAGCCGCTTCACCTATGCCGTTTGATATATTGTACGCGGCATGCGGTTTGAAACGTTATCCAATACTCTTATTCGCACCTATAGTTTTTATAGCTTTTACTATCAAGTTTGCATATTTGTTTTATGGATATGATTTGATCCAATCCATTTCATTCATAAATCTCAATCTATGAATCAGACTTCCTCCTTAAAGCATTTGCAGTATATATAGCAACTAAACGTGCTACTAAAAATGCAATAAAAAGCTGGCCTACAATAGCTTCAAGCACAGATACAATTCTCCCCGCAGGTGTGAGAGATGTTATATCCCCATAGCCTAAAGTAGTTAGTGTAGTGTAGCTGTAATAAATTATTTGGTTCGAATTGAGAGAATTAAGAACTTCAGCATTGTTGTTAACAAAGATAATTCCCGGCGAAATATATTCAAGGAAACCATAGATAGAAGCCCATAGAAGCCCCAACAGTAAGAACACGCAAACTGCCCCGTACAGAGTATCCGTAGATACTTCTTCGGAGTGCAAAATATGGTCTGTAATTGTTCCCGTTATAAAAAGAAAGAATAATACGCTTGCAAAAATAGTTTCAGGTGATTTAGTAAAGATCCATTCTGAGAGAAACCAGGGTAGCCCGAACAATATTAATATAATTACATTTCTTTTGTTTCTGCCAGCAGCGTATATCCCCAAAATAAATACTATAGTGCTTGCAGTATTGAGTACGAGATAGCCATATCTGTGTCCCTCCAAAACAGCAGAAAGAATGAGCAATATGATAATGGAGACCATGAAGTTAAACATTTTGTATCTTGTTGAACCTGCAACGAGCCTAAGAAAGCCGGGTTTATCCGTCTTGATCATAATTCAGTCCTCCATAACTATCGATGAGACATAATACTATCTGTCAACTAGTTACTAGATTACACAAAACAATCATATTCTGTAAATTATGGATGAACCCAAAATCACACTGAGTTCTTGAATATATGAATTATCTCGGAATATAGTTTATTCGAGTTTTTCTAAAAATCTTTAGATAGTTTATGCGTCCGATAGCGTACAGGTGGATGTATCTACAGATGCACCGCCATTAACATTAACCGCCATTCTGCCGCCGCTTATTGAACACTGATTTTGCGGATCTATATCTACTATTGAATTGCCGGAAGCATTTATACCAAATTGATTAACAGACTGTATAACAATTGTATTGTTTATAGGATTTGAAGTCTGTCCGACTCCTATAAAAGCATCATCAAGAGCTAAAATCGCATCTCGGTTGCCGGATATTTGTATCATCTCATCTGCCTCAAGAACAATAGAACCTGAAGACTGAGCGCGCACTCCCTCTCTGCAATTGACTATGCTGATGCTCTTTACTCTGTAGGTAATAAGAGTGCTACCGCCCGCAAACATACAGTTTCCACCGTTACCATCCAGATTAAACTCGGCTTGGCTTTCGTTATAATCTATCGCTTGGCTGCCGGAAAGAGATATGGGGTCTTGAAACACCTGCCAACGGTCAATGATGATTAATGTCGGGTTTAGCTGAAGAGTAATATTCAAATTGGTGGTACTTAGGTCGACCACTTGAATGTTTGGTCTTGTGGCGTTGAAAGTAGAGGACTCGAATTGCAAAGAAACCACACCGGTCGATGAACGAAACCTAATTCCAAAGTTGCCCTCGGAACTGACAGTAGTTCTCCCCAATCTGTTGTTACCTTCTAAAACTGTGACTGTAATTTCGCCAAACTGAGAAGAATTTGAAATTACCCCCTCAAGCAGTATGTTTCCGGTATTACCCGTTCCATCACAACTTAACATTACAGATGACAACACGAGAATGAATATGCCAATAATGGTATTCTTAAACATAATATTACCCCTCTTGTAATATGTCTTAACTAAACACCCTAACAACCAAACTACAAAAACAAAGTAAATACAAGTATACAACCAAAAACGACTAAATATATCGCTTTCATATATTCGTCAATCTTTTTAGCCAAACTTTTTCATCATCTCATAAATTCTACTTTTATCTGCGATAACCCCCAACACTCAATCTAAAATGGCAACTTGTTATTAGATACAAAACAAAAAAACCGGAACGTCTATTCATATTTTATAGACGCTCCGGCATTTAGTTGGTAATTCTTTAGTAAAGAGACCTACTATTTACCCCCCGCTTCTCCTCACGCTTGCAAACTGGCGTGCAGCTTCGGGAAGGACTTTATTGATGTTCTCGGGTGTAGGGTCTAAGTTGTTAATCTCAACAATAGCCCTTGCCATCCCCTGAATGATTGTCTTCCTATCAGAATTCTCGGCATTAAAGGCTTGAGTCTCTGACGGTGTTAGGCTTGTCTTTTGAACCAGAAGCCCCTGGCTGCCTTCTACGACTTTCTTTTGAGATAGCATTTGGTCGATCACGCCCTGACGTTTTGCTCTGCTCTTATAGGCATTAATAACCTTAGGCATTGCTCTTATCTTCTGAGCAATTTGTTGGGAGATATTTCCCTGTGCCCAGGCATAGTTACTGAAATCAAGTGATATCTCACGCTTAATTACAACAACCTTAGTCTCAGATAATGCGGGTTTATCAGGATAGACATTTTTACTTTGAGGCTTAGGTGTTGGACTGACTGTCTGTTTGTCAGGAGCTTGATCTGTAGTAGAATTGTCTTCAGCATCCTGCTCCAAGAACTCTTCTTCCAGGCTGGAATAAGCATCTCTAACCTCTTCCGCTGGAAAATAAACATTAACAGTGATAGTCGCGCAAGAAACAACAAGGAAACAAATAGATAGTACTAAGGGTTTAATAATATTACTTGCTAATTTCTCCATCATTTCACCTCTCTTAATTTGTTTCAATCGTAGGCCCGCCTGTTTCCGATCTTCTAGAGATTTCCCTAACTACTGAAATCAAATGTGCGATCGTTATAGAATTTTTCACAGGGTCCGCCTGGATCGATAGATTTTTTATTCCTAATATACTATTTGAAACGTCAAACTCTTTAAATGTAATAAGTCCATCATTAATATAACCTGAAATATTACCGTTATCATACGAACGATTTGATCCTAGAATCAATCTTTCCTTAGCTCCTAGTTTATCAAGCAATGCTTTACCGATTTTCCTCTGTTCCTTGCTTGATTTTTTGGACCAGAACTTAAACGGTCCGTCTATTGTATTTAGCTCAGCTCCTTCACCTGTTAACCAAATAAGCCCGTTTATCCTGCCTGTTATATATTCCTGATTTGGTGAGATTCTCTCTGATATGCCTTCAAGACTAATCTCATTAAACAATAGAGATAGGTTAAATTCAGTATTATCATCATTAAATTTTAACAGACCGGCTCCGTATAAGTTCCCCCTGAATAATTTTGAGATTACCCGTCTAAGATTAATTTCTTGCCGATCCACTTCCAAAGCACACTCAATATCTTCAAATTTTAGTATCCCATACTCTATCATTTTGATACTAAGAAAATCCAGATCTTCTCTCTCAAGATTAGCTTCTCTAAAAGACTTCTGGAATTTCCGAAAGACACTCTTTGATAGCTTTAAATTTTCTCCCATTAGAGTTGCTAAGGGGTTATCAGAAGCTGCATCATCTTTTATTGTTATTGTCCCATTTATACCATCAACAGATAGTAGAGCCCCACCATAATCCCCTGAAATCGAGCTATTCTTTAAGCTTAATTTACCAATCCAGCTCTCTTGCGGATAAAAAAGGTTACGGAAGATCAAATCCATAGCGGCGTAGCCTCTGGTTTTAAATTCTCTAAAATCATCTGGGATAAGGGGTGATAGTAATCCCACGGCATCAGAAATAACCACATCCGGGAATGCAAGCTTTAAAGTCCTATTTTCATTAAGTGAATTGTCCATCTCTCCAGAAAAACGGATCTCCTGATTACTGTTACCTTTTATAAACCCCTCTTCTATGTATAAGGTTTCAGCTATTGTTTTAGCGTTTATGTTCGCTAGTAGTGTAGAAGTAATGCCCTGATTTTCTAAGACAACATTTTTAAGCTTTAATTGACCATCACCTTCGGGAAGAGCACTATTGGGTAAAGTTCCCGTGAAGTTGAGATCAGATTCATTCAGCTTGATAGTAGTGCCTGCTGACTGAATAGAAGCATTAACCAATTTTAAGTCGGTCTTTATACCGGAAGGAGTGGTTGTAGTATCAATATCGATCTTTCCAGTGATATCACCCCCAAGGAAGCCGCCTCTGATATTTTCAAGATTGATGCCGCCAGGAGCGGGTGTAATAGTGTTGGAAATATCATCTATAACTGCCGAGACTATAGAGGTCTTCTTAATATCTACCTTGCCGTGCCAATCTTTATCGGCAGTTCCCGGTTTATTTATTGTAATTGTTCCCTTTATTCCTTCTGAGTTTAATTTATCTTCAAAACCAGAAAAAGTTGCATCTTCAAAATTGACTTTATAAGGATATCCTCCTACTTGTTGCCCAACATTTATATAGAGACTATCTGTTTTAAATTGCCCCAATGTACTAATTTGTGCATTAATATTGGAGACGATAATTCTATCGTTTATAAAATTGTAATCCCAGGATAGATTAGGAAAGTCTGTACTCTTATATCTGCCGCCTATACCCTTAATGCTACCTTTGAAACCCTCTCTACCACTGTTATCAATGCTTAGGTTTTCACTAAAGTTATGAAGAGATACATCATGTCCGTAAATACTAAAATCTGATCCTTCTGAAGACATGTTAAGGGACCACCTTTCATTACCTAATTCCAACAAGAAAGCCGCATCTTTCACTTTTCCTTTGGCTATACTATATTCTTCAAATGATAATTGTTGGTACGAAATGCCTTTACCTTGAATATTAATTTCATCTACTTGGGCATCGGTTGAAGCATCTTCCTCGGTATTTACTGATTTATATTTAAAATCGACAGGTCCACTCGTTTGTAAGTTTGAAACCCGAAACTCTCTTCCTTTATTAGATTTAAGAAGGAAATTGTTTATATGAAGAGAGATGTTCGCATTATAATTACTCGATCCCCCTTCAAATTTTGCGCTTGCCGACAGTGCATTTCCCGAAATATTGGCAGGAATAATAGTCTTAGGAGTCATCTCTAAATTTAGATTATTGCCTATTATATCACCTGTGATCTTAGTAATTCCACCTCCAAATCCTTTAGACAGAAAAAAGTTCAGGGCTCCGCTTGCACCACCGCCCATATATTTGCTTCTGATATTTGATAAGGAAATTTTATTATCAGACCATTTTTTGTTAGAACTCAGATCGACACGAGATATGATATTTTGTACGACCCCTGTTTTATCCCAGGAGAATTGATCCGCAGTGCATTTCCCATTAGATGAAAGCATGAAGTTATTTGAGCTTGTAAAATGTTGTTTAACTTTTAATTCGCAGTCGAGCGAGTCTATACTTGGATCATCGTCACTATCTGAGCTGAACTTAAAATCTTTTAAATGTGCATCTGAGCTTAAGTTGATATTATGTTTTGCTCTTGAGCCGCTTATCTTCAGATTTTCAGTACTAAGCTGCCCGGAAACTATACCTTTGTCGTCATTAAAAATACGAACCATGAGAGCTTTTAAATCCAAAGAGTCGGCTTGCCCTGAGAGATTGAAGATTGTCTCTTCTAAAACTTTTTTTATTTCCCCGGTGAAGGAACCTTTTAAAATGTCATTTACTTGAAAATCTAAGGCATTTACTTTTGCGATATCAGAAGTCTTATCGTAGTTCAAATCGTAGAACAAATCTGCAAATGACTTTTCACTAAATATTCCTGTACTAGAGTCAACAGTTAATTTGCCATTTACTGTTATTAAATCCGAAATCTCAAAATTCAATCGAGTATTTGCTCTCAAATTTTTGGAATCATCTAATAGTGCAGAGACAGCCATCACATCAATATCATCAACTTGAAGCTCAAGCTCACCATCGGTTTTGTCAGGCAAAATAACAATAGAACCATTTAAGGCTAATTCCTTCTGAAGCAACTCTATATTGCTATCAAGATTAATCCTCTGAGCCTCTTGGAGCTTTTCATCACTGAAGTCTACTGTAAGGTTTGGAACTGAGACGAGAAATTCGGGCGTGACTTGAAAATCAGCATCTAAAACTTTTATTCTCTTGAATTCTACTAAAGAAGGTTTTTTGCTATCTTGACTAATTTTGGACTTAATAAAATCTACTAGCCTATCTACATTTTCTTTGCTAGATTGAATCTTAGGACTTTTTAGAACAATCTCACCTAAGATTATCTTTTGGTTAAACAACGAAGAAAGAATATGAGGTTCTATAGTCACCTGCTCCGCATTTAGGACATTCTTTGTGGTGGAAGCTGGATCTATTACAGATACTTTGTCCAGCTGTAATCTAAATAAGGGGTCTAATCCGATTTCGCTGACATTTATATCATAGGGTGTTTGTTCTGAGAATTGAGAGATTAGAGAGGGTATATCTGCTCTGAGTTTAATATTTAAAATAATATTGAGAGCAATCAATATTACAGCTATTGCAATAATAAGTAGTAATAGGATTCTTCTGAATCCGGAACCAAGGAGGGTCATACAAAAGATATTATATTAGTATTTAGAAGTTTTTAAAGCAGAAATTTTAAATTCAACTAAGAATGTCAAATAAAGACCTTATATAAAACTATGTATTTTCCATTTTCACTACTGTTCTGGCTTTTATAACATTTTTTATTTTATAGAGCAGATATTTCTTTTGCTTTTTATATCTGCCTTCGATTTTCACTTTATCACCCTTGGAGAGGGGCAAGTGCTCATCCTCATAGTACACTCTAATTTCATTGTCACTTCCGTCATTCATTCTAAATAGGGTAAAGGGTTCTCCCTTGCTGGATTTCGTATACTCAACTTTATCCACAAATCCTTCCAGCGTTACACGTTGATTATTAAACTGATTTGGATCGGACACTAGTTCCGTGACGGTAACTTCTTTGAATTCAATTGCATCAATTGTGGCAGTTGTTTCATTTCCCAAGCTAAAAGAAAGCGGCACTATAGAAAGCATGAAGAATAAATATAAAGTAAAAAGCCTATTCATAGTTAAATTCCCTCAATATATTTGATTTTGAGATATTAGTATAAGCACAAATCTTTTGTTTACCAGTTAAAATATTGAGCAGGAGCTATTAAAAATAAAGCATGAGCGGAATTCATTGTGACATCTTCTTTCATTAGAAAGCTAAATGGGCTGCTTAGAACAGCTTCCCTGGGAAAAGTGATCCACTACCAGGATGAAATGGAGTCAACCAACACTACACTGATAGAGTTGGGTGAGAAAGGCGCTTCAGAAGGCACTATAGTAATTGCTGATAGACAAACCGGAGGAAGGGGTCGGCTAGACCGCACATGGATATCTCCAGCAGGAACGAATCTATATATTTCAATCCTGTTTCGCCCCGAGCTTGCAGCTTCAGATGCCGCTTTATTTACACTTATAGCCTCGATAGTACTTAATAAAGTTATAGAAAAATCCGGCGTTTCCGAAGCAAAAATCAAATGGCCTAATGATATACAGATTCAGGGGAAGAAAGTAGCTGGAGTTTTAACAGAAATAAGAACTAAGAGAGAAATGGTTGATTTTATAGTTCTCGGAATTGGGGTAAATATCAATATGACCAGAGAAAACATGGACAAGGAGATGGGTAAAGTTGCGCACATAGCAACATCGCTTAAGGAGAACCTAGGTAAAGAAATTAACCGCTCAAAGTTTGCTGCAGATTTACTTCTTGAATTAGAAACTTGGTATCAAATATTTATAAATAATGGTAAAGCAAAAGTTTTAACACAATGGACGAGTGCATGGGGAGACCTAAACAAAAGAGTTCAAGTAAGGATACAAGACCAAGAGCCCTACGAAGGGGCTGCAATCGGGGTTGATGAGAGAGGTTATTTAATGGTTAAAACTGATGACGGTGAGATCAATAAAATAATTGCTGGGGATGTGGTTGTTTTATGATTTCAATATTTGAACAGGTGTCATTGTGCATACGGCATTAAACTTGTCATCTCTTCACGGACATTTTCCATAAGTGTTGTCCATTCATCGACTAACTCAGTGTCATTTTCAGGAAGAGACTTTCTAATTTCAATCCCTGAATCCTTAGGTTCTACTTTGCAGTCCTTGTATCTTTCAAATATCATAAATCCAAATCTATAGAGAGTATTAACTGCTTTAGGCCCATGACCCGTGAACTTTGACACAAGCACCACATTCTGATCAAACCCTTCAAATATAACATTCCACAACGTGCCACTTGATTCCATAGAGAACGACAAGTCAATTAGTTCTTCCTGCTTTGCATCATTTTGCATGAAAGCCCCGACCACTAAAACTATTTGTAGCTAAACAATTTCTTACTTACGTCTTCCACCAAGTGCCGCTAGGCGCTGTTGTGCTGTTTTTGCGTATATAGAATATTCATCCTGTCCCAAAACTAGATTGAGGAACTGGTTATAGTAACTTACAGCCTGCTGCGTGTTCTTAGCTTTATCGTAACTCTGTGCGATAAAAAAGTATGCGTCAGGACTGTTTGGGTTGAGAGAAATTGCCTTTTTTTCTGAAGCAATTGTGTCTTGAGGCCTATTCATATAATAATATGCAATCCCCATATTTTGATAAGCGGACGCATAGTTGGGATTTAGTTTTATAGCGCTTTGGAACTGTTTTATAGCTCGTGAGTAATACCCCTGATAAATCAAAGCATTACCTAGATAGTTATGAATTTCAGGAGAAGGAGCAATTTTAGCCGCCTGTCTATAATAGGTTTCAGCTTGATTGAAAGAGCGCCTCTTCTCATAATAAGCCGTTCCCAATCCAACAAGAGCAGGTACTAATTTTGGATTTATTTCTAAAGCTTTCCTAATTTGCGGATTGGATGGGTTCTGCCCTTTAGATGCCCATAAAATGTAAAGGGCTTCCGCATTGTTAGGATTCTTAGACAAAATGCCC
>BQJP01000008.1 GCA_021604765.1 Thermodesulfobacteriota bacterium
GAGACATTTATGAGGCAATTGAAGGCGAAATCAGAATGATTGATTGTATGGATAACAATTCAATTTGTGCCTTACACGAAACATGTCCCCAACTTCCGGTATGGGATAGGATACAAATCTCTATGATTAAAATACTTGAGGGTACGACTCTTGAGGATATGCTAAAAGAAAGAAAAAATGTCACTTTGACTCAGATTAATTAGGGAGGCTTTTCAATGAGTGTTGATTTAGAGAAATTAGCGGAACAGGAGTATAAATACGGTTTTGTAACTGATGTGGATCAAGAAGTTGCTCCTGTTGGTCTAAACAAAGATGTAATTAGAATGATATCTGCTAAAAAAGAAGAACCAGAATGGCTATTAGAATGGAGACTAAAAGCATATGAGCACTGGCTTACCATGAAAGAGCCAACATGGCCTAATGTTGACTATCCTGCTATAGATTATCAAGCGATTAGTTATTATGCGGCACCCAAAAATATGCCAAAACTTGAGAGCCTGGATGATCTGGATCCTGAAATTAAAGAAGCTTACGATAAGCTCGGAATACCTCTTGATGAGCAGAAAATGCTTGCGGGAGTTGCAGTAGATGCTGTATTTGACAGTGTCTCAGTCATAACGACTTTTAAAGAAACTCTTGCAGAAGCCGGGGTTATTTTTTGTTCAATATCAGATGCTGTACGGGAACATCCGGAACTCGTAAAGAAATACTTAGGATTTGTAGTCCCATCTAACGACAATTTTTATGCGGCGTTAAATACCGCAGTGTTTACTGATGGATCCTTTGTTTATATACCTAAAGGCGTTCGGTGCCCAATGGAACTTTCTACCTATTTCCGTATTAACGCTGAGAACACTGGGCAGTTTGAAAGAACACTAATTATTGCCGAAGAAGGAAGTTATGTCAGCTACCTTGAGGGGTGTACGGCGCCTAAGCGGGATGAAAATCAGTTACACGCCGCAGTTGTGGAACTAATTGCACACAAAGACGCAACTATCAAATATTCAACTATTCAGAACTGGTACCCCGGAGACAGTGAGGGTAAAGGTGGAATATACAACTTTGTAACAAAACGTGGCAGATGTCTAGGTAACAACTCTCATATCTCATGGACACAGGTTGAAACCGGATCAGCAATCACCTGGAAATATCCTAGCTGTATTCTTGAAGGTGACAACTCCGTTGGAGAGTTCTATTCAGTAGCGCTTACAAACAGAAAACAGCAGGCAGATACCGGCACTAAAATGATTCACAAAGGAAAAAATACTTCCAGCACAATCATTTCTAAAGGAATTTCGGCTGGTTTTGGGCAAAACACATATAGAGGATTAGTTGAGATAGGCAAAGACGCTAGCGGCGCTAGAAACTATACTCAGTGCGACTCTATGCTAATTGGGGACAAATGCGGAGCGCACACATTCCCATATATTGAGGTAAAAAATTCAACTGCTCAAATGGAACATGAAGCTTCCACTTCTAAAATTGGAGAAGATCAGATTTTCTATTGCCAACAGAGGGGTCTGTCGGCTGAGGACGCAGTATCGTTGATCGTAAACGGTTTTTGCAAAGACGTATTTAAAGAGCTTCCGTTTGAGTTTGCTGTAGAGGCTGAAAAATTATTAAGCATCAGTCTTGAGGGTAGTGTCGGATAACACCCCTGCTCTGAATCAAACACAGATAAAGATTTATAAGGAGAAAGAATATGTTGGAAATAAAGAATCTACATGCAAGTGTAGAGGGACAGGAAATTCTGAAGGGGCTTAACCTGACTATTAATGCTGGAGAAGTCCATTCTATTATGGGGCCTAACGGATCAGGCAAAAGCACTTTAGCTCAGGTTCTGGCTGGGCGTGATTCTTATGAAATAACAGAGGGTGAAATTTTATTTGAAGGTAAAGACCTGCTTGAGCTAGAACCTGAAGAACGTGCATGTGAAGGAATTTTTATGGCTTTTCAATACCCGGTAGAGATTCCTGGTGTCGCTAACACATATCTATTGAGAGAAGCATTAAATTCAGTTCGGAAATACCGTGGGGAAGAACCGCTAAAACACATTGAATTTGCAAAATATGCTAAACAGAAAATGGAAGTCATGCAAATTAGTGACAACTTGCTAAAACGTGCTGTAAATGAAGGCTTTTCTGGTGGAGAAAAAAAGAGAAACGAAATATTCCAGATGCAGGTATTAGAGCCTAAACTTGCTATTCTAGATGAAACTGACTCAGGGCTTGATATTGACGCTCTTAAAGTAGTATCTGACGGTGTAAACGCTCTTAGGAGTCCGGAGCGCGGATTTTTGGTAATAACTCACTATCAAAGGTTGCTAGATTATATTGTTCCCGATTTTGTTCATGTTTTAGTAGACGGAAAGATTGTAAAAACCGGCGGTAAAGAACTTGCACTTGAGCTTGAGGACAAGGGCTACGGATGGGTTGAAGAAGAAAAAACAGCGGCTAATAGTTAGGGAGATATTTAATGAGTATTACACTATCAGAAAAAGATAACGGATACATTGAAGGATTTGCTGGATTTAAAAAAAATGCGCCAGGCAGTAGTCTAGATTGGCTGCAATCAGTTCGTGAGCGGGCTATCACAAAGTTTTCAGAGTTGGGATTCCCTACACCGCAGAATGAAGACTGGCGTTTTACTAATGTCGCACCTATCGCCAGGAGTTCTTTTAACATTTTAGAAAACGGACACGACAAAGTCTCAAGTAGTGATTTAACTCAATTTCAATTCGAAGATACTGAAGTAGCTGAGCTTGTTTTTATTAACGGGCATTATTCCAAGGAGCTGTCTAAATATGGAAACCTTCCTGAAGGAGTAATACTTAAAAATCTGGCAGATGCGATTGAGTCAGAACAAGAAATTGTAAAAAGCAACCTAGCTAGATATGCTGATTTCAAAGACGAAGCATTCACTGCATTAAATACTGCATTTATGGAAGACGGTGGATTTGTTTATATCCCAAAAGGTATTGTAGTGGAAACTCCCATTCATTTACTTTATATATCAACAGATGAAGGCACTCCTTCTATAACAAACCCCAGAAACTTAATAATTGCGGAAGACAACTGTGAGGCAAACGTAATTGAGCACTATACTTCAATGACCGATAACATCTATCTTTCAAATGTTGTCACTGAAATCGTTGTAGGTGAAAACAGTACTATCGGACATTACATGATCGAGCTTGAAAGCAAAAAGGCTTTTAACATTTCAACACTTAGAGTACAGCAAGCAAGGAGCAGTAACATAAGGTCTCACTCCGTATTGCTTGGGGGCTCACTTGTCAGAAACAACGTTCACCCTGTATTGGCAGGTGAAGGCTGTGATTCGCTAATTAACGGATTGTATATGCCATCCCACCGCCAGCATATGGACAATTATATGAAAGTAGAGCATGCAAGCCCACACTGCGACAGCAGACAGCTATATAATGGAATTCTTGATGGTAGATCTAGAGGAGTATTTCATGGACGAATAATTGTGCATGAAGATGCTCAAAAGACTGATGCAAAACAGACCAACAGGAACCTTCTACTTTCTGACACTGCCCAAATTGATACAAAACCTCAGCTCGAGATTTATGCTGATGATGTGAAGTGTACTCATGGAGCCACAATTGGACAGATAGATGAGAACGCTCTATTCTACCTACGCTCAAGAGGTATCTCTAAAGATGCCGCAAGGGACATTATACTCCATGCTTTTACAAATGAGGCTCTAGAGAGTATGGGTGTTGACTCTGTAAAAAATTACTGCTATAAACTTGTCACCAATTGGTTTGACCAAAGAAAAGAAGAGCAAGAATCTTAGATCTCAAGCAGAAACTTATATAGGACTGAAAATGGCTGAATTTGAGAAAGTAGCAAAGGTGTCTGATATTCAACCCGGAGAAATTAAATCATTTGTTTTAGGCAATGAAATGGTTGCTATCTGCAATACAGATGGGAAATTTTACGCATTTATTGATGAATGTTCTCATCAGACACTCCCCCTCTCAGATGGGTTACTCGAAGGAAAGACGATTACATGCGCATATCATGGCGCCGAGTTCAATGTCGAGACTGGTGAGGCCCTATGTCTTCCAGCAGTAGATGGCATAGAAACCTATGAAGTAAAAATTGAAGGCGACGACATATATATTCTTTTACCAGACTAAAATTAATATATCCCCCCAATTTTCCTAAGTTCCAACCAACAGAAAAATTAGAACGTCCGTTCAATCTTTTCAGATAATTTTTAAAAGTGAATGCTAAAATTGTATATAGAAACTTTTACTAATATTCACTATCTAAAATTCGGCGGCATACAGGCTTTATAGGAGGAGCAAAGTTGAAGTTAAAACACCTAATCTCTCTACCACTCTTTTTGATCTTGGTATTATCAATCTCATGTGACAATAACAATTCTGGCGGTGGCACTGATCCAGAAGGACTTCCGACCGCCTGGCGTGAATTTCAGAAGAATGTTTATAGAATTTCTTGTGAATGACGCAGAAGGCAATATTCTTTGGGCATCGGGCCGAACAAACAGTCTTGGTGCTATTATTGAGGGTGCTGACGGACCAATCCTACCGACAGAACTTGTCCTTGAGAACCCGCAAGCATTTCAACCACACTATCAACAAATTACCTCTGAAGACCAGGTACAGATTTATCAGGAAGTAGTTGCTGATTCTGATGGTGACATTACTACAAGCTTCTTGAGACGTGTATTTACAATTAAAAACAACAGGATTAGACCGGAAGGATTTGACCCGGCATTCTTTTTTGAAAGTTCATCCCCATTTGAAAGGCAGCTTGCAGAGATTCCTGGAGAAGCTAAATTTGATCCATATTATACAGACCCTGAACTGACTGGCGCCGACATAATTGAATATGTGATATCACTTGATCCTCAAACTTTGGCAGCAGTCGACAATGTAAAAGCATCATTGTTTAACCAATCTATTCCACCGTTTTATCTCCAGCAAAGATTTAATGACGCCAACGTAGGTGCTGCAGAAAAAGAGAATATCCAAAGACTTTACTATCTAACAAGTCATTTGAATACTCAGAATGTTAAAGATGATAGTGGAGAGACATTTATTAAAGATTGGAAGCTAATGCTGGCGACAGATAGCCAGAATGTTCAATAACGCTGGCTTTAAGGTAATCTTCATAACAAATGCAGATCAAACTAAAGCGTGTTTACGAAGAACCTGCAAATTCTGATGGAATTAGAATACTGGTAGAAAGGCTTTGGCCAAGAGGTTTATCTAAAGAGAAAGCTAAAGTAGATATCTGGCTAAAAGATGCTGCTCCTTCCACAGAACTCAGAAAGTGGTTCAACCATGACAGAGCAAAATGGGAGGAGTTTAAAAAGCGGTACTATATAGAACTCGATCAAAACCCAGAAGCACTAAAACCAATTTACGATTTGCCCAATACCGTTAATATTACATTTGTATACGCCTCAAAAGAAGAGCAGTATAACAATTCAGTTGCTCTTAGAAACTATATTTCTAATTATCGGTGACCGCACCTTCTGATGCAGAAGAAACAAGCTTTGCATATTTCGCAAGTACCCCTCTTTTCTCTTTGGGTTTAGGCTGCTTCCAATCAGAGAGTCTCCTTTTGATCTCAGCCTTTGATATTTCAAGATTAATTTCACGTTTCTTTGCATCAATAGTAATAACATCACCGTTTTTAACAATTGCAATTACTCCGCCATCTACAGCTTCTGGTGTAATGTGACCTACAACAAAACCATGTGTACCGCCTGAGAATCTTCCGTCGGTTATAAGCGCAACGTCATTGCCTAGCCCTTTACCCATAATCGCAGAAGTAGGAGCTAACATCTCACGCATACCCGGTCCGCCTCTCGGTCCTTCATAGCGAATGACGATCACATGCCCCTTTTTTACCTTTCCGCTTAAGATTGCCTTTAGAGACTCCTCCTCGGAATTAAATACGATTGCTTTTCCAGTAAACGATAGCCCTTCATGACCTGAAATCTTTGCCACTGCGCCTTCTGAAGCCAGATTTCCTCTCAATATAACTATGTGACTATCTTTTTTAATAGGCTTTTTAATTGAGTGAACTATATCCTGTCCTTTTGGATAAGATCCTACACCTCTTAAATTCTCTTTTACAGTTTTTCCTGTAACAGTTAAACAGTCACCGTGAAGCAATCCCGCTTGTAGTAACATTTTTAGTAGAGGTGTAATGCCGCCAATCTTGCAAAAATCAGCCATCATATATTTCCCACTCGGTTTAAGATCTGCGAGAACAGGGGTTTTCTTACCTATGCGTGTGAAGTCATCAATAGTGAGTTTAACGTTCATAGAATTTGCCATTGCAAGGAGGTGAAGTACTGCGTTTGTTGAACCGCCAAGAGTGATTACCACGGTTATTGCATTTTCAAATGCCTTTTTAGTCATTATATCACTAGGACGAATACCTTTTTTAATTAGATTTACAACCGCAGCTCCGGCATCCTGGCAATCTTTTATCTTGTCTCTAGAAATTGCAGCCTGCGCAGAACTATTAGGTAGACTCATACCAAGAGCCTCTATTGCTGAAGCCATAGTATTTGCTGTATACATACCCCCACATGAACCTGGTCCTGGAATAGCATTTGATTCAATTTGTTTAAGCTGTCTGTCAGAGATGTCTTTATTGGCATGTGCCCCTACCGCTTCAAAAACAGAAACTACATCTATATCCTGCCCCTTGTAGTTTCCAGGCATAATCGTTCCGCCATATACAAATACAGATGGACGATTTAAACGAGACATGGCAATTAAACAACCAGGCATATTCTTATCACAGCCACCTATAGCAACAACACCGTCAAATCCTTCTCCGGCAGCAACAGTCTCAATTGAATCCGCTATAACTTCACGAGAAACGAGTGAGTACCTCATCCCAGGAGTTCCCATAGAAATGCCGTCAGAATTAGTAATAGTATTGAAGATAATAGATTTACCACCTGCTTTGTCAGCACCGACCCCTGCTTGTACGGCTAGCTTATCTATATGCATATTACAGGGAGTTACCATACTCCAAGTAGAAGCAATCCCAACAATAGGTTTTCTAAAATCTTTGTCTTTAAAACCCACTGCTCTCAACATTGATCGGTTAGGAGCTTTATCGGCACCATCAACTACCAATGATGAAAACTTTTGTAACGTAACCGGTTTAGTATTCATTTCTGACTTTTTCTTCAAGACATTCCTCCTGGCAAATCTGGATCAAGATCGAATAATTATCTACAAATAGAAATTCATGTCAATTTTAGAGTACGAATTAGTACTTGAATGAACCCCCTACTACAGTATATCATCTAATTATATAGAGAATTGTGATTATAGTCTTACATCTTTAGAAGAATGTGGATGGTGGTGCTTACTTCACACACGAACTAAGGGGGTGCTATATGAATGCTTTCATTTTTACTATAGTTTCGGGAATAGTTGGCACGGCTGGAATGAGTCTGTCTATGTGGTTGATTACCAAATCCGGAATAGCCAATGCGGGAATGATAAGAGCTATCGGTAGCCTGTTCACTAAGTCTTATGACAATTCTTTTAATCCAGGAATTGTTATCCACTTCATTTCTGGAATATTGTTTGCTTTCCTGTATGTGATTTTAATTAGCATCTTTGCACCAACTTCTGTTGCTGCAGCTATAGGAACTGGGGCTATGATTGGGCTCTTCCACGGCGTTGCATTCGCTTTTCTGTTGGTAATTATGGTTGCCGAGCATCACCCAATCGAACAGTTCAGAACTGCAGGCTTTGAAGTGGCAATTGCTCATCTGGTTGGACATATAATATACGGAATCCTTGTAGGGCTTGTTGTCGGACTTAGCGGCGCAAGAATATTCTTGCTCTCATAAAAGGAGACCTTATGGATAAACATAGGGAACTATAAATAACAAAGCTGTAATTATAAAACCTACAAAAATTAGTTTGAAGAGAAAAGCGGCAAGTTTTTCAGAGGGTAAAATTGCTGATATTAAAAAAATTAGGCTGCAAAAAGCAAAATAATAATTGATGTAAGGCCTTCCTATATTTGCGAACAGAAGTGCTGATAGAAATGCAAGGCAAGAAAACATAGAGGCGGCTCGCTTGCCAAAGACTACAGTTATAGTTCTATGTCCTGCTGCCTTATCTACAGAATAATCCATCACTGCCCCGAAAGAATGTATCCCCATCACACAAATGGCAACAAAATATATCTTAAGAGGGATATCCCATACCTCACTTCCGAAACTGTAACCTATAGAAAATGCGAGGAAAAAAAGTATCCCGTTTGAAATAGAATCAAGTGGAGGTCTTTCTTTCAGCCTTATTGGCGGGGCAGAATAATAATAGGAAACAGCAATGAGTAGCAACATACTCAAAATGTTAGATAAGTTGAGAGTCGCAAATGAGCTTAGTAACAAAAGAACTGAAACAATAATTGAGACTTTCTTTATAATTACCCGCTCTTCTTCGTTGAAATTAAGAAGCTTCTTTCTGGGATTCAACTTATCAGAATCATAGTCATAAAGGTCATTAATACCGTAAAGAATTATGCTAAAGGGGAAAGAGAGCAATATAATTTGAACGATAGAGAGTAAGGTCAGGGATGAATTAGAATAACAAAGTCCAATCACAAAAACTAAAGGCGCCACCACCCAACCAAGCGGTCTACTTACCTTTAATAATAAGATTAAACTCCGCATATCAATTCTTTAGAAACACTAAGCAACTATTAAACAAGGACTTCATCCAAAGTTTTAAAAAACTTAAGTATTTCATCCTCGGTATTGTAGAAATGTGGGGCAACCCTTAATCCGCCGCCTCTATAATTGACCACAATATTCTGTTCAAAGAGTTTTTCAGCCATTTCTTTTGGATTAAAATCACCAGCAAACGAGATAATCCCACCTCTTTCATCACTATTTTTAGGGGTCTTTAGTGTAAATTCTCTTTTCTCTGCTTCGCTTATTATTAAGTCCCCAAGTTCATGAATCCGCTTTCCAATTTTATCTACCCCAATCTCAAGCAATAGATCAACCGCAGCACCCAAGCCATATATTCCAATCGTATTAAATGTGCCCTCTTCAAATCTAAGCGCATTATTTTTCAACTTAAATTCTAAGCTTTCAAAGTTGTGATCATTTTCAACACTTTTCCAACCAACCAAATTGGGCTTAATTTTAGAGGCCAGTTCTTTTTTGCAGTAAAATATTCCAATCCCCTCAGGAGCAAGAAGCCACTTATGACCGTCTGCGGAAAGAAAGTCCGCGTTAATATCTTTTACATCGATTGGCACAGCTCCAAGACTTTGTATGGCATCAACAAAAAACAAAATCTCTTTATTCTTACAAATCTGCCCCAATTTCTTAAGATCGATCATGAATCCATTTACAGACTGCACAGAACTCATAGTAACAAGCTTTGTTTGGGAATCTATTAAACCCTCTATATCCTCAAACAATATTCTCTCGTCACGAAGGGGAATAAATCTTACCTCCACCCCACGTTCTTTAAGGTTGAGCCAAGGGTAGATATTTGAAGAAAACTCTTTCTCAAATACAAGCACATTGTCTCCTTGTTTCCAATCGAGACCTGAGGCTACAATAGAAATTCCATGTGAAGTATTTTTTACAAAAGCTATTTCATCATCATCGGCACCAATAAACTCGGCACATGAAGCCCTGATTTCCTCAATTCTTACAACCCATGAATCGTAATCAAAGCCAGACTCTCCAGAGGCTTGTGCTAAAAACTTTACAGTTTCATTTTTAACTCTAAGAGATACAGGTGAGACTCCGGCATGATCAAGGTATACGAAATTATTTCTAATAGGGAATTCTTTTCTGAAATTTTCCATTTATTTTTATCCTTAAAATATCTAGCCATAGAAACTAATATATAACACTATCTCAATCTAGTCTTCCTATCAAATCTTCATAAACTTGTTGACAAATTCTTCAAAAAGTGCGATATTAACCTCTCGAAGTAGATTTTCTAGGAGGAATTTATTTAATGCAGGGAACAGTAAAATGGTTTAACAGCTCTAAAGGATACGGATTTATCCAATCTGATGAGATAGATAAAGACGTATTTGTTCATTACAGTGTTATCGAAGGCGACGGTTATAAGAGCCTAGCAGAAGGTGAAGCTGTAGAGTTTGAAATAACAGACGGACCAAAAGGGCCTCAAGCAACAAAAGTTATGAAAGCTGGCTCTGAGTAGACTTCTTTTTCAAAAGCCTATTATTAGCTTTTGATGATTTAGAAGATCCGATTGATATTTTGACCCTCCCTAACTTTAATCAGGACATATTCTGATTAACATAGTTTTGTTGTATTTGCTTGACACTAAGCTTTAAACCCCTCAATATTTTAGTACTGTGTTTACACATAAAGATTTTATAAGAAAAGTTGCGACTATCAGTTTGGCAGTCTTGATACTTCCTCTCCTGGGTCTCTACGAGGGTTCACAGTTCCAATTTGCCCAAATTGCATACAATGGAAGCTCAGATCCGAGACCAAGAGCATATAAAAGATTAATGAGCTCGCTTGAGCTAAGAACAAGTGTGCAGGTTTCATACAATAAAAAGACGTTATCACTAGCTGACCCTGATCTATTTAATTATCCCTTCCTTTATTTAGCAGGAGATGGCAGTTTTGAATCATTTTCTCCTGAAGAAAGAAGAAAGATCAGGAAATACCTTAAATTTGGGGGAACTTTAATAATTGATGATGTCTCCGGAGAAGAAAATTCAAGCTTTGATAAACAGATAAGAGAGGAACTAGTAAACATAATGCCAGAGATCCCCCTTACTCCAATAGGACATGAGCATGTAGTTTATAAATCATTCTATCTCTTGAATTCAGTAAGTGGGAGAAAAGTAATTCAACCATACCTTGAAGGAATCACATTCAGAGATGAAGATAGGACGGCAGTTTTCTACTCTAGGAATGACTTAGGTGGAGCATGGTCTGAAGATGAATTTGGCAAATGGGAGTTTGAAGTTGTTCCAGGTGGGGAGGCTCAAAGAGAAAGAGCTATCAGATTGGGAATAAATATTATAATGTACGCACTAACCGGAAATTACAAAAAAGATCAAGTGCATACACCCTTTATCAAAAGACGACAGATGAATTTTTAACACATTTCAGATATATTCAAAAGAATATGAACGATATTAATATCTGCCCTTTATGTAAACGCTCCCTTCCTGAAAAACCAAGCAAACATCACCTAATACCTAAAACATTTAAGGGGAAAGAAATAGTACTCTTGCATAGAGTCTGTCACAGACAAATCCATGCTAATTTCACTGAAAGAGAACTACTAAATCACTATCACACTATTGAGCGTATTCTTGAGAATGAAAATGTACAAAAGTTTGTGAAATGGGTTGAGAACAAACCTCCAGATTTTCATGTCAGAACTAAAAACACTTCCCTGAAAAGAGCGAAAAACTGACTTTAAGAATTAGAACATATTGCTATATAATTCTCTAATCAGGCAGCTTGTTAAGTGCAATTACTGCAAACATAGCACCTTGAGAATCTTTAAGAAATGCCATTCTACCAACATCTGGTAAATCTTTTGCAGGAATTACTATTTCACCACCTAATTCAACGGATTCATCCACTATAACATCGCAGTTATTGACGGCAAAATAAACAAACCACACAGGTGGCACACACCATTCTTCCTGTATAGGCAACATCCCTGCTGCAGGCCTATCCCCGTTCATTAACATAGTATAGATAATACCATTGAAGTCCATATCTTGCGCTTGCCAGCCAAATAGTTCTGTATAAAATTCTTTTGCTTTTTCAGTATCATTTGTTGCAAGCTCATTCCATACCAATGCGCCGTGCTCATTTACAACCTTGGCTCCTATATGCTTCAGAGGCTGCCATACTGAAAAAATAGCTCCTGTGGGATCTATAATCGCAGCCATTCTTCCGGCATCAAACACATCCATAGGTGAAACTACCATAGCCGCCCCCAATGATTCAGCTTTTTCCACCACTTCATCTACATTTGAAACTGATATATAACTAGCCCAATGTGTCGGAATCCCTTGTTCTTTTTGTTCTGGCCACATTTCATATAGCGCTGCAGTCTCTTTCCCTCTTATGTGAGCCATGGAATAAACGTTGTCATTGCCAATTGGCACATCAGTAATGTCCCAGCTAAAAAGCTTCGAATAAAATTCTTTCGCCTTACCGGAATCTGAAGCTACTAATTCAGGCCAGCAAAAAGTTCCGGGTTTATATTCCGCCATTTCGCTCATACTATCTTCCCCCTTGGAAAAAAGTGGTTTAAGTTAGCAATACATATCAATATTATCACAAAATAGTTAAGATATGATTAAAATGAATATCTACTAAAAAAGACTTAGGGTGATTTTTAATCACCCTAAGTAAGCCAAGAAGGACCCAAGGTTATGGGTGTGTTACGGATTGGATAAGAGGTGGCATTCTTAGTACAACACTTTAAAATGAAGAAGGTATTCAGGAATTATTAAAAACATGTTAATGTCTGAATTCAAATACAGAAATTACTCTAAAATCAAAATCATATTATAGGAGATTAAAATGGCAGAAAGATGGTTCCTCATCATACTATTGGCGATTGTATGCTTTTCTTTTGGTAGCTTCTTTGGCAAACTGGCTTCATTAAAAGACATTCCGTTTAGGGTCTACTTTTTTGAAGCTGTAGGGACTCTCACTGTTTTTACAACATTCGTCATTTACTATAGAAACACAATATTTACTAACTTTGCGATTAATTTTCCAGCTCTTTTGATGGGGCTATGCTGGGGAATTGGGACAGTACTGTTCATCATAGCTCTCAAGTATGCAAAACTCTCAATAGTGGCACCGCTATCAGCAGCATACCCGGCTCTGACTGTTATCCTTGCATTAATATTTTTAGGGGAAAAATTGGAATTGAGAGAAATTGCCGGAATTGGATTTGCTATTATATCAGTTGTATTATTGGCAAGATAATGTCTGCCAGAGTGTTTTGAATATTAGCCTAAATGATGTCAGGCCTATTTGTAACTATTCCACTTACTCCAGTTTTTTTTAAACTCTGAGCTTTCAATGTCTCATCTACAGTCCAGGTAAACGTTTGCAAACCGTTTTCTCTCGCTCGTTCAACTAAACCTTTTGTAATAAACCAACGAAAGGGTGCAACAACATCCGCACCACAATTTTTAGCAAGTCTAACAGGATCTAAAGATGCAAATAAGATTAAGCCGGTTTTAACCTTAGGCTCTAACTCTTTTATCATTTTCAGCCTGTTTGGTTTAAATGAAACAACAAATGCTTCGTCAAACAACTCATTCTTGCTTATAATATCAACGATCTTGTCTTCAATTCCATTTTCTTTCAATTCAAGAACAAACTTGGCTCTACCTCTTCCGCAATCCAGAACTTCATTTAAGGTTGGTACTTTTTCGCCTTTACCGGCATTAAGTTCTTTCAATTCTGATAGTGTTTTTAAAGCTACAAGCCCCGTACCATCTGTCGTTCTATCTACAGTATTGTCATGTATGACAACTAGATGACCATCTATACTCTGCCGCACATCAAACTCAATCAAATCCGTATTTAGATCAATAGCACGTTCAAAAGATCTGAGCGTGTTCTCAGGCTCATAAGCACTAGCACCACGATGAGCAATTTTGAAAAAGAAATTTTGGTCTTGCATATCAGTCATATTTTTTAGTAAATACAATTACCGGAAAAGATCATCTTCAGGATTTCTTATAAGCTCCTTTGCTCCTTTTCCTTTAGTCTCGTATTCATAACCTCTTACAATTATGACAGGTACAGATTCTGCTTTTTCCATCAGAAGTCCTGCAGCTGATGCTATCTCATCAGCTATAGCCATTACAGTCGCGTTCAATTCAAAACCCTTTGAATCTGTTTCGCCTCTATAGTCCTTCAAGGCTTTTATACCTGAGCAGCCTATAGCTATATCAACCAGCCCATCACGCCAAGGTCTTCCCACAGTATCAGTAATAATCACAGCAACTTCAAATCCTAGTTTTTTTTTCAAACCTTCTAAGAGGTTATCTGCAGATTTATCCGAATCTATTGGCAGTAATGTAACAATATTACCACCTGATACGTTTGAAGTATCAACTCCGGCGTTTGCAGATATAACTCCACCCCTGGTCTCAACTATAAGTCTACCCTTTTCAGGTTTTCTTTGATCCATCTTGATGATTTTTGTAGTCTCACTAAGTATTACTTCTATTAATCGAGGATCTTTGCTTACTTCTTTCGATAACGTATGGGCAAAGGGAGAAGGCTCTACTTTGTCCAAATCTACAATCCTATTCTCAGCTTTAGAAATAATTTTTTGAGCAATAACTAGGATATCACCCTGCTCTAATATGAGCCCTGAATCTGCAACCGCATTACATATTATCTGTACTATATCATCATTCGGTTTAATCTCCGGGATGCCACACACCGGGATTAATGAAATTGATTGTGTCGATTTTGTCATTTTTCGTCCAATACCTATTTTATGTAGCTCGCAATCATAATAGTCTAGTATAAATCTATTTCAAGAAGGTCCTCTGAATAAGGCCTATCTGCCATATTAATTCATGCTGTATTTATTTCAGATTATAGACTATCCTTTCCAACAGGAAAGAAGACTAAATGAAAGCAACCAAATTAGTAGATACTATCCAAAAACTTGTGAAGTTGGCAGACAAAGAATATTACTACAACGAACATAATTTCCAGCTCCGCTTTGAATCTCAAGATTCAAGTTATGTAGTTGGCTCTAGGCAAAACGGTTGGATATATCTTTCTGTTTACTTTGGCTCCCAAATTGATTTCAAGTTTTATATCGAAAGAGACGGAACGGTTCTTTTGGATGAAGGCAGTAGTGCCGATTTAGTAGAATACTACGGTCCTGAGTATGTCATAAGTCTAATTAATAATGCGGCAGAGGGTTTACTCATTTTTGGAACTGGAGCAATTGAATCAGGGAACTATGAATTTAAAACCATGGAACAAGTAACTGAAGAATTTAATCAGATTAGAAATCCAGTCAAAGAAGAACCTGACAAGCATTAGCACAAATTAATATCAACTTAGCCTATTTCCACTTAATATTACATCCAATACTTGGTATCTGATCTTCACCTACAGGATCTCCATTTAACAATTTGTTCAGCGCTTCCCTTATATGCTCTCCAGTAACCGGCTTCCCGTTGCCTGGCCTGGAATGATCCATCTGCCCTCTGTAGACACAAAGCAAATCACCATCGAATATATAAAAGTCCGGTGTGCATGCCGCGTCATAAGCCTGTGCTACTTCCTGAGTTTCATCAAAAAGATAAGGAAAAGGATAACCCAGGCGCTCCGCATCTTCTTTCATTTTATCAGGATGATCTGCAGGGTAATTCGCGACATCATTAGAATTTATAGCAATAAAAGAAACGCCATGAGGAATATAATCATTTGCTAATTCTACCAGCCCTTCCTGCACATGTTTTACGTATGGGCAGTGATTGCATATGAACATAATCACTGTAGCTTTCTCAGAAATAAGCTCATTTAGATGATATTCTGTTTCATCTATAGCGTTAATGAGTTTAAATTCCGGAGCTTTTGTACCCAAAGGGAGCATTGTTGATGGTGTTAATGCCATAATTAATTCTCCTAATTTTAGTTGTGAATGTTATTCGTCTGAAAAATTTATTTTCTTATGTGACCCATCACAAAAAGGTTTATTTCCTGAGGCTCCGCATCTGCAAAGATAGTACGGATCGTCATTTGAAATACTCATCTCGTCTTTAATATTTAGTTCTATATCTCCTGATACCTCATAAGGCCCATTCATAAATATTCTGATCGCTCTTCTGCCCTCATCATTGTCTTGATCACTTTCAGATTTTTCGATTTGACTAGAGAACCTTATCTTTTTATGCGTTCCGTCACAAAAAGGCTTAGTCTGAGAAGCCCCGCATCTACAAAGGGCAATTCTTTTTTTCACCTCTAACTCATCGCCATTAGAATTGGTTAACGTCTCAAGCTCCTCAACACCTAACGGGCCATCGTCAAATACATTAATACAACATTTATCACTCATATCCAGCCTCCGAATCCAGGGAATTAATAGCAGAAATAAATTTTACACAGGATGTATTAATTATTCTATCTGTGATTGTAACATAGGAATTATTTTACATATTTTACATAAATAAAAAAGCCACTTGACAGACCAGTCTGTCTGTTGTAATATAAAAGTCATGCAGAAAAATGCAAGACTATCGAGCAAAGACCGGATCATTGAAACCGCTAATGATCTATTTTATCGTCAGGGCTATCATCAAACCGGGATTAACCAGATAATTGAAGAATCCGGTGTTGCTAAAGCAACTTTTTACAGCAACTTCAAATCTAAAGAGGATCTTGGGGTTGAGTATCTAAGAGAACGCGACCGCATTGATACAAATGCTACCAAAAATACGCTAAATGGCATAACTGATCCACATGAAAGGTATATGTCAATAATCAATGGCCTATTAAGATACATGAAAGATACTGATTTCAGGGGATGCGCATTTGGGAATATGGCTGTAGAGATTACTGATCCCAATCACCCTATGCGCAAGGAAGTGAAGCTGCACGATGACAGATTTCGTTCAATACTAAAGGATGTGATTCAAGACTTGAAGGATTCAAACCCTAAATACAAGCAGCTAGATGTAGATCAACTGGTTGACACCTATCACCTATTAGTAGAGGGGGCAGTAGTTGCCAGCAAAAATTATAATGATACATGGCCAATTGAAAGAGCGGTCAAATTAATCGAAAAATTAGTGAAATAATTTTTTTATACAATTATAGACAGACCAGTCTGTTTAATTACAAATCAGGAGGTATTAGTTATGTGTAGTAACTGTGGAGTTAATATAAACGAAGTAAAATCTGAGCAATTTGCTGAAAAGCTCATGACCATATTAAATCACGGGGCCATTAATTTAATGATCTCAATCGGCTACCGAACAGGATTATTTGACACGATGAGCAAGCTCGAGCCCTCGACAAGTGAGGAGATCGCAGAGGCTTCTGGTCTGGACGAACGCTATGTCAGAGAGTGGCTCGGAGCAATGGTAACAGGAGAAATCATAGATTACGACCCAGAGAACAAAACTTATTCTTTGCCTCAAGAGCATGGCGCCTGGCTTACTCGAGCTGCCGTACCCAACAATATTGCGGTAACAGCACAGTGGATGTCCGTACTGGGCTCTGTAGAGGACAAAATCGTAGACTGCTTCAAAAACGGAGGAGGGGTGCCCTACGAAGCTTTTGAGCGCTTCCATGAGGTAATGTCGGACGAGAGCAACCAGACAGTTATAGCACCTCTCTTAGACCAAACCCTTCCATTAATACCCGGCATCAAAGAAAAGCTTGAAGAAGGAATCGAGGTTCTGGACGTTGGTTGTGGAAGCGGTTTTGCTCTGGTACATCTGGCCAAAGAATTTCCAAACAGCCAATTTACCGGATATGACATTTCTCAAGAGGCTGTTGAAAGAGGTATGGCTCACGCAGCAGAGCATGGGTTAAAAAATGTCAACTTGATCGCTAAAGATGTTGCTAAAATCGATGATGTAGAGAAGTTCGACTTTATTACCACATTTGACGCGGTTCATGATCAGGCAGATCCAGATCGGGTATTGGTAAATATATACAGGGCTCTAAAAGATGAAGGCATCTATTTAATGCAGGATATTGCCGGTTCAAGTCATGTTCACAACAATATGGACCACCCGCTTGGGCCACTCCTGTACACAACCTCATGTATGCACTGTATGACTGTCTCACTATCGCAAAATGGTAAAGGTCTAGGAGCAATGTGGGGAAAAGAGCTGGCAAGTGATATGTTGAAAAGCGCTGGGTTTACTCAAGTAGAGATTAAAGAGTTGCCACATGATCCAATTAACTATTATTACATTGTAAGAAAATAATGATCTAGCTATCTTCAAAACGTGGAAAGAGGCTCTGTCCTTTTTCCACGGTCTGGCCAGATTGTATAATACCCCAATCTTTGGTGTCAGATAGAATCTTAGAATTGATGGGATCCTGAGAACCCAGTCGTTCCCATATCTTCTCTGCAGACTCCGGCATGAAAGGATAAATTAATATTGTTACAACTCCGATCGCCTGAACTATAGTCCAGAGTACTGTGCCCAATCTTTCCTGATTTTCTTCTTTAGCAAGAGTCCATGGGGCTGACTCATCAACATATTTATTTACATCGGCAATATAATCCCATAGCGCAACTAATGCTTTATGAAAAGCAATTTCGTCCATTTCTCTTTCAAAAATATCAACCATCGTAAAAGCTTTATCTCTGACATTTGCGTCATCAGAATTAAGATCACCTGCCACAGGAACTTTACCATCAAAATATTTCTCGATCATGCCCAGTGTTCTGCTAACCAAATTACCAAGACCGTTTGCAAGCTCACCGTTTACCCTTGCGATTATTGCGCTTTTGGAAAAATCACCATCTTGACCAAACGGAATTTCTCTCAGAAGAAAATATCTGAACACATCAGCACCAAATTCCTCAACGACCTGATAAGGGTCTACAACATTACCAATAGACTTAGACATCTTTTCCCCTTCTACAGTCCACCAACCATGAGCAAAGACTGTTTTGGGAAGCTCAATACCAGCTGACATTAAAAATGCGGGCCAATATACGGCATGGAACCTCAATATATCCTTACCCACAAGGTGCACATCAGCAGGCCAGTTCTCTTTAAACATTTCCTCGTTATCGGGAAATCCAACACCAGTTATGTAATTCGTAAGAGCATCGAACCAAACATAGATCACATGGTCTGAATTTCCAGGAACTGGAATTCCCCATGTAAAAGTTGTACGGCTTATGCTAAGATCGCGGAGACCCCCTTCTACAAACCGAGCAACCTCATTTAGCCTGTAACCGGGCTGAACAAATTCGGGGTGTTTTTTATAGTGTTCAAGTAGAGGTTCCTGATACTTTGAAAGTCTGAAGAAATAACTTTCTTCTTTTACTTTCTCAATTATAGGGCGTTTATCCTCAGGAATGGTCATAATCTCTTCAAGCTGGGTCTCTGTAATAAAAGCTTCATTCCTTACGTCATACCAGCCTTCATATTCACTGAGGTAAATATCCCCTGCCTCTTCTACTCTTCTGAAAATCTCTGCTACTGAAATCTTATGTCTCTCTTCGGTAGTTCTAATAAAATCATTATTAGTAATATTGAGCAATCCTGAGAGATCTTGAAATCTTGTAACCACCTTGTCTGCAAGCTCTATTGGGGTCATACCGTTTGCTTCAGCTGTTGTTTCAATCTTCTGCCCATGCTCGTCAGTCCCTGTAAGGAAGAAAACATTATTTCCTTGAAGTCTTTTGAACCTGGCAATCACATCAGCGGCAATGGTTGTGTATGCGTGTCCAATATGGGGCACGTCATTTACATAATAAATTGGAGTCGTAACATAAAAAGACTTAGACATAAACATTAATCTCCATAATATTTCTTCTTCCCTTCATTAGAAACTCTCTTAATTAGAAACTCAAGGACTATGATAATACCCTAACTAGCTATCCTTATAAAAAGATTCTCAAATGAAAGCTGTTTGTTCGCATTTAAATGGTAAATATCATTTTGGGTTTTCTCTAAAGCACCCATTTTATCTAAAATGTTATCAAGGTCCCATTTCTGTGCTATTTGATTACTTGGTTCTATCAAATCTATATTTGTAATCCCTGTCTTATCTGAATCAGTCTTTATTAACATAAGATCGCGAAGCCACAGCGAAATAAATTCAAAAGCAAGGGTCATTCTCTCCATATCTTCAGGAGTCGAGGTGAGAGGCATATATTCAGCCAGCCCTATAACCCTCATAGCAGAGTGAGGCTTGAGGTGCATTAAAAATTGAATCAATTCTTTTCTCCACTTTATCAAATCGCTATCCATCATAAAAGCTCTGCCAAGACTACCATTTGATAACTTTGAGCATATATGAGCTTCTTCTAATGAAAGCTCGCCCCTTTTTTTGAGTTCATTAAAAACCAATTCTTCAGGTAAAGCATTGAACCTGATGAGCTGACATCTGGAACGTATTGTTGGCAAAAGAGAATCCGGATTTGAGGTAATAAGAATTATTACTGAATTTGGAGGCGGCTCTTCGAGTGTTTTTAAGAACGCATTTTGCGCTCCATTGCTCATTCTTTCAGCTTCATCAACTATTACAACTTTGTATTTACCTTCAAAGGATTTAAGAAAAAGCCTATCTTCAACTCCCTCTCTAATCTGCTCCACCTTGATATTTTTAACCCCTTCGAACTGAACGTAAATTACGTCAGGGTGGATGCCTTTGTCTATTTTTGAACATGAGCTGCAATCACAGCCATCTGACTCAAGTGAACTACCAGTCTGACAATTTATTAATTTAGCAAATTCATTTGCTACAAGTTTTTTACCAATGCCGTCAGGACCAAAAAACAAATATGAATGAGAAATAAGATTCTCACTTACTGCTCTTTTTAATATTTCCTTTTGAAAATCATGTCCTTTTATTTCATCGTTGAACATTTGTATCTCTTTAATCCGTATAATCGACGAGAAGTTATTAACTTTCCTTTGCGATCGAATTTATTACAATGCCACTTATCTCTTCATGAATTTCTGAACTATCTCTATCACCATTTATCTTCTTTATTCTCTCCGGCTCTCTTCTAGCTAATAACATATAACCCTGTCTTATGGTCTCATGAAACTCCAATGGCTCTTCATCCATTTTAGTTATGTCTCCTCTAGTTTGCAGCCGTGTAAGACCGGTCCTTACAGGAAGATTCAATAAAAAAGTGATATTTGGAATCAGATCAAGAGTTGAAGCTGTTGCAATCTTGTTAACTAACCGCTTATCAAGTTTTCTGCCGTGACCCTGATATACTAGAGTCGAGTCAAAATATCTGTCACAGATTACGATCTCACCATCTTGAAGTTTGGGCTTGATAAAGTCTCTAACGTGCTGAGCTCTATCGGCGCAGAAAAGACAGAGCTCTGAAAAAGGGTCGAGATCTAGATCCCTTTCATCAAGTATCATCTTTCTGATTAACTCTCCCAAGCGCCCCCAACCAGGCTCACGTGTTAAAGTGACTTTATATCCGCGTTCAGAAAGGAATTCTACTAGAAGTTTGGCTTGAGTACTCTTTCCACTCCCCTCTACACCTTCAAATGTAATAAACATAATTAGATTTACCTTTTAGATTTACCTTTGGAAACTAGAATTAAGACAAACTGGCAATTTAACTCAGAATCACCAGAGAATCCTACCATAATTCTTACTATTGATACAGGCAATTTTCAGTTTTCAAGACCAACTGCTTTCTTGAGATTTTTGAGTTCTTTACTAGTTATATCCCTCCATCGACCTCTCTCGAGATTTCCAATACTAAGTGGACCGACCGACATTCTTCTGAGCTGTCTAACAGGGTGCATAAATTCCGCAAAAAATCGTTTAACCAGATGATTTCTACCCTCATGAAAAGAAATTTCTAAAGTACTAGAGATTTTATCCGCTTTGATAAGCTTGATAGAGTCAGGCTTTGCATATCCGTCTTCAAGTTCTACTCCTTGTGCCATCTGGGCTGACTTAGCATTGCTAACATTGCCTTTAACTATCGCAAAATAAGTCTTTTTGAGTTCGAAACTTGGATGAAGAACTCTATTTGCAAGCTCTCCATCATTCGTTAAGAGTATTACTCCCTCAACGTCATAGTCCAGTCTGCCAACAGGATAGACTCTTTCAGGTATTTCGGTAATCAATTCTTGTATGGTCCTTTTTTCGTCCTGCCCCTCACCAAGAGCGGTAATGTAGAGTTTTGGTTTATTGAGAATTAGATATCTGTTTTGCTCAGGCTTAATTATTTTACCGCGAACCTTGATTACATCATTATCAGGGTCTATTGTGGATCCTAGATTTCTTTCATTCTTACCGTTAACACTTACAACCCCATCAGAAATGAGATTGTCTGCACCCCTTCTAGACGAAATACCACAAATGGACAGATACCTATTTAGTCTTATTTTCAATTAATGTCCCGGATAGTTCTTAGATAGCGCTTAGAATAAAAGCCACGTATTATGGCTAAAAGATTATCTTGCAAAAAGAGCTTCCCTTTTCGCCCAAAAGGTCGTGTTTTGACCTCTTATACCGAACTTCACATAGCCGCTGCCTTTATCTTGCAAAAAAGCTTTTTCATTCCCTGTCAATTTCACACATTTTTTGTCATCTGATATAATCCCCTCTGCAAGCTCAATCTTTTCCTCTCCGACAAATTGATAGTACTTTTCTATATCAATTTTTTTGTAACAAGCGGGGAATCCAGCTTCTGTAAAACACTCCCTATGCTGAAAATCACAAGTGGACTTTACAGCGATAGAATCTTGTACTGGCAATAACATGATAAAACAAAAAGCAATTAATAAAGTCATATACCCTAAATTGTTTAAACTAACCTCAAACACTTTTTTTAAACGCATGTAATATTCTCCTTTGTTTAAAATCTAGTTCAAATCCATTCTCTGTTTTTTATAACCAGCAGGAGGCTCCAGATCTGAGGCATTAACTGTAGTTTTCTTTGAAGAAACTAATTCTGATTCACTAATCACGACTCCATTTCCATAATCTATTGACTGCACAGGGAAGCCGTTCATCTTTTCAATCTGTTTGAACACATTGTTTTCAAACTTCATTTGTTGTCCAAACATTCCTTTACTATTTTTAAATGACTTGCTTAATTGATCCATAAATTGTGACATCTCAACCATAACCGTCTTCATTTCAGCCCCACCTTCAAGACTCTCCCAAGAAGCTACACAATGCTGGCTTGTTTTCACATCACCACGATATACATCATAATTTGTACAGCTATAATTGTTTACTTTTCCGCTACCTGCTTTTTTGATAACTGGTTCGACAGTTTGGCTTTCTCCTGCACCTGGCATTCTTCCCTTCATCATTTTCTCCATCATAGCTCTTTCTTCTGGACTTGCATCTTTCATTGCTTCTTCAAATTGGCTCATAGCTTCAGCCATAACTCCAGCAAGTTCATTCATAGTAGCTTTGTCTAAAACAACATAGGATTTATCTTGATGATTTACCATAATCATCTCTTTTTTATCACCATGATAGATCATAGCGCCATCGAGTTTTTCTCCATTTTCATAAAATTCCATTTTAAAATTATTGCCCTTCACCATACCCTTTGTTTTATGAGTAGCCTCCGGATCAACCTGACTCTGGTCCATTTCAAATATAACGTCAGCAAATGAACTAAACGTGAAACTAATTGTAAAAACTAGGATAGCGAGAATTTTTAACATAAAGCCCCTCCATATTTTTTTATTAAGTCTAACACAAATATTAGACTATTTTGCTCTTATCATCAGCGCTAAACTAAAAATATTGTGTTGATGTATGAATTAAGCGCCAATTACCATAAATTGCTCAAGAATAGGAGGGTTTTTATCTTGACAATTTTTACATTCCACATAACATAATGCTGTGCTTTACAACTATATACCAATTCTACTCATACTAATATTTGCAATTGGACTTGCTTCAATAATGCTCGGGCTTTCTTCGCAGTTAGGACCAAAAAGAAAAGCCAAAGGCAAGCTTGCGCCATATGAATCTGGAATGGCTCCGACTGGGGATACCAGAGGAAAATTTTCAATAAAATATTATTTAGTTGGAGCACTATTTATACTATTCGATGTTGAAGCTGTGTTCCTTTTTGCTTGGGCTGTGGTCTTTAAAGATCTAGGAATCCTAGCTTTACTTGAATTAATTGTTTTTCTGATAGTTATAATGGCAGGATATTTTTATGTTATTAAAAAAGGAGCATTAGATTGGGAGTAAACGCAGATCCACTAGTTGGTGGAGAGGGTTTTTTAACAACAACAATAGAAGCTTTCGCAAACTGGGGAAGAAAAAATAGTCTTTGGCCAATGCCCTTTGGAACAGCGTGTTGCGCTATTGAGATGATGGGAGTTTTTGCCTCAAGATACGACCTTTCAAGATTTGGAGCAGAGGTTGCTAGATTTTCCCCGCGTCAAGCTGACTTAATGATAGTTTCAGGAACAATTACCTATAAAATGGCCTCTGTATGCAGAAGGATTTACGATCAGATGCCAGAGCCAAAATGGGTAATTGCAATGGGCTCTTGCACATGCGGAGGCGGTCCTTTTGACAGCTATGCAGTTGTACAGGGAATAGACGAGTTCCTTCCTGTTGATGTTTATGTAGGAGGCTGTCCTCCGAGACCTGAAGCCCTAATTGATGCAGTTATGAAGATCCAGAAAAAAATAGAGATGAAAGGGGCCCCTGTAGTATGAGTTTTGATTTAGAACAGGCGACCGTCTTGCTACAAAACGAGTTTCCGCAAGATATTTTGGATATCAAAGAGTACAGAAATGAAACTACTCTTCTAATAAAAAAAGACCAAATCCATAGATTCTGCAAACATCTAAAAGACAATTTGGATTTCACTTTTTTAGCTGATTTAACTGCAGTTGATTACCTTGAAGTTAAATTACCCCGCTATGAAGTTGTATACCATATTCACAGATTTGGACCTGATTGCGAAGAGAATATCAGAATAAGGCTTAAAGCTGAGCTGACTGATGATAACCCAAAGATTGACTCGGTTGCATCCATTTGGAGTAGCGCTGATTGGTTGGAAAGAGAAGTATACGATATGTTTGGGATTGAATTTACAGGACATCCCGATCTAAGGCGAATCCTAATGCCTGAGGATTACGGACCTTTTCCACTTAGAAAAGATTTTGATGTAAGAAACCGTGAAGCTTCAAAGGAGTCATTTGAAAAGGCTCTTGAGGACGGTAGGGATTAATGGAAAGAGTTGAATTCATAAGCGAAGATCAATCAGTAATACACGAGGACGGCACCAGAACTGAGACCATGATGCTCAACATGGGACCTCAGCACCCAGCTACACATGGTGTTTTAAGAATCGTGCTCCACTTAGACGGCGAGATGGTTGTAAAAGCTGTGCCTTATATTGGTTATCTTCACAGAGGAATTGAGAAATTATGTGAGCATATTACTTACCAACAATGCCTGCCTTATACGGATAGGATGGACTACATTGCATCCATATGTAACAACATTGGATACATACTTGCTGTTGAAAAACTGCTTGGAATCGAAGAAGAAATACCACAAAGAGCTAAAACGGCTGAAGTTATACTATTTGAACTCGGACGAATTGAGTCGCATTTAGTAGGAATCGGAACTAACGCTCTTGATCTAGGGGCAATGAGTGCTTTCCTCTATTGCTTTAAAGAAAGAGAAAGAATATATGACATACTGGAGACTGTTTGTGGAGCAAGGCTAACCACTTCTTATCCAAGAGTAGGAGGTCTTCCACTTGATTTGCCTGATAACTTTGAGGAAGTAGTAAGAAATTTTCTAAAGATATTCCCTAAAACACTGACCGAAGTAGAAAACCTGCTAACTAGAAACAAAATATGGATAGAAAGAACAAAAGGTGTTGCGGTCATTAGTGCTAAAGACGCGATTGATTTAGGTCTCACAGGGCCAGCTCTGAGAGGTAGCGGTGTGCCGTATGACGTGAGAAAAGCCACTCCATATTTAGGATACGAGAATTATGACTTTGAAGTACCTGTAGCAAACGAGGGTGATGCCTACTCCCGTTATCTATGCAGAATGGAGGAAATGCATCAGAGTTTAAAGATCATACAACAAGCTATAGACAACCTCCCTGACGGACCTTTCATTGCGGATCTCCCTGATATTGTTCTGCCTGAGAAGGAACTTACCTATACCAAAATGGAATCACTTATCAGACATTTTGTAATAGTTTATGAAGGATTCAAACCACCTGCGGGAGAAATACAACACGCCGTTGAAAACCCTAAAGGAGAGTTATCTTATTACTTGATAAGTGATGGCTCAGGAAAACCTTACAGAATGCGTGTGAGGGGACCATCGTTTGTAAACATGCAGGCTCTTTCTAAAATGGTAGAAGGCAGTTTAGTCGCTGACGTAATTGCTGCAATCGGAAGCCTTGATATCGTACTGGGAGAGATAGACCGCTAATCAGGTTTAATCCCGAATAACAGTTCATATATTAACTTTCGAGTCTTTTTATATAAAGTATACCGCTCCCCATTAAGAACCATATAGATTTAAAACCCTCTGTCCAATCTATATGATCCCACTACCTGATATACATTCCTTTATGAGTAAATATATTGTAATATTCCAATGAGTTAAAAGGTCACAAAATGCGTTTATTAATAATAGAAGATGATAAGAAAACGGCGTCTTTCATTAAGAAAGGTTTTAAACGTGCGGGCTTTACAGTAGATCATGTCTCAGACGGAGAAAAGGCTCTCAATTTATTGCTATCGGAGGCTTATGATGCTGCTGTTCTAGATATAATGCTCCCAAAACTAGATGGAATAAGCGTAGTTAAGGAGACTCGAAAGTTGGGTGTACATACTCCTGTAATCATATTAAGCGCTAAGCACTCCGCCGATGATCGGATAAGGGGGCTCAATTGTGGGGGAGATGATTACCTGGTCAAGCCATTTCTGTTTTCTGAGCTTCTTGCACGTGTGCACGCTCTCACTAGAAGAAAAAATTATACTATCCAGGATATGAAACTAAATGTCGGAGACCTTCAACTGGATTTTAGTACCAGGGAAGTCTTCAGATCAGGCAAGAAAATTGAGCTAAGAACAAAGGAATTTGAGCTTCTAGAATATTTTATGCGTAACGAGGGCATTGTACTAATGAAGACTATGATTCTGGAACATTTATGGGGTTACAACTTCGAGCCGCAAACGAACGTAGTAGAGGTGCTAGTATGCAATTTAAGAAACAAAATCGAGCACAAAGGCGAGAAAAAGATAATTAATACCATTCGAGGTGTCGGTTATGTCCTTAAGGTTTCTTGACAATATTTCGAGAAACGTCGTTACTAGATTGACCCTCTGGTATTCATCTGTATTTATACTGAGTTTTCTACTCCTATTCGGCATAGCATATTATTACATATATTCATCTATCAAGTATCTTGAGAGACGGGACATTCAGGTTGAGCACAGGGAGTTAACTATAAAACATGAAGGCGGTGGGCTACCTGCTCTAAAAGAAGAGCTTGAATTTGAACATAAAGTTGCCGGGACAAATTTTTTCTTTGTTCGACTTATAAATCCCAAGAACGATATTGTGTTTTTGAATATTCCCGATCAATCAACGGAACTCGACTTTAAAGAGCTGGAAGATATTATCACGAGTGAAAACAAACAATGGATACATTTATCCGGCATTAGAGATTTGCATGACTGGGACATTCTATCAAGTTTTCTTAGTAACGGCTTTCTACTACAAGTTGGCAAGAGCACCGAGACTCAGCTTAGTTTTCTTAATAGGTTCCGCTGGATATTCCTGGCTGTTATGGGCTTTGTGATAACTATTGGAATCGCTGTAGGCGCTATACTTGCAAACCGGGCAGTCAGACCCGCGCGAACTTTAAACAATACATTGAAATCAATATTAGAAAACAGTGATATACGAGCACGTGTTCCTATTGAGAAAACAGGCGATGAATTTGATGGCTTAGCCGCAATGTTCAACACCATGCTGGATAAAAATGAACTCTTAATAACCAGCCTCCGCAGTTCTTTAGAGAACATTGCGCACGACATACGCACTCCGGTAACAAGATTAATGGGGACTGCCGAATTAGCTTTAGATTCAAAACATGACCCACAAAGCACGAGGGAAGCACTTGATGAATGCATAAAAGAATCGCAACAGATAATTACAATACTGAATGCTCTGATGGAGATTTCAGCTGCAGAAAGCGGAGCTATAGAACTTAAGATTGAGAAAACGAATCTCTCAGCACTACTAAAAGAAGTTGTTGATCTCTATGATTTTATCGCAGAAGGTAAAAACATAACAATCAAGACAAATTTACCGGAGATTCTCACAGCAGGGATTGATAGAAATAAAATGCGTCAAGCGCTTTCAAATCTAGTTGATAACTCAATCAAATACACCCCGAAAGACGGTAGTGTTGAGATTGAAGCATACGAAAGAGCCAATGAAGTTTGTGTTAAAATCAGCGATACAGGTGTAGGTATAGACCCCGAGGAAATTGACAGGATATGGGAACGGTTATATCGTGGAGACAAAAGCCGTTCTCAGAAAGGACTTGGTCTTGGACTGAGCATTGTAAAACCAATTATTGAGGCCCACAAAGGACATATAGAAGTTTCAAGCCAACCCGGCAGGGGTTCAATCTTTACAATACATCTACCTAAATAGAAAGGCATTTTTCATTCCCCCCGTCTGATGAAACATTAAATATATTTAATGTTCATTTAAGCTTAATTTAATCTTGCCGTGTTAAAATCCTAACAGTAATTCAGATTTATCGATAAATCTAAGGTATGGAGGAATCAATGTATAAAATCATTAGAGGGTACTACCCTCAGTTTATTCTAACAATAGTATTTTTATTTGGAGTTATCGGCATGTTCTCAGCCGCACCCGTGGCGCGGGCTGATCTTCTGGTGGGTACTGACGGCCCGCCTGGTTCAGGTGCAGTTCGCCGTTTCAACAATTTCGGGACATACTTGGGTGATTTCACTACAGGAGGCCCCGGCTTGGACGGACCAGCGGCAGTGCAATTTGGTCCGGACGGCAACGTCTACGTATTGAGCGGCAGTAACACAGTACTTCGCTACAACAGCACAACAGGTGTATTTATTGACGAATTCATTCCAACTGGTTCAAACGGTCTGGATGATGCAAAGGACATGATATTTGGACCCGACGGCAACTTGTACCTAGCCAATAACGAAAATCCCGCAAACACTATTGGTGAGGGTGGCGAGGTCTTACGCTTCAACGGTACAACGGGAGCCTTCATGGGCACATTCATACAAAACGGCGCCGGACTGGGACCGCCCACCAATGTCGATACTGTGTCTGAAGCCATGAGCATGGCTTTCGGACCCGACGGTTTCTTCTACCTAGGAAATGACCCGCGCGAGGTGCTTGATCCTGAGGATGGAGATATACAGGGTTATATGGTTATGCGTTTTAACGGCACAACCGGACAGTATATCGACACCCCATTCCCTCCCAATTTCCTGGGTTTGCACGATCCTAACGGCATGACTATCGGACCCGACTGCAATCTATACATAAGCAGCGAGGGGCTTTCAAATAATGGTAACCCCCCAAATCCTAATGTTATATACCGTTTGAATCTTACGACCGGGAATAATACACCTGATACCATTGAAGAATTTGTTCCTTCAAACGGGTTCCTTGACGCCGACTTACCTGGTGGGCAACCAGGGCCCCCTAATAGAGGCATGATAGAGCCTGAGAAGATCGTCTTCGGTCCTAATGGTGATTTATACGTTACAAGCGGCGATACGGCTGAAGTTTGGCGCTACAATGGTACAACGGGAGCGATAGTTGGTGGCGGAGCGTTTGCCATGCAGGGGCTCGGTGCGGACTCGTCAGATCCCAAGGGGATTACCTTCTTCCCGGGCGAATCACTCCAGTGTGACATACCATTTCCTGTTGCACAGATTCCGACTCTTAGTCAATGGGGATTGGTTGCAATGGCAGGAGCTCTAGGAATAATAGCTTTCTTAGTGTTGACTATACGCAGAAAGAAAGCGGTAGCTTAGAAAAAATTTTTCATCATCCATCCTCTATGGATACAGGTGGGGGTTATATTAGGATTTAGGTTCAAATTAATTTCCACCTGGAATTTAATTAACATAAATTTAACTATCAGGGAGCTTCGGCTCCCTTTTTGTTTGGTAAGTATGCTAAGCAAGCCATAATATCCTATTCATAATCCCAGCTTAAACTGATCTTAACAAATGGTGGCATTACAAAATATAGCTGCAACCAATTATTGGAAGGATGGAGGTTTTACAACTTCAGCCCCGTCCGGAGTCTTGAAGTTAAAAAGAGAATCAGATACACCACCGTCTACTTTAATATCGGCAAGTTTTACCGTTGTGAGATTACCAAATGGGTCATATAAATAAAGTGTATTCACCATCATGTCAGTCTTATTAACCGAAATAGTAACCTTGTTATATTCCTCATCACCTTTCGGTACCAGATCAACCAAATAACTACCGTTAGGACTTATGTCTTCAGACTCTGCAAAGCTAGCATTAAAAAGCTCTTTGATATTACCTAAACCTGAAAGAAGTGTGGTTGTTGATTGCGTTTCAGACACCTGAGCGAGCGGCGTTTCTATGACCTGCTCTTCTTCCTCATCATAAAACCATAGAGTTTTACCATCAGAAACAATTTGATCTTTATTAGGTGAATTGTAATTCCATCTCATTTTGCCAGGTTTTTTAAACCAGACCTCACCCTGTGCTAACTGGGTTTTATTTAATGCCTTTACTTCTGATTCTTGAGTAAACAAGGCTTGGAAATTATTAATTTGTTCATACTTTTTCTGAATACCGTCTATAACAGAATTCAAATTATCTTCAGCGTGAACTTCAATGGAGAATACACATAATAAAAGACATATGGTAAATAATTTTTTAGACATTATTGCCTCTCTTCAACCTGACTTGGATCAATGAATACTTCCCTTGGTTTTCCAGCTACTTCCTGCGGACCGACAATCCCTTCTTTTTCCATAATCTCAACTATTCGAGCCGCCCTGTTGTAACCTATCTTAAGTTTTCTCTGTAGCATAGAGATTGAAGCCTGACCACTTTCGGCGATCGTCCTTAGCGCCTGTTGATAAAGCTCGTCTTTCTCATCATCCAGATCAGAGTCACCTTCTTGTTCTTCTACAAAAGTGATTTCTTCATTATAGTGAGGCTGTCCCTGAGATTTCACAAAATCGGTTATTCCCTCTCTCTCTTCATCAGAGATAAGAGCACCCTGGAGCCTCACAAGATTTGATGTTCCAGGCTCTAAAAATAGCATATCTCCTTTTCCAAGAAGCCTCTCCGCGCCGCCTGCATCTAAAATGATCCTCGAATCAATCTTCGAGAATACCAAGAATGAAATCCTGGCCGGGAAGTTGGCTTTGATAAGCCCTGCAACAACGTCCGCCGAAGGACGCTGTGTTGCAACTATTAGGTGAATACCTGCTGCGCGCGCTTTCTGTGCAAGCCTTGTAACTGAATCTTTAATTTCGTTACCGGAAACCATCATAAGATCTGCAAGCTCATCAAGAACAATAACTATGTATGGTAGGAATCTCTCCCACTTATCCTCAGCGTCATGCTTCATTAAATTTTTATTGTATGACTCAATGTCTCTAACACCCTCTTCAGAAAGAATCCTATATCTGTTATCCATTTCCATCACAGCCCATCTCAGAGCTGCTGCTGCCTTTTTAGGATCTGTTACTACTGGATGGAGAAGGTGTGGTATATCTTCATATACGGAAAGCTCAAGCATCTTGGGATCTATCATAATAAACTTAAGCTCACGGGGGCTTGCTTTGTAAAGCATGCTAGTGATTATCGCATTTAGGAGAACACTCTTTCCCGACCCTGTGGTACCTGCAATCATAAGATGAGGTGCTTTTCTAAGATCCATATAAAAAGAAAGCCCCGAGATGTCTTTACCTAATGCGAGTGTCAAAAAGGATTCGCTCTTTGAAAACTCAGGATCCTCAAGCATTTCCCTTAACACAACAAGCTCTCGTTTTGTATTGGGAACTTCTATTCCTATAACATCCTTACCTGGGATTGGAGCAATTATTCTTATACTCACAGCACTGAGCCCCATAGCTAGATCATTCTCAAGAGCAGCTATTTTATTGATCTTAATTCCAGGCGCCGGTTTATATTCAAACATCGTAATCACAGGACCCGGTCTTATTTCAGTAACTTTTCCCTTGACTCCAAAATCTTCTAATTTGTCTTCTATTAGTTTAGCTTTTTCATAAACAGCTGTCCTATCTACTTCAATTCCAGAATCCATTTTTGCATCCAATAAGTCAGTAGATGGAAGTTTATAATCCTCGTGCAATGTTTCCTTTTTAGGAAAAAACTCTTCCAGTCCCTTTAATTTTGGTTCCTCTACTACAATTTGCGGATGTTCACTATCCGTCTGAATTTCCTCAGTTGTATATTCTGTGACAATTTCATCTTCCAAATTTATTATGTCTTCATTAAGTATCTCATCTACAGGACTTTGTTTACCATTTAGAACTATTGAGGCATCTGCGGTTGATATTTGAGGTTCTTCTATACTATCAGCTTTGGGTTTGGCGTAGGACTCCTTGAGTTGACTCACTCCGCTCTTAGCTTTGTATACAAGATATTTAGATACTCCTAAGGCATGTTGGATGATATACATGGACCACTTTCCCGTAAACCCTATTAATTGCGTTAAAGATAAACTCGATATAATTATTAAACTGAGCAAAAACAATATGGTTACAATTAAATATGATCCGACCTTGCCAGCTATACCATCTCTGAGTATTGTGGCTACCGAACTTCCTATCCATCCGCCTGCGGGGTTGTAGCCTAAAAAGTCAGTTCCTATAAATGCCAGTCCAAGAAAAGTCATTATGGCTAAGAGAAAGATAAATGAAGCAATTGCCTTTCTATAAAGACTATTTCCAGCGCGATTCAGAAAAACAACGACAGATGAATAAAACATCACTATAGGGACTACGAAAGCACATATACCAAAAGCTTTTCCTAGCATATCGGAAATGAAGACTCCAATGGTACCCATAGCACCTTGAACATCTTGATCTGTACCTGAGCTATAAAAAATGAGGCTGAGAGCGGAGAAAATCCCTAAAGAGAATAAGAATGCTGAAATTAGCTCTCTAATAAGGTTATCTGAGGAATTTTGCTTGGAACTGCTTCTCTTTCTTGCCATGGATTGTTAAAGTTAATTATACAATAATTAGGTTAAGTATTCAAAATTGTTAGGTTTAGTATATAGATCCAATCAGAGTATAAACGACATTTAAAACTGAGAGAATGCCTATCCTCCGTTTAAAGCAACTAGAACTGATCCTGCTGCCTCCAGAGCTAAGTGCCAGGAATCAAAAGGAAATACTCCTAGAAGAAGAGTTCCTATGCAAAGCACAACCAGCACTATCGATGAGGCAATCTTAAATGAAGGAAAAGTGGCTGTATCATCTTTCATATAAGCGTAAACAAGGACTCTTATATAATAATATGCGGAAACTACGCTGCTTAGAATACCTATTATTGCTAACCAGTAGAAATCTGCCTGTACGGCAGAGAGAAAAATTCTATACTTAGCAAAAAATCCTATAGTTGGTGGAATTCCTGCAAGAGAAAACATAAATACCCCTAGCGCCAGGGCAAGATATGGTCTTTTTTTCCAAAGCCCTGAAATATCCTCAAACGTCTCACATTCCTTACCATCTCTTGATAAGTAAGCTAAAACGCCGAATGCGCCTAAGTTCATAAACATATATGCAAAAAAATAATAAATTACACTACTTACAGCTAATTTATCACCGCCATATGCAGCAACGACACCAACCAGAGCATATCCGGCATGAGCAATACTTGAGTAAGCAAGCATACGTTTTATGCTCTTTTGAGCTATTGCCGCTATGTTCCCCACTATCATAGTGAATACTGCAACTATCCAGAGAACCGGCATAATAGTTAACTGAATCTCAGCAAATCCTTCGAAAATAACTCTTAAAAGGATGGCAAAAGCTGCGGCCTTTACACCAACTGACATAAAAGCGGTCACAGGCATAGGGGCTCCCTCATAAACATCGGGCACCCATTGATGTAATGGAAAAGCTCCTATCTTAAATATAAATCCGACAAGCACTAATGCGCTACCTGCCAAAAACAGTGGGTTTGTAGGATCAAATTTGCTTAATATCTCATCCAAATAAACCGACCCTGAAGCTCCATAGAGTAGTGCTATACCGTAAAGGAGTATCGCTGATGAAAAACCGCCCAAGATAAGATATTTAATCCCGGCTTCTGTTGATCTGACAGATTTTCTGTTAAAAGCAGAGAGTATATATACAGATATAGACATTATCTCAAATCCGAGAAAAAGGGACATAAACTCTTTTCCAGAGCTTAGAATCATCATCCCTGATGTTGAAAAAAGTATTAAGGCATAAAGCTCATTTGAGTGCTTACTTATCTTTGAAAGGTAGTCTCTTGAAAAAATGACTGCTAGAAATGCGCCAATGAGAAAAATAACATTAAAATAAGCAGCGAACTGATCTAGAGAAAGCGCTCCTGAGAAAGCTGTTTCTGGTACCCCAAATCTCTTAATATTGAGGATAAAACCAACTGCTAATCCTAAAAGTGCTATACCAAAGAGATTCTTTTTTGCAGAATCTCTGAGTATTGGATCGAGCACTATAATTATGAGGCCTGCTATTATGAGAGAGAGTTCCGGTCCAATTAGAAGAGTACTTTTAAAAACCTCGCTTAAATCCATTTATAATTCCTCGAAATTAGTAGAGTTTACAGAGTTAAAAGGTCGTTTTGAGTAGTTTAGTATGGTGGAGGTACAGGGTGTTGTCAAGTTCACAGCAAGCTGTGTATTTCTAATAGTCTTTATTGTTGAATTTGAGCGCTACTCAAGAGTTAGCAGAGTTCTCATAATCACACTCAGGCTTAACATATTCGGCTACATCTTTAATTGTCGCGTTCTTCCCACATAAGCAACATTTTGGATGTTTATTTACTTTTACAGTGTCAAAAGTCATTTTGAGTGCATTATACATTAAGAGACGGTCCTCCAATGTATCGCCTATTTCTAATATTTCTTTTAATGTTTCAACAGCCTGCATTGTTCCCACGGTTCCGGCTACCGCACCTAAGATTCCAGCTTCCTGGCAGCTTGGCATCATCCCTTCAGGGGGAATCTCGGGATATAAACAACGGTAACAAGCTCCACCGTTATGTGGTTTAAAGACTGAGATCTGACCCTCAAACTGCAATATTGCTCCGGAAATTAGAGTTTTTTTCTCGAAATAGCAAGCATCATTAACCAAATACCGTGTCATAAAATTATCCGAACCATCAACAACTATATCAAAATTCTTTACGATGTCCCGTATGTTATCTTTGGTAATTTTGCTGTCGTACGCAATTATATCAACATCAGGATTTAATTTCTCAAGCTTTTCCTGAGCTGAATGTGTTTTAGGTTTTCCAATATCCTCAGTATAGTGAAGGACTTGTCTTTGAAGGTTTGATATTTCCACCTGATCAGAGTCGGCAATTCCTATGGTCCCTACTCCGGCGGCAGCTAAATATAGTGCAATTGGCGAACCCAGTCCTCCTACACCTAAACAAAACACCTTTGCATCTAAAAGTTTCTTTTGCCCTTCGCCACCAACTTCCGGCAGCAAAATGTGCCTACTGTATCTATAAATCTGGTCTTCAGTTAATTGCAATCTTCAACCTTCCGTAACTTCAATTTGCTCTTCATTAAACTGCCCATCAAAATCTTCTAAAACCCAAGCTCTAGCATCACTATATTTTCCGCTCATGATAGAAAAAATAATATAGATCCAATCAGGCCAACCTCTTTGCCTATCAGTTTCTGAAGCTTTCGAGGGATGATCAGGGTGTGAGTGATAGATTCCTAGTATTTCCATTTGATTTCCTCTCGCCCATTCATCAGCTTCTTTAAAAGAAACAGGATCTAATTCATAACGGTCATGGGCTCTTTGTGTGTTGAGATTTCCACATTCTTTGTAGTGGGTAATATTTCCGTTTGTGCCGATCATGACTCCGCAAACTTCGTGCGGGAACCCCGCTTCAGCGTGTTTAATCATTCCATCGTATGCCGATTTTGCTACTTTTACCACCATATACCTCCGCTCAAATATCTATATCCTCCATCAGGGAACACTGTAACGACCACTCCCTCTTCAAGGGTTTTCGCACACTCAATTGCAGCGTAAGCAACCGCTCCTCCTGAATGACCTACAAAAATGCCTTCCTTCTTTAGAAGGTCTTTCATTGTGTCATAAGCATCTTCTGTTGTAACTCCAACCAGTTCATCCGCCTTATGTGAATCATATATTCCAGGAACAATTGACGAAGGCATATGCTTCATCCCTTCAAGCCCATGTAAAGCCTCAGAGGGTTCAATAGAAATAGTTTTAATATCAGGATTAAATTCCTTAAGCCTTCTGCTGGTTCCCATAAATGTCCCGCTAGTGCCTAGACCAGCTAGAAAATGTGTTACCCTGCCTTCCGTCTGATCCCAAATTTCAACGGCTGTTGTTTCGTAATGAGACTGAGGGTTAGCCGGGTTATTATACTGATCAGGCATATAGTACTTATCCGGATTTTCAGCTTTTAATTTCCTGGCAAGCCTTATAGCTCCATCTGAGCCTTCAAGTGGATCTGAATAAATTATTTTCGCTCCAAAAGCTGTGAGCGTTTTTTTTCTTTCAATATTAATATTCATTGGCGTAACAAGCTCTACCTTATAACCTAGAGCTGCACCAAACATAGCATATGCAATAGCGGTATTACCGGAGGAAGAATCCATCAGAATCTTATCATGTGTTAGTTGACCGGAGTTTATTCCATCTAAAATCATCCACAGAGCTGGACGATCCTTAACAGAACCTCCGGGATTGAACCACTCGGCCTTAGCATAAACCTCAACACTGGGTTTTATCCCTGCAGTAATATTATTCAGTTTGATGAGAGGTGTATTTCCCACCAATTCAATTACGGAATTAGCTCTTTTTAATCCGCTTTCCGAAGATTTAATTCTGGCTAACGATAGGTTCATTAAGTACGCTCAATTACAAGTTTGTATATATCGCCTTCTTGGTGAAGATCTAATATTTTGTGTCCGTCCTGTTCAACACTCTTGGGGACGTTTATTAAAGGCTCTCCTTCACGTAAAGTTACCTCTAGCACTTCCCCTGTGGACATAGTTTCAAGTTTCAACTTAGTTTTTACAAAAGTCATAGGGCAAATTTCTTTTGTTATATCTATCTGACTGTCTATTTTATATTCTGTCATTTTACTAACCTTACATTAACTCTCAAATACCAATACTTTGGCATTTTAAGAGTACCATACAGGCACATTTGCAACAAATATTTGTGTTTGAGCGGGGGTCTAATATTTATTTAGAAATCATGTGTAAACTAAGTCTCATCTTCTATTTCAATGTCAATTATTTCAGATTCGTCTTGATTATTATTTTTAGAAATTTTCTCTTTTTTAGAACTCACGGATAACCTCCCTACCCAAAAAGCGATAAGGATTATCAATAAAAGTATTAGTAATTTTCCCATTTAATATTATGTTTCGACCGGCAGAAATTAAGCCCGATCCTTTTGTTTATTATTTAGATTGAGCCAGGAGATAATAGATTCAAAAATCAATCTACCCTGGGTTCCGTTAAGTATTTCTTCAGCACATCTCTCAGGGTGAGGCATCATGCCAAGCACATTGCCTTCTTTGTTAGTTATGCCTGCGATATTCTCTATTGATCCGTTAGGGTTTGACTCGGGTGTTACATCCCCATTATCAGCACAATATTTGAATACTATCTGAGAATTCTCATTAAGCGCTTTGAGCTCATCTGGAGAGCAGAAATAATTACCCTCACCATGCGCTATGGGGATTTCCAACGTATCGCCTACTTTCATGTTTTCAGTAAAAAGATTTTTAGTGCTTTCAACCCTAATATTGACCCATTTACAGACAAACTTTAAAGAGGAATTTGTTATGAGAGCCCCAGGCAGGAGACCTGATTCTACAAGAACTTGAAAACCATTACAAATACCAATAACTGGCCTTCCAGACTGTGCGAATTTTTCTACCGACTTCATAATTGGAGAAAGACTAGCTATTGATCCAGTTCTAAGATAATCACCGTAAGAAAATCCTCCCGGCAGAACTATACAATCAAATTGCCCGACATCTGTCTCGTGGTGCCACAAGAATTCGCATTCTTGCCGTAAGACATGTTTTATAGCATGATAGCAATCGTGATCACAGTTGGACCCAGGAAATACAACTATTCCAAACTTGTAGATATTACTCTTCGACATTTACAACAAAATCCTCTATCACCGGATTTGACAGGAGTTTCATGCACATATCATTCACTCGCTCTTTTACTTTACCTGCATCCTCATCAGTGATCTTTAGTTCTATTAATTTACCAATTCTTGCGTCCTCTACTTTCTCGTATCCAAGATTATGAAGTGCTGTAAGTACAGTCTTCCCCTGAGGATCTAAGACCACAGGCTTTAACTTCACTTCGACTTTAACTTTGAATTCTTTCATTAGGTTTTATTCCTTCTTTTATATATTCCCCTTGAGTAATGAAATAAGCCTCTCAAGTTCGTCACTAGAATAATAATCAATTTCAATCTTACCCTTTCCCTGCTTATCCACAATTCTTACCTGTGTGCTAAGAACATTCTTCAACTCATCTAAAATTTGCTTAAGATAAATATCCTCAGGCTCTGTGGCGGTTTCTTTCTTCTTACGTTTTGAAATTTTCTTTATCAGCTGTTCCGTGTTTCTGACAGATAACCTTTGTTTTTGTATAGCTTTTAAAGCTTCTCTTGCTTCAGCTGGTGATTCAATACTCAGAATAGCACGGGCATGACCTGATGTTATATCACCAGCGATCAGGGCTGCTTTGGCTTCATCGGGAAGTTTTAACAACCTCAGCTGATTTGTTATAGTGGACCTTTCCTTTCCAATTTGACGGGAAACATCTTCATGGGTTAATTCGAACTCATCAATTAAATGTTGATAGGCAACTGCCTCTTCTATTGGGTTTAGATCTTCGCGCTGCAGGTTCTCTATTAGTGCGAGTTCCATGACCTCCCTATCAGATGCTTCTTTAATAATTACGGGAACTCTTGTAACCCCGGCCCGTTGAGCTGCTCGCCATCTCCTCTCCCCAGCAATAATCTCATAACCATTCTCAACAGTTCTGACTACAAGTGGCTGTAGAATGCCTTTTTCCTTAATAGAATTAGCAAGTTCACCAATTGCTTCTTCGTCAAATTCCTTTCTTGGCTGGGAAGAATTGGGTTTAACTTCATTTATTGACGCTACAATGTAGCCCTCAAGTTTTTCTTCTTTAGGTATAAGAGCATCCAGACCTCTACCCAGATTAGACTTCTTCAACAGACTGACCTCCGTTCCTGGCTATTATTTCTTGTGCCAACGAGATATAACTCTTTGCTCCGATAGATTTAACGTCATACAATAACGCAGGTTTTCCGTGACTAGGTGATTCGGCGAGCCTGACGTTTCTATAGATTATAGTATCAAAAACATCACCGTTAAAATAATTTCTAAGTTCGTTTGCAACCATATGGCAAATATTATTCCTAGAGTCAAACATCGTAAGCAAATACCCTTCTATGCTCAACTCGGGATTTAGCCTCTGCTTGATTAATGAAATAGTTCTCTTTAGCTGCCCAAGCCCCTCCATAGCATAATATTCACACTGAACAGGGACTAAGACCGAATCTGAGGCGGCTAGAGCATTCACAGTCAAAAGACTCAATGATGGTGGGCAATCAATGAAAATGTAATCGTATTGGTCCCGCACCAAGTCAATAGCATCTTTAAGTCTCCACTCCCTTCTTTCCAAATGTATGAGTTCTACTTCAGCCCCAGTTAGCTCTGAATTAGCTGGCACAACAGTTAAGAAGCCACCGAGAGAATCAGGCTCAATTTTAACAGAAATATCATTGATACTTGATTCTCCAATTAATGCATTATATATAGTTTCACTTAATCCGTCTTTATCTACCCCAACTCCGCTTGAAGCATTACCTTGAGGGTCAAAATCGATGAACAATGTTTTCTTATGAGCTGCTGCTAACGACGCGGCAAGGTTAATTACCGTTGTTGTTTTTCCTACTCCGCCTTTCTGATTTGCAACACATATGACTTTTCCCATCTGAAGACTACCGCGAATAGCACCCCTTTATTTATATAGTGGATATCGATTATTTAAGTCTAAATGAAAATAAAATTTAGTGACCTGGTCACTGCCTCTATGTCCAAGCTCTAACTTGAATACTATCATATTATCTACTATCACCATTCACCGCAAGACTGCACATTTATTTAAACAATGATCGAGAATTATATATAATGTATAAAATAGCAAATACTGCCTTCTCAAATTAATATTTCTGTTAAGCTTGCTTACAATACAAAACAGTAGATTTAAGTTGCAATTTTAATAGATTCTATGTAAGATTGCTTCAGTTTATTATAGCACTACTCATATAAACATATCACACCCAATCTGGTTGGACAGATTCTGGAGGCATTACATGGACACGGACCGTTATACTATTATGCTGGTCACAGCAGGGCACCAAGGTGCAAAATCTTTTAGTGTAAAAAAATCCCATATTAGATTAGTTTTTTGTAGCATTATCATATTTGCTTTTATATCACTATTTTCTTTTAGCACAAGCTATATCTATTACAAAGATTCAGCAAAAAAATCCCAGTCTGTTAACAAACTAATTAGCACTATTAATTTATTAAGCCAAGATATAGACGAAAACAGAATGATAGAAGCAAAATTGAGAAATAAGCTTCAGGGAATAGAAGAAACTTTGCTGGAAATGCAGGAAATCCTTCAGAAAAAAGGTATTAAAAAAGAGTTATCAATCGGTGGAGAATTTATTCCAGCAGAAAGGTTGAGCCTATCATATGTTGATTATATGAAAAAGGATATAGATGACCTATTTAATACTATGATAAGTACTCCAGTGGGCACCCCCTTAAAAGGAAAGATAAATTCCAACTTTGGATACAGAAAAGACCCGTTTAAACGTAAAGCGGGTTTCCATTCTGGAATTGATATAGATGCGCATCATGGTCAGGCAGTTGTAGCAACCGCGGATGGTAAAGTTATTAAAGCTTCTTGGCACAGCAGTTATGGAAAGACCGTTATTATTAAACATGAAGATAAGTATGAAACATTATTCGGACATTTATCTAAGATTACAGTTAAAGAAGGAGACACGGTTAAGGTTGGAGATGTAATTGGTAAAGCAGGTTCCACAGGAAGGTCCACCGGAACTCACCTTCATTACGAAGTGATTAAAGATGGTAAAAGAGTAAATCCAAAAAACTTTTTATCGCTAAAATAAAGTGGGAATCTTTAATAAAAAAAAGGACAGCAAAAAAGTGCCGAAATCGGATCCAAATCTTATAACGACACTGATTGGGGCCGGATGTGAATTTGAAGGCAATATGTCTACCTCAACATCTACTAGAATAGATGGAAAATTAAACGGCAAAATAACAGGCGAGAACACTATAATAATCGGCGAAAACGGATTGGTGCTCGGAGAAATCAAGTCCGCTGATACAGTTGTGTATGGAAGAGTTGAAGGCGTAATAGAAACTCACAGCTTAGAAATAAAAAGAAGTGGAATAGTGCTTGGTGATGTTTTTATAGAATCACTGATTGTAGAAGATGGCGGCGTTTATAATGGCAGATGCACTATGGATGAGGTCACCGAAAATATTAGTATTGAAACTACAGAAGGTACCAAAAAAGAACTTTCCTCAAACACGCTTGAATTTAAGGGCTAACTTTCAGAAACCATACTAATGATGGTGCTTATGGCCACCTTCTTGTCCCTTTTTAACTGGTACTTCAATCATAACTTCGCCAGCCTTTTCAAAAACCAGTTTTAAATTCACACTATCTTTACCTACAAGAGATTCCTTTAAACCTATTAACATAATATGCATGCCGCCTGGTTGAAAATCTATGGAATTGTTTGATGGAATATCCAATACCTCGATCATCTCCATTGTTGCGACTCCATTACTGTCAACCTTACTTGTATGAAGCTCAGCACTTTCTGCAGCTTTAGATGACATACTAACTAATTTGTCATCTTCATCTCCATTGCTCTGAATTGTCATATATATAGCGCTTACCGAGCTGCCTGGAGGAACTTCTCTCACCCAGGCGTCATTTATGGCGATATCACCCTCTGCGGATGAGAATTGAGCAAAAGCAAAAAAGATAACTCCAAGTAACAAAGTTGTTTTCATAGTAAATACTCCGTGAACTAAAGCTATTTTTGACGAGCTAAATTTATAAAATACTTTCTATATCACCAGCTATTGAAGCTGGGTCCATTCTATTCTGGGGGTATTTCATGAGTATTTCTCCGTCAGGTGTAATTAGAAGCACACTTGAGTTATGCCCCATCAAATACTCTGATGATGATTCCACTTCTTCCTTGCTGTAAAAAATATTATAGTCATCAGCTACTTTATCTATCTCTTCTGGAGTTCCTGTTAGTCCTATAAAGTTTTCATTATAGTATGGCACATAGCTCTTTAGTTTCTCTTGAGTGTCGCGCTCTGGGTCTACTGTTACAAAAACAACCTGGACTTGATCTGCTTGATCCCCAAGTTGATCTACAACGTTGTTCATTACCGACATAGTCATAGGACATATATCAGGGCAATGAGTGTATCCAAAAAATATAAGGACAAGCTTATCTTTAAAATCTGAGAGGCTCACTTTAGACCCATCTTGGTCTGTCAGAGTAAATTCTGGCGCTTCTCTTTCATATACTATTCCATAGTAATCTGATTTATTGTTCTGATCTAAATAAACATAAAGGATTATGCCCCAGAGCAGTATGATTATAACCAACATTCCAATTAGAATTTTAAAAAGATTCCTTCTCTTCATCAGTTCCTCGAAACATCAAAGTTCAGTTATAAGTAGAATGGATAATATATTACCCTAAAAATATCACCAAGTACCTAAAATCGAGGAAATATCAGGGAAATAAGTTAGATTAGCTCATAAATTTGTAATATTTATAATGTGAAAAGGTTATCTAAAAACAAAAAGAGGGAATGCTCAGATGGCGGTTAGTGCATTCCCTCTTTTAAAGGAGGATGGAGGATGACTTGTTAAGTATTCCGTTTAACTTCGATAATAAAAATAAAGTATTTTACTTAAGTTGTCAAGAAGAATTTTCCTCTATTCAACAAATAATCCTAAGCAGCTGGATTTAATTAAAAATTATTGCTTAATAAAAAACCTTATAGTGATTGGGGTATTTTCTTGAAAGTTAATGGAACCATGATATATTTTCGGTTTTGAATTTACAGCTAAAACAACAAAATATTAATCTCTAAAGGTATTTAATCCTTTAGACTCTAACTAAGGCGGCGTAGCTCAGGGGCAGAGCGGGGCTCTCATAAGGCCTGTGTCGGTGGTTCAAATCCACCCGTCGCCACTCTTTTTAAACCCCAATATTTATTATATATTTAAATGGATACAGGAACTTACAACTGCCGATATTGAAATTGCTTCTTTTCTATATTTTTCTCTTTTTTTCTCAATTTTACTACTTTTTATGTCAGAACAATCCCACGAACAAAAAGTAGGATAAAACGAAAGCTCAATTTTCCTTTATAAACTCATCAATCAGTTTTGCGATTTGTTCTGGTGCATCCTCATGACAGTAGTGACCAACTCCCTCTAGAGTATAAATGTTGCCATTCGGAAAAGCCTCACTAAAGAGCGGAAGGAAGTGTGCAGATTGAAGAGTTTTGTCTTCCATTCCCCATATTGCTAATGCAGGCTTGCGTGATAGCTCTTTTGCTATGAGAGTGTCACTCACCTCAAATCTATGCGTACCTTCCGCAAACCCCTGAGCCCAACCGATAGCGCCTTTACAATTCTCCGGAGATTTGAAATGATCACGATAAGCATGTAACCAGGTATCTGTGATGACCTCATTATGCACGAATCCGTTTAATTTTAGAGTACTGAGAATATTGTAATCAAGCTGTCCGAGAATCTGCCCTAAAGTGCCATCCGCATATGCCTTAGCGATCCAGCTGAACCATGGAGAGGCCACCCCATTTTTTTCAAGAGCATCAGCAAGACCCGGCTGCCCAAGCGGTGTGGGTCCGTTGGTGCTAATAATCCGCTTAATGCGATCTGGATGACGAATAGCCAAGCCAATACCTGTAGGTCCGCCAAAGTCATGCATTACAAGCGTGATGTCTCTCAAGTCAAGATCGAGTACAAACCGCTCAAGGTTATCGATATGATCCTGAAGCAGATAGCTCCTATCCTGGGGTGTATCACTTTTTCCGAAGCCCATGTGGTCGGGTGCTATTACTCTATATAATGATGAAAGATCTTGGATGAGATTTCTGAACAAATATCCCCATGTTGGCTCACCGTGAAGGGCCAGTATTGTCTCACCCTCGCCCTCCTCCACATAATGCATCTTGAAGCCCGGAGCGCTCGTGTAGTAAGCTTCGAAAAGCCACGTTCCTTCAAAGGTTTCCTCAGATGGTAAATCCAATAGCATAGGCGGTTTGTTTTTCATTTTAATTTGCGCTTTTTGGTCATATGTTTAATTGCAACTTTTGTAGTCCATACTGTATTTGCTAGAAAACGGAAATTGGTTAGTGCGGCTTGATAACCGTCTCCTTCTGGAACCTGTGCTGCAGCAGTTGCGTCTTTCACCACAGCAATTTCAAACCCTTGCTCTAATAGCTCACGTAAATGGGACTCAACACATAAATTGGCTGACATACCTGCCAAAATAACCTTATCGATCTTACGCTTTCTTAATTGAAGAACAAGGTCGTTTGCTTCTGGACCATATACTTTATGAGGGCTGCATACTATTGTTTTGCCATCGTTAATATAGGGTTTATATTGCTCAAGCCAGTCTGCACCTGAACCTTCAAATTCATCTAAATTTAGGGCGCTTTTTCGGTCAAACATTCCTATATAATGCATTAACCTTTCTAATGCACCCTCAAATTTCCAGCCATGATCTGTTGGATAATAATAGTGAGGGGAGATAAAAACCGGTATTCCATTTTTCTTTGCGGTTTTAAAAAGAGAATCTAAATTCTTAACAGTGTTGTTCTCAGTTACGTTTTCTCCAACTACACCCCAAGTTACTCCTTCTGGACTTAGGAAATCATTTTGTGGATCAGTAATAACCAAAGCTGTATTCTTAAAGTCTACTTTTAATCCTGGGTTTGGTAATGCCATTTTTAGTCACCTCTTTATATTAAGTTTTTATTAAACATTCAAACAAATAGCTCCTTTGAAAGGACTATAGAGGAGAGATTTTTTTGATCTCTCCTCTAAGATGTGCATTCAATTAACAAATAGAATCCAGCCGTTCTGCTCACTTCCCTCAACCTTGCCTGTGATCTTTACGTTGGTTCTATTAGGGTTTCGCTCTATCTTCATCAAACCGTCTTGAAGACCTTGAAGTGAATAAACTCTGGTCTCTGTTACAAGAACATGCTGATGAGGTGGCAAACCATCACAAGGATGTGTTGCTATAACCGGATTAACAGTACCTTTGGCGTAATCTGGTATTAGGCAAATTACATTTCCTTGAACGGTCTTTGAGTCATCTGCATAGCTCAAAGTAGCCGCAAAGATTGAAAGCGTAAGTCCAAATATTAATGTTAGCGTTGTTAGTTTTAAGTTTCTCATTTTAATTTCTCCTTTTTATTGATTTTATTTATGATTATTTTTTAGCTGTGGACTTCTTAACTACATTTTTCTGCATAAATCTATCAATGTGATTTGAAATAATGTACAAATCCTCTTCAAGGGCGAAGTGCCCAGTGTCGAGAATGTTAAAATCGATATTCTTTAAATCTCGTTTGTAAGGGTAAGCACCTTCAGCAGGAAAAATGTGGTCATTCTTACCCCAGACTATAAGAGTAGGTGGTTGGTGCTTTCTGAGATAAGCCTGCCAATCTGGATATAACGGTGGATTTGAACCGTAGCTGTAGAATAGAGCGAGTTGGATTTCTTGGTTTCCTGGACGGTCTAATAGAGGCTGGACGTGACCCCAGTTGTCAGGGCTAATAGTTTCAACATTTCGTACTCCATGAGTATATTGCCACTTAGTTGTGTCCAAGGTTAGGAATCCTTTAAGAGGTTCAGCGTTTGCCTCAGACCTGTCTTTCCAATAAGCTTTAAGTGGAATCCAAAATTCACGAAGACCCTCTTCATAAGCATTTCCGTTCTGTATTATTAGAGCATCCACCTTTTCAGGATTTTTAGCTGCGATACGGAAACCAACTGGAGCACCGTAGTCCTGAAGGTATAGGGTGTAATTTTCTATCCCCATTTTGTTGATGAACTTTTCAACTACAACTGCTAAGTTATCAAATGTATAATCGAACTCATCAACTGTAGGCATAGAACTGAAACCATATCCTGGATAATCTGGAGCTATCACATGGTATTTGTCTGAGAGCTCTGGAATAAGATCCCTGAACATATGAGAAGAAGTAGGGAACCCATGCAATAGAACAATAGTGGGAGCATCTTTAGACCCCGCTTCTCTATAGAAAATATCTAGTCCGTCTATTTTGATGGTTTTGTGAAGAGTCTGATTGTTACTTTGAGACTGTTCTCCTGCGAACGCAGAAACTCCGCTTAGATCATTACTTGATAAATTAGGCGTAATAGATCCAGCAATCATTAATACTAAAAACATCAGTAAAGCTTTTCTAAAAAGGTTTAACATTGTACTACCTCCTGAAACTTTGATAGTTCCTATAAGTGCAATGGGCGTGCCAATGTAGGGAGTTTTTGCTTGTAACACACTAAGCCACTGACATTAAATGATTTATTGAAACTATTAGGAAGGTTCAATTACAGAACTAGGTCTGAAAAATTTGGGATATTTAGAAAATCTTTGCTATATGGAAACTTCTATCTCTTAGAAATACCAAGCTTTCTCATTCGCGATTCTAGGGTGGAAGAGTTCAGCCCTAAGATCTTAGCTGCTCCTTTATCACCACTAACTCTCCCGCCAGTTAATTCTAAAGCTTTTAAAATATGGTTTTTCTCTAATTCTTCTAAAGTTGCAACCTCATTGCTATCCGACAGCTTATCATTTGTTTTACTTTTAGGTACCCAATCACCCAATTGCAATGTGGTCGTCTCACTTATAATCACTGCTCTCTCTATTATGTTTTCTAATTCCCTTACATTTCCAGGCCAGTTGTATTCTACAAGACGGCCCATAACCTTCTTACTTACAGATTTGATGTTCTTTCCAACCTTTACTCCTAACTTGTCACAAAAGTAATTGACTAATAAAGGTATATCTTCCTTTCTCTCACGTAAGGCTGGAGAATGAAGGGGAAAAACATTGAGTCTATAAAAAAGATCTTCACGAAAATCTCCTTTTTCAATAGCAGTCTCTAAATCTCGATTAGTAGCTGCTATCACTCTTACGTCCACTTTCATAGTCTTCGGATTACCAAGTCTTTCAAATTCACCTTCTTGGAGAACCCTAAGCAGCTTAGCTTGTAGTCCCAATGGCAGGTCACCTATTTCATCTAAAAATATAGTGCCGCCATTAGCAAGTTCAAATCTGCCGATTTTTTGACTTATAGCCCCGGTAAAAGCCCCCTTTTCATGACCGAATAACTCGCTCTCTATTAAATTAGCGGGAAGTGCAGAACAATTTACTTTTACCAAAGGTCTATCTTTTCTGGAGCTGTTGTTATGTACTGCACGTGCTAATAATTCTTTGCCTGTACCCGTCTCTCCCAGTATCAATACAGTCGAACTTGTTTGTGCAACCTGTTCAACTTTTTTTAATACTTTTTTTATTGTGTTACTTTTACCAATTATCTCCGTAAAGTTGTATTCCTCTTTGATTTCTTCCTGAAGGTAAATATTTTCTTGTTCAAGTTGGTTCTTTAACTTCTCTACTTCAGAATAAGCCTGTTTAAGCGCCTCTTCCGCCTCTTTTTCTTTAGTTACATCTCTGAAAACAACAACTGCACCAACCAATTTACCTTTTTCCCATATAGGGGTGCTAACATATTCAACAGGAAAGCTGCTTCCGTCTTTTCGCCAAAATACTTCATCTTTTACAACATGAACCTTGCCATCTTTGAAGGCTGCATATATAGGACACTCAGTGTTTGGATAATGTGATCCATCAGCTCTTGAATGATGCAAGATCTTGTGTTGAGATTTCCCTAGGAGTTCTTCGGGATTCCAACCAATCATTTCTGCTGCCGCTGGGTTAACGAAGGTTGTATTTCCTTTTGAATCAAGGCCGTAGATTCCTTCTCCCGCAGCATTAAGGATTAACTCATTCCTTGTTTTAAGTTTGCTGATTTCATCGCTCATCTCTTTTATCTTAACATGCGAGTATTTTTTTTCGAAGATATCTAAAACGTTAATTGTTCCTTTTACAACTTCATTGTTGAAAGTATTTTCTGAGAATGTTTCTTTTATTATTTTAGACATATCAAGCTCCTCCAAAAAACTGCTTTGTTATTACCGAACGTTCGGTATAATTACATCATATTTGATTTTTATTATGTTGTCAAGTATTTTTTTACCGTACGTTCGGTAACGTGGCAGTCTGCAAATTCTGAAGGAGACGAATATGGCTAGAAATAAAAGTGTTGATGACGAGACCCTGATCATAAAACTGACACAAGCTTTCCGTGATTATGGATACGAAGGTGCATCCTTAAATATCTTAGCAAAAGCTACAGGACTTCAAAAAGCGAGTCTATATCATAGGTTTCCTGGGGGAAAAGAAGAGATGGCTCTAGAGGTCTTAAATAGGGCGGGCAACTGGGTTGGAGAAAATATTGTATTACCGCTAACTTCAAATATTAAACCCGAGAAGAAAATTAAAATCATGGCAAAAAAACTTGATGAATTTTATTCGGGCGGAAATAATTCATGTTTACTTAACATGTTAGCCTCCCCAGAGATGATAAAGGGCCCATTTACAAGTCATATTAAAGAAGCATTTGAAGTTTGGATAAAAACACTATCAGATGTGCTTGTAGAAAGCGGACTAAGTAGAAAAGAAAGCAGGAAAAGAGCAGAAAATGCTATAGCCATGCTTCAGGGTTCCCTCGTTATGTCTAGAGGAATGAATGACCCAAAACTTTTTAAAAACTTTCTAAAGAACTTACCTAACATGCTATTAGATAATAATAAGTTATAACTCTAAAAAAAGGAGTACAAACAATTAAGCTTGTACTCCTTTTCTATGCCAAATTCTATTCTATATTTAATTAAAGATCAGCGGGATCTTTGTCTTTTATATTTGGCCAATGCTTGTTTGCTTTTACTATATTGCCTGGAATATCTTCAAACCATATTTTCTGGATTTTTTTATCGAGATTAAGATATAGAGTTCCATCTACGATTTTCCATGCTTCAGGATCTCCGACAAATTTCTTACCTACTGATGCACCATATGCACAGTAACCTCCGTATGCCGGAAGATATTTATTAGGATTCGCTTCAAATGCCTTCTTGTTCGCTTCGTTGGCAAAGAGGTAAGTCACATCGTCAATTACAACTAGGTTGTTTCCGTCACCTCTTACAGGTTTTCCTTCTGTATGATATGCAACAAGGTCATAACCTAGAACACCTGTTGTGCTTTCTTGAACATATCCTGCAAAAGAATCAACTGCAAAAAAACTTACTGCTACAACTAAAACTGTTAACATAATTGTTTGAATTTTCTTCATGATAGTCTCCTATTTTGTTATTTTGTGAAACATTCTGTCCCAATGTGTACTCAAAATATCTGATTCTCTACTACTCTGACATTGCCCTAATTTACTAAGCTAGGATTAGCAAATATTGGATCAAGTAATTAAACTTGAGCCATAATTTGAACGACTCGTTTGTTTATATATTCATCACCCCCTTGTGACTATATATTGGCTAGAATCTGATCTCCTATATCAGCTCAACCATGTTGTACTGAGACAATTTATCCTTGAACTGAAGCCTTGCTCTCCTAAGCCTGGACTTAACTGCACTGAGGCTTAGACCGAGCAATCTTCCAACTTCAAGATTTGTGTGTCCTTCCATATCTTTTAAACGAAGCACAGTTCGGTATATTTCAGGAATCTCCATTAGTATTGATTCAATTTTTTCACGTCTCTTTTCTTGCATGAGTATTTGATCTGGAATAAACCTCCAGTCTTCTGCAGGCATAGAATACTTAGTTTCTTTCTCATCGTATGTTTCTTCTATAAGCTGTTTTTCATCTTGATACTTTTTATTACTTCTCAAATACATAAGACAAGTATTTTTAGCTATGCTATATAGCCAGGTAGAGAACTTGGATTCGTTTCTAAATGTTCCGAGCTTCTCTACAAGTGTTATGAAAACTTCCTGAAGAACATCATCAGCATTTCTTTCATTTTTGGTAAATTTAAGTGCAAGCCTGTATATCTTGCAGCTATATCTGTTTACAAGTTCATTAAATGCCCACTCATCTTTGTGATTTAAATAGAGTTTGACTAAATTTTCATCATCCTCATTTCTATACCTAATAAAAGAAAAATCCTCTGATTTATCAATTAGCGGTGACTCTATTACGTGTTTAATAGGTCTCTGCTTAACCTGGTAATTTGCAATATTATCTATATTGTTTGACTCTGCTAAATTAGTATTTTCCATCTTTCTTCTCCTTTTCTAATTCTTATTAATTTTTATTTACTACATGTATGTATAAAGCAAGGAGTGTGCCAAATATAAAAATTAGGCTGGAGGATAATGTAATTGCCTTAAATAATTGAATTAAATTAACATTTAGGTGGAGCTTGGCTGAGGTTAACGTATTGAGATCAAATGTATTTATTTACGCTATATTATAAATTTGCGAAATGTCACGACTTACTATTTCAATTTGATCTAAAGATAAGGTGTTGAGTAAACATGAATAGGAAGTCTTCTTGCAATCTAATTATCTGTATTTTCCTAAAACTAATTATTTGCATCTCACTTTTATTGTTAGTAAGTAAAGGCGATGCCTATTAGTATTGCCTTAGAAGATTCTGCATGATATAAACCGATCTCAAACCCACAATCAATTGCTATTTGATCATTGGCCTCATATACAAAACTAGTTTTATGATATATTGGTTTTTCAGTATCATATTCGGCAAACTCTCCTGCTACTTCTGAAACAACTGCTGTATTTTTTCTAAACGTAGGAACTTCTATCTCCAGCCCATAGTAAAACATTTCATCAAAAGGTTGGTCTATAAATATCTTGCTAGTTGGTGAATAGCCAAATTCCTCTTGTATTGGTGTAATAAATAGAATTTTTTCTAGTCCTAGCAAAACATCTGATTCAGATCCAATTACTCTATATTCAATTCCTGTCTCTAACTCAACCTCCACTTTTTCGGATATATAGTCATAAACACCTTCGGTTGAAGAATGAGCAAACACTAATTGAGAATTGAGAACGATGAAGAGTAAAAAAATCGTGTGAATAATAATTTTAAATAACATTATGTTTCCCCCATATTTTTATTATATGAGACCTTACTTTCTAGTAACTAATATTGTATTTATATCCAGGATCAAAGCTTTAGATTCATTAACTTTGTTTTGATCAAAATATGGATTTATATCTAAAGCTAACTCAAAGTGCTTTTTAGCTTCCTTAAATTTATTCTGGCTATAGCAAATCATTCCCGCGTGATAATGGAGAAGGGCATCCTTTGTACCTAACTTAAGTGATTGGTTTATGGCATCCTGAGCCTTATCAAGATCATTACGTTTGAAATGCACCCAAGCGAGTGTGTCATAAGCATAAATGTCTTCAGTATCTTTGGAATCTTGTAGGGCCAGATCTAACGCAAGGTCTAAATGTTTGTTACTATCTACATAAAATAATACAAGGTCTCTTGAGTGACCTTTAATGCCATCCTGTATTATCGTATCGTAACTTTCCTCAGCCTTTTTATAAAGTCTGTCAGCCTTTTCGGTCTTGCCTTGGCTCTTGTAAATATCTCCAAGTGAAATATAAAACTGTGGTTTTGGGTTCAGCTCTAAGGTTTTTTCATAAAGATTAATTGCTTCTTCGAAATTACCTTTTATAGCATTTACTTCCGCCAGATGCTCAAGTGCAAGATAATAATTGTCATAGATATCAAGTGCTTCTTTATAATAATCCCGGGCCTTGTCTAGCTCTCCAGTATTAAAATAAAATGAACCTAGAATTACTTTTGCCCAAGCTATGTTTTCATTAGGCAGGTTCATTTTATTTCCATAATCTATTGATTTTTCCATCGCCTTAATTGCACCAATTGTGTCGCCCCAGAGAAACTTTAATTGAGCTATCCTGCTGTATGAATAAAAACCGGGCTCTAGATAGAGCATAAGTCCGTACGCTTTTAGAGCTTCTTCATACATACCAAGTTCAAGAAAGGCATCTCCTTGAAGTCCATAAGATATAGCCTTGTCTGGCCTCAACTCTATTGCTTTTTTCGCATAATTTATTGATTTGTGAAAATCATGTTTATATGAACTAATCTGCCCTAAGTAGATGTAAGCAGCATATGAATCAGGATAAAGCTCGAGTGCTCTCTCTATAGCTTTTTCTGCTAGTTGATAAGGGCCTATTTGACCCACTTCCCTACCTTTTTGTATGTAAGATTCTCCAAGTTTTAAGTAGTAATAGTAATCTTCAGGATGTTTGTTGATCTTAGTTTTATATAAATTTATCTCCTTATCAGCCGGACTTTCTATGGCTACCTTTTCAACTTCACTATGAGAATGTCCACCTTTATGAGCGTAAGAGAAAGCTGGTGAAACTAATAATGCTATGAAGAAAAAAATTATTGGTGATCTATATGTTATCATGGTTTATCCTCCTATTTAGATTGCAAATTAAGCAGTAAAATGAGGGGGCATGCTGCCCCCTCTATTATTCTATTAATCAACTGGACAAAAGCCCGTGTCTGTACCTGTACAACCAAACTCTCCTGGATCAACGTGACGGCTATTGCGTCCATCATTTGGATAATTCAAATAAGGAAATGATGTGCGGTATGGAAGCACATCATTTGCGTTAACACCATCGCCAATTCTATTGTGAGGAAAGATGTTGAAATCAGGATTTAATACTCCTACAGCTACACGGGATGTAATATCAATCACATCATCAATCACACGACGTCCGTTAGGAAATCCGGCAGGGTCATCATTGAACTCATCATCATCAAGAACGGTCAGGAAACCTAAACGGCTTTGCTGATCAGGCGGTGTTGGAGGAACTCCAGTGTTAAGTCTGAGCAGGTCAGCAATCGGTCCTGTTGGTGTTCCCTCAGGAGCAATAGGTGCTGTGTACTGTACTAGTGGTAAAAGATCAAGCCTTGGAACATTAGGTATAGGAAGAATGTTCGGGCCAAATAGAGCCTCATATACTGAGTTCAATACTCTAGCAATTACTGGATCGAGAAAGAAATCTGAGAACTCTGCATCATTTTTTGGCTGAGCCATACTGAACTTATCTTTAAATCCAATACCAATGATTAGCTCGTTAATTAGAGGATTAGCCATTCTTTGAATCTGAGTGAATCTTCTTGATAGTCTGGGATCTTCTCCAGGTCCTCTGAAAGTTTTCTTGGTAGGTCTTGAGCTTGTTCCCCACATACCTATTGTGGACTCTGGTTCTGAGGCGCTATGAATCTCGCCATCGCTAGTTAGAAGTTCTATTGGAACTTCTATGGCAATAGCGTTTACGTTATAACCAGAGAACTCATCAGAAGCATAGTTGTTAAAATCATCAGCATCTTGTTCATCAGTTAATACACCCTGTACAACAAAACCTTGGGTTCTGAAATTGAATGAATCGAATGCTGCGCCAAGATCTAGCCAGAACGGATCATCAACAGTACCGGCAAAAGATTTAACACCGTTATCAAGCTTATAAATACCCTGCTCAAATAATAATGGGTAATTAGGCATGGTTCTTGGGCCTGCATTGGTAGGAACTTTAAATAGTGATCCACCGTTAGCATTTTGAAGGACTGTACGTTTCTTTCCTTTTACCATTGTAACGGTATAGGACTGTCTTAGACCAAGTCCTTCAGACCCGGGTCCATCTAAAGCTGTAATTGCTGGTGGGACAACCAGCTGTCCAACAGTTGAATTTCCGTTTAAGTCATCCGGAGAATTAGCTGGCGCATTTACACCACCAAGCGCACCAACATACGCAGTAAATACATTTGGTAATCGAATTTCATTCTGAAAGCGAAATTCGAAAACTATATCTTCCACTGCGTCATGGTCGTTATCAACCCTAATTGCATATAGAATTTCAGGATCGAAGGGGAAATATGTAGGACCGTTTCCTGGTTCTAGAAACGGGTCGTAAGTTACAATCATTGTAACTTTGTCAGAAGCGCTAGGATCCGAAGGATCATAACTTACGAAAGCAAATACATCTGGTATATCGGCTTCGTCATCTATCGCAGTTATAGGAGCCTCTCTATGATTAGCTGCCTGTGCGATATTTTGAATACTTGTAATAGACATTGTTAAGCCCATTATCAATAATGCAAATACGGTGAAAACTCTTGAAATACTCATAATTCTTACCTCCATTGAAGTTGTTTTGAATATATATACGGAGGTTGTTCTGAATTGGAGCATATATTTTATAGAACTAATATGTATTTTATAATATATATGTATTATTTTGACTTCTGGAAACTAAAACGGCTGCCTTTTAGACAGCCGTTTATACAAGATAGGAGATTAAGAGATGATTCTTAAAGGGGGATTTAGATTCTTTGTTACGATAAATTTTATCAATATGCACTATTAATTCTTTTCCTCTACAAAAACAAGCGCACCCGAGTTTAAACAATATCTAAGGCCTGTTGGTTCTGGTCCATCGTTGAAGACGTGTCCCAAATGCTCTCCGCATTTTGACAAAACTTCAGTTCTTTTAAAACCTAGGTCGTAATCATCCTTGAGTACTATTGCATCTTCAGAGATAGGTTGATAGAAACTCGGCCATCCAGTACCAGAATCGTATTTATGTTCTGAACTAAATACTGGCTCTTTACAGCCTGCGGTTAGGTATACGCCTTCCTTCTTATTGTAAAGCAGATCTCCCGAGAATGCTTTTTCTGTTCCTTTCTCCCAAAGCAACTGATACTGAACCGGCGTTAACCTTTGCTTCCATTCTTCTTTGGTAATTTTTGAGAGATCATTTGTGTTGGATTCTTCCTGCGTAGCCTCTGAAACTTTCACATAACCAATTGACTCTTTTTGCGTTGAATTAAAATATAATAGCCCAAGAGCTAAAATCACTACTAACATTATTCCCGTCGATATTCTTTCATTCATGGTTTTCTCCTCTAAAATAGAAGGCGCTTTTGAATTGCTATAAGCGCCCCTCTATTGTTTTTCATATACTTAATTAGGTAATACAACAGTGTCTATGACGTGGATTACACCGTTTGACTGTATTACGTCATATGTCGTAATATTTGCAAAATTGCCCATTTCGTCCTTAAGAACAACGTTTGTTGGACCATTCATCCAAGCAACTAAAGTATCACCACTAGCAGTTTTGAACTCAGCCTGTCCGCCTGCAGCTTTGATCTGCTCTGAAAGAGCCTTGAAATCTAGTCTTCCAGGAATTACATGATATGTGAGCACCTTAGTAAGGGTTTCCTTATTCTCGGGTTTTAGAAGTGTCTCAACAGTTCCTTCAGGTAGGTTTTCAAAAGCGTCATTTGTAGGAGCAAATACTGTAAATGGTCCTGGGCTTTTGAGAGTCTCAACCAACTCAGCTGCTTTTACTGCTGCAACCAAAGTGGTATGATCCTTCGAGTTAACAGCGTTGTCTATAATATCCTTTGTAGGATACATAGCCTCACCGCCAACTATTACATTACTTGCAAAAACATTTGATGCTGCCACTGTTAAAGTAGCAACAACAAGAAACATCATAATAAATTTTTTGAATATACTGTGCATTTAAGCACCTCCTTAATTTTTTTTCATATATGATTACGGAGGTTACTTTGAGTTGGATCATAAAAAAGAATATTTTTTTGATTAGCACGAACTTTATTATAGAAAGTAGACTGCGAAATTATTCAGATTAGCATATGAGACGATAAAGCAATTTAATCTCTAGTAACAATAAGGAGTTAATATTTTTTAGATTACAAAAAAGACGGGGGAAGCCTTGTCTATTATGGACTTGGCTTCCCTCTTTTGGGTTGGGGTATGGTTATGATTTGTTGGCTGTGGGGACACTAACGCCAAAGACTATCAAACTGTCTTGATCACTCGAATTATTAACTTGCTTCGAGTCTGTTTCTATATTTTCGCCTTTTGAGCTTATATAGAAACTAATGAAATCTGTCTCAACCATTCCACCTTTTGCTTGGTCGTTAACAGTGCTTTTAACTACGGGTGTTTGTACACCGAAAACGTTAACGTCTGCAAAGGATAAGGAAGGACTTAGTAGAGCTAGACTCAATGTTGCTATTGCTAATAGCTTTCTCATTTGACTTACCTCCTTTTAAAATATTTATTCTGAGCCGCTAGGATCATGAATATGTTTTCCTAAGATTACGTTGATACAATAATATTGGATCACTTATTTTAATAAGAGGTGGATTTATTGAGATTATTACAATTGTTAAGATTTATATTATAGAAAATTATATGAATATTCGATCAAGAATGAAGCTTATTCGGCAGGCAACATCTCATTTTCTTGAGAAGCTTGTATTAATAGGAAACAACCTGTTACAGTGGAAATACTTTCATGAACACTATGTGCATCAGCTCGAATATAATCTCCTTTACCAAAGGTCATTCCGCCCATGCTTAACTCACCTTCTATGATGTAACACTCTTCAGCTTCTGCATGAACATGGTCTGGGAAAGTCGATCCAGGATCCATTTTTACAAGAACAGTTGAATACTTTCGGGCAGGATCTTCATAAAGCTGTTTTACTTTGACACCATCTACGACTTCAACCCAATCACCTTGATTTTCTCGCACAAATAGATAACCGGTTTCCTTCTCTGCTACATCCCTTTCTTTTTGGATTTTTGTAAAAAGTTTATCCTCTAAGCCTCTTGGTTCTTTGCGGGGCTCAGTACTATAAGTTACGTCTTCCATTATTTCGTTGAAGTAATCAAGATGCACAGATGCTGAGCCATTTTCTTTAAGCATAGCCTCAAATACTGCTTTATCTTCGTCACCTAAAACTCCTAATGCATAAGAAGCAGCCAGATCTTGAATTTCTTCGTCAGTGTACTTTTGACTCATATAAATGTCCTTGTTCTTCATTAATTATATTCTTCATTTTAACCATTGCAACTCTGATAGTGCTCTTTACAGATCCTACGGGAATACCAACTTTATCCGCAATTTCACTATGGCTGTACTGATGATAATAAGAAAGCTCCACGACCTCTTTTTGCTTAGGTGTGAGTTGAGCCATGGCATGTTTTGTGATTTTTCTCATTTCTGAAGCAACATAAGTATCTTCAGGATTATCTGTTCCCGTCACCATGCTATCATCAATGCTATCGTCAATGTGAACTGTTTTTGCACTTTTTCTAATCTTATCAATTGAACGGCTCCTGGTAATCATCAATAACCAACTTAAAGGCTTGCTCAGATCTGAATCATATTTGGATGCGTTGTTCCATACATACATAAATACCTCAAGGGCAACTTCTTCAGCCTCTTCCGGATTAGAAATAATCTTATGAGACATACTGTAAACTAGTCTTACAGTTTGTTGGTAAAACGTTCTCATTGCATTTTCATCGCCATTTGAAATTAGCGATAATAATGTTTTTAATTCATTTTCCCTGTCAGTGTGCTCAGTAGCAACTGTAGCAGTATCCTGATTCATTTTTTCCCTGTAACTATCTAAGAATAATATGTTAGAATCATTTATCTTTGCCATTATATCACACACTCTATTCTATATCCAATCATTAAATTACCTTTTTATAGTTACAGAAATACTTATTCGAATAGTAATACGACAACTAGATCAAATTGGATCACTTATCTTTGTACTTAAGAAGAAAACATAGAAATGGAGCTGTATTAATAAGAGGTATTCTGCTATGCTTGCAGTAGTTTAGGATAGTTTGCAAGTTCTATTCATCTAATAAATTTAGAGTGTTTTTTAGTTTATCTTTAGCTAGTCTGATTGTGCTTTTTACAGAACCGACAGGCATATCCAACATTTCTGCAATTTCTGACTGATTGAATTGATAGAAGTAGACAAGCTCTATAACTTTTCTCTGCTTTGGGCTTAATTCCAATAAAGCATCCTGAACGATTTTACGCTTTTCCTGCCCTAAAACTGTATCTTCCGGGCTAAGATCAGTATTCGTCAATTCTCTTTCGAGCGAATCAGAAATCTCCATGGTGACTTTCCGTGAACGTAGTTTGTCTATGGCACGTGAGCGTGCAATCATTACAAGCCATGTAGTCGGGTTACTTTGTGAAGGATCAAAATTTGAAGCATTTTTCCAGACATACTTATATACATCTAGGGCAACTTCCTCAGATTCAGATGTATCACTAAGTATTTTCAGCACAAGGCTATATATCAGTCTATTAGACTCATCGTATAATTCACCTAGTGCATTATCATTTTGTTTTGCAATCTGTGTTAAAAGACGTTGCCATCTTTGATTTCTTTCTAAGGAAGTTTCGGATTTTATATTGATATCTGATGACATATCTTATCCGTAAGCGGTTATGTAATTTTATACTATACAAAATTAACTGTATAGCGCAGCTAATATTAATTTATCACATAAAGTGAGCGAAATTTCAAAAGCGGACGTATACATGTTACAAAATATAGAAAAGTTATATGTAATTGTACTTTGATGTTACAAGATGTACCATATTATAATTGAGGAATAGCATGCCTTACGACGACAGAATCGAAGAGTTAATATCGGCTTATACACTTGGTGTACTAGACGGTAATGAACTTAAAGAACTCGAAGATTATATAAGAAAAAACCCTGGTGTTTACCAAGAATTAATCAATGAGAATGAAGCAGTATTCTCTCAGTTAGCTTATGTCCTAAAAGTCTCTAGTCCAAGACCAGGATTACGAAATGAACTATTGTCAGATATACAAAAAGAAAAAAAGGTTTATGAAATTGAGACCAAACCGCCTTTCTGGCAAAGGTTACAGCCCCTGTGGCTGGGGTTAGGCAGTGCTGTTGCAGCAATTCTGATAATTTCTCTATTTACCTATAGTTCGTCTCTCAATAACACTGTAAAAGAGCAGCAAGCTAAGATTTCAAATCTTGAGGCTCTTATCTCCGAAAAAGATTCGGAACTAGCTTTGCTACAAGAAGAATTCGGCTCGCAATCCGAAATGTTAGCGTTTCTTGATAATCCTGAAGTTGTTATTATAAATCTTGTAAAAACAGAGCCCAATCTAAAAGCTGTGGCCAGAGTGCTCTGGAACCCAGGGGATGATGAAGCACTGTTTTATGGAATAAACCTCCCGGAGGTTCCTGAAGGCAAGACTTACCAATTATGGGCAATAGCAGGAGAAAAGCCTGAAAGCCTGGGTGTATTTAATGTTGACAATCATGGCAACAATGTTCATCTAATAAAATCTCTCAGTAATTTTGGTGACATCGGTACTTTTGCAGTCAGCCTTGAGCCAGCAGGCGGGGTTCCTCTACCTACCGGGAAGGTATATCTAGCCGGTGAAATTTAGCCATTATATTTATTTTTGATCAACCTAAAATATGCAAATAAATGGAAGAACAATCCCACTACAATCACATAAGTTCATAAATAGCATGATAAATCTAACAATTCAAGTGAGTTGTGCACTTGGAACGGGGCTCTCATAAGGCCTGTGTCGGTGGTTCAAATCCACCCGTCGCCACCAATCATTTCAATGTCTTAAGCTGATTCATAAATTTCCTTCGATGCCCAAGTCAGTGGATTTGCCAGTAACAGAAGAGTATTTCCCTAATATGTCAGTCCCTTTTCTCACACTTTCTTCTGGATGACTATATCTCTCGGTTATCTTTACTGTTGAATGGCCTAGTAGCTTTGCTACTGCATGAAGAAGTATTTCAGACCCTACTAATCTTGTAGCTACAGTATGACGTAAGCCGTGAAATCCGAGACCTTATTTATTCTGATCTATCAATCTCACAATTTGTATATTAAATACAAAAAGAAAAATATATAATATGGTATTGAACCTTTCTGGCTCATGGTGTTACTTACTGTTCAAACGGATAGGAAAAAATGAATAAAACACCGGAAAATACAAATCATTCAGACTTGCAACTGATAGAGGAAATTGTGGATAGCAACAAAGAGGCGTTTAAAGCTCTCTATGAAAAGTATGTACGGCAGGTTTTCTCTTTTGTTTACAAAATAACGAGGGATTCAAAGCTTACAGAGGAAGTTGTAAACGATACCATGTTTGAGGTTTGGAAAGGTGCTGCAAATTTCAAAGGAAATTCAACTGTATTGACGTGGATTTTTGGAATTGCACATAACAAATCGATGAACGAGCTTAGAAAGAAAAGACCTGAAGCCCTCGATCCTGAAGAGTTCTCAAGATTTGCAAGTTCCGATGAAACTGCGGAGGAAATTGTGGTGAAGAAAGATAGATCAGAAAGAATGAATTATGCTATGAGCGAACTTTCCCCAGAGCATAGAACAGTTTTAGAGCTTACTTTTTATAACGGTTTGTCATATCAGGAAATAGCAGAAATTATGGAATGTCCCGTAAATACAGTAAAAACCAGGATGTTTTATGCAAAAAATAAGCTTAAGGAAAGTCTCAGTAAATACGGAATCAATCAACAGGAGTTATAGCTATGAGCGATAAAAATATATCACACGAAGAAATCAATCTTCTTCTCCCATGGTACTTAAACGGAACACTTGAGTCAGAGGAAAAAGAGATAGTAAAGAAACATCTCTCAGACTGTTCGCTATGTCATATGGAAATTGAAGAGCTCAAAATGTTGAGAAGCACCGTACTGGAAGCTAACGAAGCTCAGAATGAAATGCTAAGTGTCCCTGTTGAAAAGATGGAAATGAACGTCATGGATAGAATTGACTCCTTTGAGGAATCGATTGAGCAAAAAACTCAAAGGGTTCCAATTGATGATACAGATTCAATATGGTCCAAGGTGCAGGGATTCTTTGATGGGATCGCCCTACCTTCACTATCACCAGTAGGAATGGCCGCACTTTTTGTCATACAGTTTGCAATTATATTAGGTCTGGCCGGGACGCTATTTTTTACAGAGCCTGAGTATGAAGTCCTTAGCGGAAACACCCAGACTGAAGTAATTAGCGGGCCGACGATTATGCTTTCATTCAAAGACAGTGCAACAGAAAAAGAAATACGCGAAATTTTAAGGGAAATTGATGGCCGAATAATTGACGGTCCCAAAGCTGGTGGATTATATATTGTAGAGTTACCTGAAGAAATGACTAATGAGAAAATAATGGAAAATGTAATTGATGATCTGAGCTCAAATACAAAAGTGATAAAAAATGTCTTTAAGGGAAGCAAGTAAATAAGGTATTTTTATTGCTAAGGTCAAATTGATATGTTGAGAATGAAAATAAACATAATAATAGTTGTTTTAATATATGTCTTTTGTTTAGCATATATTGCTGGTGCCCAGGAGAATAAGCCACCTAGCAATCCCAATATTCCTACTAATCCTAATGACCCAACTTTCCCAAGAGATCCGAATCAAGGACAACGCATCATCGTACCACCACCGAATAAAGTAATTGTAATCCCGGATGTAGATGATAATCCCAGAATACCGGACAATAACCCTAATAAGCCAGACCGTAACCCACCACGAATACCTGACTATCCAAATAATCCAGGCAGAGTACCCGGTACTCCTGACAGATTAGATCCTGAGCCTGAAATACCAAGAGAGCCTATCGCTGAACCAGAGATCCCAAGGGACCCCGTCGCTGAGCCTGATATTCCAACTGTGCCGGATGTACCTGAGCAACCACAAGGTGTACCAAAAGATCCTGTTGTTGATCAAAATGACCCCAATATTCCCAGACCTGATGACCAAATACCGGCCGCACCAAAACTTCCGGATGACCCTTCATTAATTCAGCCTGACATGGAAACTGAATTTCTCACAGCTCCGGTATTTAAAGATGTAACACCCAAAATATTAGAAAGCGACCTAAATAATTATATCCCGAATCAAGTACTGGTGTTGTTAGAGGGCTCGTCAGAAAAGCAGCAAGACATTGATTCTCTGTCCCAAAGCTATAACATTAATAGTATAGACAGTTCTGTACTAAGCTCTATAAATGCTACTATGGTGCTTTTTGAAATACCTGACAACAGAGGTGTCATTGACGTCTCTAGAACCCTGGCAGCGGATTCAAGAACTTTAGCCGCTCAACCTAATTTTTACTTCGAGGGCATGAGCGAAAACAACATTCAATATGGTGTACAGAAGATTAAAGCTGATTCTGCACATAGTATTTCTACCGGGAAGGGGATAAAAGTGGCAGTAATAGATACTGGTATAGATTACAGTCATAAAGCTATAGCAAATAAAATATTTATGAAATCAGATTTTGTGGATACAGGCTCCTATGAGTTTGATGTACACGGAACATCAATAGCCGGGATTATTGCTTCAACATCAATTGAAGACGGTATAACCGGAGTAGCGCCTGACGTTAAGATAATTGCAGCAAGAGCTTGTTGGAAAGATCCCAAAAATAAAATTAATACCCTATGTTCATCTAATACTCTTGCTAAAGCACTAAACTACGCCATTTTAAATAAAGCGCATATCATAAACTTGAGTTTAGGCGGTCCAAAGGACAATATCGTTTCCCTGCTGATAACTAAAGCTAGTAGAGCTGGTATTGTGATAGTTGCTGCTGCTGGTAATGGAGGCCCCAAAGGCAAGCCGGTCTATCCTGCGGCTTTAAAGGAGGTAATTGCTGTTTCTGCAACTGATTCAGATGATAAACTCTACCAATCCTCGACCAGAGGTAAGTATATAGATTTATCAGCACCTGGTGTAGATATCTTAAGTACTGCTCCTGGAAACTCCTGGCAGGTTATTTCAGGAACATCCATGGCCGCGGCTCATGTAACAGGGGCTATAGCACTGGTTCTTCAGAAACACCCTGAGTTATCAGCGTTTCAAATGAAAAGCTTGCTTGGATCTACTTCCATAGATCTGGGCAAGAAAGGCAAAGATATTGAGTTTGGAGAGGGTAGAATAGATGCTTTAAGCGCTCTTCACAAATTAAAGACTAACCCCTAATTCTTTAACATATCCAAATATTTTCTTCTTTTTTTGAACCTTTTATCTCCTAGCTGTTACTTACAGTTTAAATAACACTTTAGGAGGAGATAGAATGACTCATTTAAACCTAAATTCACAATCAAGATTAATAGTAATGTCTTTGTTAATTTTATTATCAGTACTTTATTTTCAATTTGGAGATAGTGCATACGCACAAAGTTTCCCTATAAAAAACCCTAAACCTAGTCCTACACATCGTCCCCCACCCGATAGGTTTGATCCACCTCTAGTAGGCAATCCAGAGAAGGAATACGGAAGAGCGGCAGACAGAATGGAAGTTAGGTCTGAGACCCATATTGGATGCAGGATTAAAAATTCATCCTATGCATCTGAAGATACCAAAGAATGTATTAATGACGGCCCATCACCTGAATATCAAGTTATGTTGGACCAATTCGTTAAAATGCCGGCAGAAAGCAAAGGGTTTGTTGATATACCAAGGGCTGCAAGCAAGTTTGTTGCAGACGAAGATGAAACATTTGTTGCAATTACTTTCTCTGCTATGTCTTTTACATCGTCCACTGATGAGGACGAGGCGCTTGAAATCAGAGTGCTGGTAGACGGAATGGTTGCTGAGCCAGGCGAGATTGAATTTGTAGGCGGAGCAAGCCCTGTATTAACTTCACCAAGCCAGTCGTTTACTTTCTATACTACTGTCGATAAAGGCATCCATACTGTACAAGTTCAGTATTCAACAGAGAACATAGCCTCAAACAGCTCATATCTTAGAAACGCTTCGATTAAGATCAGTACTGATTTAGATGGAATAGGTTCTAAAAAATTATTTATAACAGATACCGCTGTCTGGACTCAGATTACAGGTGCTGAGTTCAATTTCGTTATGCCAGCAGATGCTGAAGCAGCAATAACATTTTCATCCTCTCTAAAGATGGAGCAGGGAGATTTTATTATGCTCCGAGCTGTTGTTGATAATGGTGTATTTGTTCTCTATCCAAAAGAGGTAACCCTTGCCGGGCGCAAATATCATACTGAAGCAAACAGTGTTACGTTCAATGCTGAGGAGCTTCCTCCAGGAGCCCATACTGTTAAGTTTGAGTGGAGATCAAGCTTAACTGATGAGATCGCAATTGCTGAGATGACAGCATGGTCAATTATTGTACAGACCAGGGTAAATGACTCAAAGGATACTTACTTTGACGTTGTCTCACAGTATGACACTGCAAGTACAGTTGAAACTTATTTTCAGGAAATACCTAATCTTGTAACTCATGTGGAAGTTGATGAGGTATCAGATATAGCTGTAACTTTTAGTGGCGTTCTCTATGGACCAGGAGTAATTATAGTTGCTCCTATGATAGATGGTTTTGTTGAAACTGATCAAGAGGTTGTTCTTCATCATCCTTATATCACTTATGAAAACGATGATTTCAAAAACCCAATATCGAATAATACAGGAATAGCTAGCTATACATTTGCTTTAAAAGAACTTTGGCCTAAACAAGCTGGTTACGATATTGGAGTTGCTTTCCGAGTAGTTCAAGCCGGAGTTAGCACAGATCCCGCAGGTTATGTAACTGACGCAACTCTTACAGTAGATAAGAAGCTAAGAGTGGGTCCTGACCTTGCTGTGGGACCGAATATGGGAAGGGCTTCAAAAAAACGCGAATCTATTTTAGAGCCTATCTATGGAAATAGAAATGTCCTAGCCATAATAATAGACCCAGAGATATTAGAAGACACTGTTAACACTAAATTTAAAGAAGAAATTGATGATGTCTTAAACGGAGAGTTTATGAGCGCCAAAGATTACTTTCGTGTTAATTCAGGAGGTAGGCTTGCTCTAAATAAAGCTGACACTCTAGGTATCTACGCAGCTGACAATGCAGGTGTGGAAACCAACGATAAAAATTATTATCTGGATTCAGAGAACTTCGACTGTGAGGGCGACGCAGTATATAAAGGAGGTTCCTTTGCTCTACATGCAGAAGCGCTTATGCAGGCAGAGGGCGCTTTTGATTTTGAAGCATACGATAAAAACAATGACGGACAGTTGGTGCCTAGTGAACTAGCAATAGTTGTTGTGATTCCAAGGAATTCTATTGGCGGATCATCAATTCTTACAAGTTTCAATCCATACTGTGACGATAATGGAGTTTTTGAAGTCGATGGAATCAAAATAACCGAAACAGTCCACCTTAATACAATTTACATAGAGGGCGGGCTTGGCCTTGAAGAAAAAATTGACAATATGATGGTTGCTGCCCATGAGTTATCTCACCATATACTGGGCCTTGATGATATCTATGGAAAATACAAAGGAGTTCATGACGGCGTCAACTTTAACCCGCTTGGGCCTTTTGAGAACGATTGTCCTGAAGAGCTCGCGCCAGGAGAAGAGTGTCAGAAGCGTTATGTAAACACAGCTCCTCATAAAATTTCCATGATGACCTATAAAACAGGTCAGGATGAGACAACTACACATTTAATGGGATTTCATAAGCTTCACCTCGGCTGGGTAACGCCCAAGATTCTGGAAGAAGAGGAACAATACGAGCTCTACGACATTAAATTTGTTGAACATGTCTTCATTCTTCCAAGAAGGTTTGACACAGGGCTTGAATATGTGCTTCTAGAGTCCAGATACAGAGACTTAAGTCAGTTAGCTGAACTATACGATTACGGGATAGATGATCTAGGAATAGCTGTATATCATGTGATTGAACCTGATGAGGGTTGCATGTCTGCATTTGGGGCTACAGAAACGGGCTGTAAACCGCTTCAAGCGCCTTTGTGTATACCTGACAACATATGGTTTGATAAACATGGAAGTAATTATGCACGCATTGGTGTTAGATTGATACAACCAGATTTAGTGCATCTATTCGACAAGGATTCATTTCCTTCAGGCGATGATTACACCGGATTTAGTAATACAATGTTCGGAGGCGGGGAAGAGCTTCTTGATAATAGTCCTATATTATGTCCAACAAATATTGGTGATAAGATGCCCGATGATACCTTTGCTTTTCCATATCTACTGTGGGTGGACGGAAAGCCAAGCGGTTACAGAATTAGGAATATTATTCAAACATATCCTAGCTTTAAATTTGATCTGGAAAACGATAATTTGTAAATAATTTTATTACCATACCCCATTTTGCCCCCGGTTCTGTTAACCCCATTTCAGAGCCGGGGGTTTTTGTTTACGTGAAAAGATTTTGTTATATATCTGAACCTTTTTCCATGCTGGAGTTACTTACTATTCAAAATCAATTTTAGGAGGTATTAAAATGAACGATCTTTTTACATACGCAAAACAATTAATGGTTTTTGGAGTAATTCTATGTATATGTGTAGCTGGGATAAAACCTTCAATAGCCAAGTATACCGCGAACAGTCATGCAGAGACTACATCTAAAAATAAGAGCATAGCAGTTAAGTCTGCGAACATTGCGCTGCCGGATTTAAGCACTCATCCCGGAATAGAAGTAGGTGGGTTAAAAGCTAACTGGGGCGAAACTATTATATTGGATGCGGGTTCAGCAACCGGAACCTTTAAGGATATGTGTGTATTTCCCTATAAAGTAGACATATGGAATCTTGGAACAGCACACACTGGAGCATTTGAGTACAGATTAAAAGCAGGTCCATGGTCTATACTTGAAGGTCATCCTGGACTCTCGGCTGGTGGATTCACCCAAGCGCAGGGTCACATCGGATTAAAACCAGGAAAGCAGGAAGTAATAATTGGGCTCGATAACATGAACCAGATTGTAGAATTAAATGAGAATAACAATATTCCTCAGGCTGTAACCATTAAATTAAAGGGCAACTGCTTTTCCTTACAACCTTATTTTAAAGATAAAAGCGCAAGAAATGCTAAGTCGTTTAGTGAATATAAATAGAATTTTAAGATCTACTCATCTCCTTATCTCTTTAAAGCCCTGGTCATACTTATTAATTAGAATGGCCGGGGCTTTTTGTATTCTATAGAAATAAAAAAAGTATTTGAACCTTTTCTCTGCACCGTGTTACTAACTTAACAAATACAGATTAAAGGAGATAAAAAATGAAAAATTTAACCCTAAAATCAATTCAAATAATGGCACTATTAATAATCTCAAACCTATGTATAACAGCAGGGGCAGCATCTAATGAACTGCCTGATCTAGCAGGATATCCAGGAATTGAAATTGCTGGGACAAGAGCTCAGTGGGGCGGGAAGGTTAAAATAAATGCAGAAGATGCAGATTATAACCAGAACGGTAGGTGTGTATTCCGCTATGATCTCGGTCTTATAAATCAGGGTAACACTCCGACAGGAGAATTTGGGTACAGAATCAATTCAGGTGGGTTATCAAAAACACAAACACATCCCGGAGTGCAAGCAAATGAAGCCATAAGCACTGTTGGTCAAATTGAACTTAAACCTGGGAAACAAAAACTAGTAATAAAACTCGACAACGAAGAGCAAATAACAGAGTCTGATGAAACAAATAATATGCCGTTTGCGCTTCTAGTTGATGTAAAGGGTAAATGCAATTCTGATAATAAAGCTAAATCTATGATTGCAACTAAATAAAAACTAGCCTATTGCCTATCCTTAATGCCATACCCCCCCAGATCCTGTTTTAAAACAGGATCTGGGTTTTTTGTAACGGTCTAAATATTTTAATCAAAAATTTCTTTGAACTATTTAGACACTCGAAGCTACTAACTATTTAAAATCAACAAAAGGAGGTAAGCAAAAAATGCTTATTCATCTTAGTTCAAAGAAATTATTTTCAGTATTAGTTTTAGCGGTTTTTATGTTTGTTGGATTAGGAGTAAATACAACTTTCGCAAAATGCCCATACGACATATTGGCATTGTGTAAAGTTGGAAATAAGTGGGTTAATTGCTGTGACCACTACGGCTATACAATAAACGGTGAAGAAACATCAGATTCTTCTAATAAGAAATTAAAGAATAAGAGTTTCAAATCAAATAAGGTAAAACCAAAACCTAACAAAGTTTTTGTTGCCAAGCCTGTAAAAGGTCAATCCGATTTTGATTTTACACAAGAGACATCACCAAACGGTGGGGCATCCATTTATCAGATGAACGGACTTAAGGGTGTTGTACCTATGAAGCTCACATCAAAAATGGTAAATGGTAACGAAGTAAGCGTTATGAAGATTGCTAGCCAAAAAGTAAATGAGAAAATGAAGTGGAATGCTAAGTTAGATTGCACTGGCGGAACCACAATAAAACATTTCTCTATATCTACAGCGAATGGTCCTACATCGGTTCTAAATCCAGCTAATTATAGCGTTGTTAGCATGACAAAGCAGGTAAATGTTAAACCATGGAGCTTAAATCATGTAGAGGAGCAGTGTCGAGACGCATTAACAAAAGCTAATGGTGATTATAAAGAAGAAGCAACTATAGCTCTTCAGCCAAATGTTACGGAGCTAGTAAGGTTCAATGCAAGCTGTGCATACCCAGGAACAAGTAACGTAAAGCAGTACAGCGGAAAGGTAAAACCAAAAACAACTGTAAAATGCGTTTTAACAAATCCGCCATATGTACCTGAAACATAATAATTATGCCTTCTTTATCAACCTCCTAAAGAACCCTGGCAGGATTCGCCTCTTGCCGGGGCTTTTTATTTTGAACCATTTAGCCCCTCCTAGCTACTAACTATTTAAATTCAGCAAAAGGAGGAATAAACCATGAAAGGGTTATTCAGCTTAATAAGGCAAATAAGTGGCTTTAGTTTTAATATGAGTATCATGATTTTGACGATTGCACTTTTTGTTTCATACAGCATCGTTAGTGCTAATGCCGTGATTTTTAATGTAGACAGTACGCTTGATGCAATAGACACGAACCCTGGAGACGGTATATGCGATAACGGTATAGGACTCTGTACGCTACGTGCTGCAATTATGGAAAGTAATGTTCTTGAGGGACCTGATGAGATCATGCTTGACGCAACTACTTATACACTTACTATTGCTGGCGGTGATGATTTCGCTGCTAACGGTGATTTGGATATTAGGGACGATCTCATTATACAAGGCCAGGGAGCTATGGATACGGCCATTGATGGTAACGAGCTGTCACGTGTATTTCATCTCATAGGCGGTACTATGCGAAATCAAATAGTTGTTGAGATTTTTGATCTTAAAATTATTGATGCCGATGTTGGCAACCAAGGTGGAGGTATCAGAAATTCTAGTGGCAATCTGCTTATAGAGAGAGTGCTATTAGAAAGTAATACAGCTCCTAGAGGCGGTGGACTATATAACGGCCCACTCGCCAATACAACTATTAGGAGTTGTGCTATTTATGATAATTTTGCTACAGACGACCCAAATGAGTGGGGTGGAGGTATCTACAACCTGGGAGAAATGCTAATTATTAACTCAACAATTAGTAATAACGCAGCCGGAGACTTAGGTGCAGGGATCTTTAATGAAGGTCAATTAAACATTACTTTCACTACTATTGCCTCAAATATCACCGGTTCTGAGCAAACGGCTGGCATACATCAGACTCTTGGTAGTAGTGCTACTATTAGCTCTTCGATTATAGCAGACAATATTGGAGGAGATTGTGGTGGAATCCTGGTCACATCTCAGGGATTTAATATATCAACAAGTGGTTGTAATTTAAACCAACCAACAGATATGCCAAACACTGATCCTATTATGGATTTTCTACAGGACGGTGGTGGAGATACATTTACTCACCCACTGCTAAATGGTAGTCCAGCGATAGATATGGCTGGTTCAGATTTTAATTGCTTTATTCATGGATTTGACCAAAGAGGCTCTATTAGACCTCGCGACGGAGACTTGGATAAAGATCTTGAATGTGATGCGGGTGCTTACGAATTTAACCCAGAAGTGGATTCAGGTGAAAGTACTGGTGAAGGCTGCTCATTAGTAGCAAAAAACAGTGTCACCACACTACCTCTCTACATGCTAATACCAGCATTGATGGTGTTGGCATTAGGTTTTAGAAAAAAACAATCTATTAGCTAAACAAAACTATAAGGGCTGCAGTATTATGCGGCCCTTATTTTCCCCTTTTAGTTGTAATCAACTGATCTTAAACAAAATATTCTTAAATAAGTTTTGAACTATTTTTGTCTTATTAGTTACTAACTATACAAAGTCCATCAAAGGAGGAATTAACCATGACAAGGTTATTCAATTTATTGAAAGATTTAGAAGTACCCAGTTTGACAACGGGCATTATGATCTTCGCATTAACACTATTAGTCGTAGCTGGCTCTATAGGTGCCAATGCTGCAACATTTGAAGTAAACAGCACAGTAGACGCTGTCGATGATAACCCCGGAGACGGTATTTGTGATGACGGTTCCGGCAACTGTACTCTCAGAGCTGCAGTTATGGAGACTAATGATCTTGCTGGATCAGATGAGATAGTACTTAAGAGTAAAACGTATGTACTTACTATTCCTGGTCCCGATGCTATCGCAGAAAAGGGTGATCTGGATATAAGAGATGATCTTCTTATTCAAGGTCAAGGAACATTGGAAACAGTAATAGATGGAAATCTAATAACTCGTGTTTTTCATCTGCTTGACGGTGATGATATGAATCAAATTGATGTCGAGGTCTATGATTTGACAATAAGAAATTCAGATGCAGGCAATGCAGGTGGTGGGATAAGAAATGTAGCTGAAAAGCTTTTTCTATATAGGGTTGCGCTTGAGAATAATACCTCTCCAAGAGGTGCAGGTCTCTATAATGGACCAGATGGTGACACGACAATTAGAGACTCGGTTATTTTTAATAATACAGCTACAGGTGATCCTGATATGGAAAGAGGTGGTGGAATTTATAATAAAGGTGAATTATTTTTAGGTAATTCAACCGTTAGTAATAACTCTGCAGGAGATCTTGGTGGCGGAATATTTAATGAAGGTTCTATTCATGCCGCATTTTCAACTATTGCTGATAACACGACCGAAAGTGGTTTGCCTGGTGGCGTTCATACGATATTTGGGGGTGATTTATCTTTATTCGCTAACATTATCGCTGATAACAACGATGGTAATTGCGGTGGAATTCTACCTACATCGCAAGGGTTCAATATCTCTTCCAGCAACTGTAATTTAAATGATCCTACTGACATGCCTAACACTGACCCAATGATTGGTCCGCTTCAAAATAACGGTGGGAATACATGGACACATGCACTCTTGAGCAGTAGTCCCGCAATAGACATGGCCGGCAATGAATTTGCATGCTTTGAAGTAGGTGCAGACCAGAGAGGAATTATCAGACCTCAAGATGGAGATCAGATCGGAGAGGCTTTCTGTGATGCGGGAGCATTTGAATTTAAAGCAAATCTAGATAGCGGAGAAGGCGGAGGTTGTTCAATAGCTAAACCTGGTAGCTCTGCTCCACTACCGCTTTATCTTCTTATACCTGTTTTCTTGTTAGTAATTAGGCTTTTCAGAAAACAGAAAATTAATGCTTAACAACTAATAAGCCAGGGCTGTGTGTTTTATATACAGCCCTGGTTCTTTCGAAAAATTGTTCATACATAATACATTGAACCATTTTCATCCCCAGCGATACTCACTAAATAAATCAAGGGAAGATTATGTAAAAATGAAATTAGAGATAAGAAGCATAAAAAAATAAATATAAAATTGTTGTATACGATCATGAAATATTCTAGAATAGTTAAACAGATTTATGAGGAGGATGGCACACTGTTCTCAAAGCGCCTGTTAATGGTCCTATTAGTACTTCTGTTTAATCCTGCAGCATACGCACAAGTCCAACTTACTGATACTGAAGCAGGCAAAGAGTTTAAAGCAGGTGATTATGAAAAAGCCCTTAAAGAGTTTTTCGTACTGTTGGATGAGTACCCTGAAGATTCGGTGATAATCCTTCGTTATATAGGACTATCTTACCATCGTCTAGAAAAATACAGTGATGCTATAAAGTCATATGAAGAAGCTCTGGAAATAGATCCTCAAAACGCTCCCGTTATTTTTTATCTAGCCTCAACATACTTTAAAACCAGTGAAACTAATAAAGCAAAAGAACTATTTCAAAATGTCATAAGCATTGCCCCCGAATCCCTCTACTCAGGCTGGGCAGAGAGGTATATTCAGGCAGTTGAGCAACAAGAAACGGTATATGAGAGACCAGGGGGACCAAGGCTATATCAAGTCTTTCTCCAGGTAGCACCTCAACTTGATTTTAATGTTCCAGAAGCTCCCAGCAATAGTGTTTCATTTAGTGATGATGAGTCATTTAGATTCACAGAGTATGCTTCATTGGGATTGAGAACAAAACAGCTCGGAAATTGGTTTTTCGGTACAGATCTCTCTACTTATCAAAGCCAGAATACAAAACAAGAACTAAGGGAGTTCAATCTCTCTACTTTTGATATTTCTCCTTATATAAACTACACCACGACAGTATTAGGAAAACCTTTCTCCCCAATACTGAGATATAATTTCAACTATGCCCTATTAGATTATGATAGCTATAGCAACTCACACTCAATATCGGCAACTCTAAATACAGCCTTTACTGAAAATACCCTGACCGTCCCATTCTATAGACTTAGGTTTGATAAATTTGACGATGAGGGTTTTGATCCCTCTATATCCTCTCGTGACGCGACCAACAATGCCGTTGGGTTACTTCAATATTTCTTCTTTATGCAAAGAGCGGTAAATACATGGATTGGATACGAATTTCAAAATAACAATGCGGATGGACTTAATTTCAATTACAATGGACATAGAATTACAGCAGGAGTGTCTGTTCCAGTTTATTGGGGTATAAGAGGAGATTTGAGCGGAGAATATGGACGGGATGATTATCCGGATTTCCAAGGACCTAGGGACAGAGAAACTAATAGAGGGAGCTTTTTTGGAAGGATTACGCGAAACATTAAGGGCCCTATTTACGGTGCTTTTTCATATAGCTATACAAATGAAAACTCTAATTATAGTGTTCTTGAATTCGACAGACATATAATAACTTGGTCTATTTTTCTTAGTTATTAAGGGAATATTATGCTTATTAATCGCAGAAAAATAAAAAACTTTCTTGGTATGTTGCTCATACTACTGATAATGCTTGTCCCATCAGGATTTCTATTTATTCATGAAATTTTTGCTGAATCAAGCATAGAAACCAATGAAGAGATAGACCTAAGACTAGGAGCAATAGAGGCTCTTGATTCAGTACAACAAATACCCGACTTAATCTTTATTATGGAAACTTTATTAAGAGCTCCGATAACCCAACTTAAAGACGGGGATCCGCCTTATAACCAGGAGCCACCTGATGCACAGGATGACTTCAGAAGATCAGTGACACCACCGATTCCAACTTTAGCGCCACCTACAATGCAGCCGCCCATTCCCCCAGCACCAACTTTAGCACCTCCGCCGCCGCTACCTACTATGCGCCCACCCATGCCACCGCTACCAACACTTGCACCTCCTCCACCTCCACGACCTACTAGAGATCCAAATCCACCGAATCCACCTAATCCAGATCCACCTATTATTATTGTTCCACCAAACACTCCGCCTAATAATTAGTGATTCATTCTAATCTTATGGATTTATAGACTTAGTCCGAGGATTGACAATCTACGCATGCGTATTATTTGTATATTTCTCAATATTTATTGAATGCTATAACATTATGAGCTCAAATGTAATATAATTGAAGTTGGGTCGGGTCGATCCTAGGAAAATATCAAACTTCCTGCCGGGAGAAAGGTTGGAATAAAGAACTATTTATCTATCCCTATTAGATCTTAAGATAAGACAACAGGTTGCATTAATGTCCATTCTCATAAAAAATATGCATTTGATAATCCTTTGTTAAAGCAAGAATGTCTCTTAGGGATCCCTAATTGCTCCGATGAAACTACATATGAATTTCACCCGTTTTGGTCTAGGGAGAAAGAGAAAATTATTAATTTTTTATCGGGTAATATGATTGATAAAATTGCAAAGGCAAGAAAAAAATCTGGAAGGCCGTGAAGAGTGGAAATTTATATAGAGTTATCATCTAAAAGAAGTTTCCCCTGAACAAAAGCAATAGTTAGAGGAGTAGTACAATGTATCAAATCACAGTAAACATATTTAAGATAACTTATAGATCTTTATCTCTACTTTTTATCCTTCACTTTCTGATAGTAGGTTTTGGGACAGAAAAAGCTTTTTCGCAGGAGACAACCAGTTTTTCGCAAACTGTTAAAGACCACACAACCCTTGGAGTTAACATAAGGCTCAGGGATGAATACTGGAACACTTTTGAGAAAAGAGGAACGGACACGGACGCTTCGTATAACTTTTTCCTCATAAGGGCGAGAGCCTTTGCAGACTTCACCTGGGAGAAGTTCAGACTTCATATTTTAGTACAAGGGGTAAAAGCCTTTGATTTCCCCAGGAACGGAGCTTTCGGACCGGGACCACTTTATTATAATGCCAGTGATCAAAAAACAGCTCCGGGTAATTTTCAATTCGTAGAAGCTTTTCTGCAGTACAATGATCCAATCGGATTTTACTTTAAAGGGGGAAGAATACCGATAAAAGATGGAGCGGAAGTTCTTTATAAAAACAAACCGAAACTTAATTGGATAATAAATAAAAGACTTTCCGAAAGACTAATTGGCACATGGGACTGGACAAACATAGGAAGGAGGTTTGATGGAGTTAGTACGGGTTACCACAACCCCACGTTTGATTTCAATGTGTTTGGATCCTGGGTAACATTCGGAGGCTTTGATTTTGACGACGGTTACTGGAAAGACCTCGATAACGTAGTCGTTGTAGGTGGATCAGTTACCCTAAAAGAGGGCGTTCTTCTAAAAAACACTCAGCTAAAGCTATTTAATTATTTCTACTTTGACGACAGAGACGTAGCTCAGAGTTTTGCAGGAGACAGCTTGGAAATCAATAATATAGGTGTTAGTGCAGTAGGCGCTTATCCGGCAGGCCCAGGAGAGATAGACTTGATGCTGTGGCTTTCGTTTCAGTTCGGAAACTTTGGCGACAGAAACCAAAAAGCAGCCGCATTCATCACAGAGGCAGGATACCAGTTTACCGCAATGCCGTGGAAACCATGGTTTAGGGCAGGAATAGCATATGCTTCGGGAGACGGTGATCCAGATGATTCTGATAACGGCACCTTCTTCAATATGGTTCCTACAAATCACAAGTTTTACGGTTCTGCGGATACAACTGCTTTTAGTAACATAGTAGATACTTACTTTCAGTTTTTATTATCCCCACACAAGAGGGTCAATTTTGCAGTTGATGGACATCTGTTTTGGTTGGCCTCAGATGACGAAGTCTGGATTGGCGGATCAGGACCTTTTAACGACGCGCTTTTCGGCTATGCATTTAGAAATCCAGTAGAAGGAAATGATATAGAGAAAGACTTGGGTGGGGAGATCGATTTAAGTGTTAATATAGTAGCTCTGGAGTTTCTGTCTTTCCAAATCGGTTATTCTCACTTCTTTGGAGGCGACGGTGTGGGTGTGGTTTTTGATAAAAAAGACGATCTCGATTGGTTCTATGCTCAATCTGTAATCAATTTCTAGAGTAAAGATATTAAAGGAATTGTTCTGACTGCCTATTTAAAATAACTCTGAGCCTCTTTATTTTATAGTTTGCCTACATATATATTGGAAAGGCAGCTTTATTAGAAAAAGTAAAACGGGGAAACTAAAAACATTAGTAAGAAAAAAAATCTAAAATCTCCAGGGCTTAGGTATATCTCAAATTGCCAGATACCCATTTCTGCATTCAAGATCATAGCATCCCTTACTATTTTAGCTTTATCTTTGATAAGCACTTCTGTGTCTATAATTCAAGTCCGTAATCTGTATCTATATAATTGAGAGAGCAATCTACTCTCTATCTTTTTTTGATAATGCCTCATATGTATCCAAACTTTTTTATGATTTATCGTTCGCAGATAGCTAAAAAGTAACTCCAACAATCTCACTACAATCATATCAAATCTATATTCATGCAAAATAGCTGACTGTCTAAGCAGCTTATGTATTTAAAGCTGAGCTCTCATAAGGTCTGTGCGGTGGTTCAAATCCACCCATCGCCACCATTTAACCTTCCAGAAACTGCTTTTTATATACTGTAAAAACTGCAGATTTATTTAGGATTGCGCCGCTCTATAATTAGAAAATTATGAGTGGATAGGACTACATAAAAAGATGCATAAAATAAAGGACCAAAACTTCATTATTATGTTCCAGCAATATTGCAAAAGAACTTCAGTAATAGCCTTAAAACCTCACCCCTAATCCTATCTGAGGACCGGTCTGCCACATTTTATAAACAAATCTATTATCGCCACTCCCGTCAGCATAATCTATGTAAAGCACTCTGTAACCAATATAGGGAGTGACACCCCACCACGGGAGCTGATATCCAACATTTGCAACAAAATTCCAATCTATATCTGATGAGAATCCAAGTCCGAAACCTCCAATGTCAGATTTAATACTCAAGAGCACGTTCTCGGTAAAATCAAATATAAACCGGGTTCCTACAATGAAATCAAACCATGCTTCGTCAATTTTAATTCTCTGCTTATTAGTACCTAGAGGAGTTTCAATAGTTAGGTTGATTGTGTTATCTACACTTAATATTCGGCCACCACCATAAACATCTATTGAAACTGAAGGCCATGACTTAAAATTGTTTGATTTTGTACTACTGCCCAGAGCTAATTCCGCTACTCTATACCCCATAGCTAGATCCATTAAAAACATCTTTACCTCGAGTTTGGATTTAAGAGAGCTGATTACTCTAGTCTGGCTATTATTACTAGATAGTTTCATAAAAATAGGATCTAGAAAGAAAATCCACTTTTTCCACCAAAACTCAAAATGTGCCTGTACACCTACATCAAGGTTATCCCAGATATCACCGAAACTCATATCCACATCTGCTACTGCTCTGCCTTCTCCAGTCTCACCGTTCATTCCAACAAACCAAAGATAAATAGCTACAAATGACTGCCAATCTTTAGTGCCGTAATAACCGGTTTTATAATCTGGATCAGGATTTAGACTATTAGAATCAGTATAAATTTCTTCTTCAACAACTTGAGCATACAAAGTATCGATGGTGCTATTAATATCCTCATTATTTTGGCTTAAGTGTTGAAAGTTTTCGCTGAAGTAACCGTTTTTTGTAATGCTGCTGTCACCAAACGCGGTGATTGGATATGAGAGAACCAAAGAAAAGAACAAGACGGTTATACTTATAATACTCAATCTGACATTCCAGTGGCTTTTATAATAGGTCATCTCGATATCTCCTTTTCTTGGTTATAAAATATTAAAGATTTATTCTATACAACTATTTCTTAGGAAACAAAAGCTGCAGCTGCACTCTAAGCGACCATTTCGGGCCTAAATCTAGCTTCTCAACATTGTAAAACAGTTAAGTTTGAAGGTTAAGTCGTTGTGGTCCTATCCTAAAGACTCTTCCGCCAGATCCTATGCGGGCTCGGTTCTATCTCCTTAACTATCGGAGGTGAGCAACTAATTTGCATCCTCAATGATTAGAGGTGATTATAGTGGGGTTGTTAGACTTGTCATATAGTCATATATCAAAATAATATTATGCAGGTTGATATTGTAATCGAGCCTATCCATGCGGTATATTTAGGCAATAAAATCGGAGCTCTGTAATTATGAATAAACAACCCAAAATAGCTAACGGTATAGATATTAATGAGGTAGAGGACGGTTATGTCATCTACCAGAAAGAGACAGACAAAGTTCACTACCTAAACAAAACGGCCGTGTTGGTACTAGAATCCTGCACAGGAGGGAACACGATCGCCAACATAGGAACAATCGTCAAAAATGCATACGAACTTCCAGAAGTGCCCGAAAAGGAAGTTGCAGACTGTCTCGACACACTTTTTCAGGAAGGTCTGATTAAATAATTTACGAATGCAAGTATACTCTGCTAGACACCGCATTCACGATATATACTGAAAGTGAAGAAGTGGCGCGTCGTCTTGCCTTTATCGTACACAAAGCCGAACATAACATCTCCCCTATCAAAAGAGTTTCATTCGAATTGAATGCTAGAAATAATGTATACGAGATACTAAAAGACGGAATGATATGTTTCACTTCTGAGGATCTACCAAATTCCATATTCCATCTCCAGTGGCATATGCATCATGAAGCGTTGAAAGATGTTACTGAATCAATACGAATTCATTCTGGGTGTGGGGAACTACACGGGAAAAGATTTCTCATCGTTGGTGACAAGGGAGCAGGGAAGACTACGTTAATGGTGCGTTTACTGTTCGAAGGGTTTCGGGCAATCACTGATGAGCTGGTTCTGCTCAGGGACACAAAGGTACTACCGTTTCCAAGACGTTTTCACATTAAACAGGATAGCGTTAGATTGCTTCCTGAGTTAAAGGAATTGTTTGGCTCACTGCCTTTCAACCAAGCCAATAACGATCAGGGAATGTATTCATTCACCCCACAGGATGCTGGATTTGACTGGAAGATAGATGAAGGCAAATTACGAGCTGTTTTTTACCTGGAGCCCAACCACGGAGGAGAAACACGCGTGGTGGAGTGTCCAAAGTATCTGATGGCCCAGAAGATTATGCCTATGACTTTTCTCTCTGAATCTGAGGATCATATGAAAATTGGAGAGGTTTGTAGGATAATTGATACTGTGGACTGCTATGTTGTCCATATAGGAGATCTTGATGGTGCGGTCTCCAAGTTGAAAGAAACAATGTCAGCTATCTAATGTGCAATAATCGTTTGCATTACAACATGAAGTAGAAAAAATCCCATGTTTGTAGAGCATTTATGTTTTATGTAAGTTTTTTGCTATTATTACAACTTTGTAGGTGAAAATTGAGCGATATAATATTTTCTGCTTCTATGATAGTCCGTAACGAGGAAAAATTCCTCGCGGGTTGTCTTCAGTCCATAAAAGATGTTGTCGACGAAGTAGTAATAGTCGACACAGGCTCTGATGATAGGACAAAAGAAATAGCACTGGAATATGGTGCTAAGGTTTTTGATTTCCCATGGAACGGCGACTTTGCATCTGCACGAAACGAGGCGCTGAATAACTGCCGGGGCGAATGGATCCTCTATATAGACGCAGATGAGAAACTCAGACCTATCGATAAATCATATGTTAGTGAGATTCTCTCAGACAACGGGAAGGTTGCATACACAGTAATGTTTCATCCCATTTTAGGTTATACAGCTTACAGGGAGTATCGTATTTTCCGCAATGATCCCCGAATTCGCTTTGAAGGAGTAATTCACGAATCTATTTTTAGAGCGATCCATGAAGTAGCACGAGAGGACAGACTTGAAATTGAGGAATGTGATCTTACGATTGATCACCTGGGTTACGAAGGAGACCTTTTACATAAACATAAAAGAAACGTTTCTCTGCTAAGAGATCAGATAGAGAATGACCCTGGTAGGGTATACCTAAGATGGCAACTCGGAGTCGCACTTAAGGGACTGGGAGACCCTGCTGGAGCTGAGCAAGCCTGGAGGGACGCAATCTATTTAGTGCGCAAAAAGAAAACGCTTAGTCCTGATTACAGCTTGCCTTACTACGACATAATCAAGCTACTAAATGAGAGTGAAAGAAACTACTCTGAGCTGCTAGAAGAATCTTTGAAACTATTCCCTGAGAACTACCTTATAAAATGGACTTATGCCATGACGCTTATGCATGATCATCAATTTGAGGACGCACTTCCGCTTTTTGAATATCTCTCTTCGATCGACCCCCGCAGTGTTGATGGGGAGTTTCTTGCCTACAATGCCCGTATTTTCGATGAGCTTTCCTACGAGCCTCTCGCTACTTGTTATTTTAAGCTCGGCAGATTACAAGAGAGCGAGAAATATTATGCGCTTGCGTTACAGCACAACCCCAAAAACCAGGAATACATGGCAAAGCACAAACTTGTATCAGCTTTATTAAATAAACTGTGATCTATGAAAGTTGAACCACTTATATCATGTTTATGTGTTACACGAGACAGAACACATTTGCTCCATAGGGCAATTAGATCCTTTAGGGATCAAACATACACTCATAAGGAACTTGTGATTGTTTACGAAAACGACGACTCTTCAAGTAACGAATTCCTAAGAGGGGTTACTGATAACAATATATATAAAATAGAGGCTCCAGCTTCACCGCGTCATACGCTTGGGGAGCTCAGGAATCTGGCGGTAAGCAAGTCCAAGGGAGAATATTTCTGCCAATGGGACGACGATGATTTCTCTCACAATGAAAGGCTTTCATTTCAGATGAGAGTTCTGCAAGAGTCCGGCCTGCCTGCCTGTGTGATGGTACACTGGCTCGTGTTTGATGAGTTTAGTGGTAAAGCTTACGTATCGAACATGAGGCCCTGGGAGGGGAGTATCATGTGCCGTAAATCTCTGGTTGGAGATGACATTAAATATGAAAACCAAAGCAAAGGAGAGGATACGCCCTTAATAAACAAGTTGTTCTCTAAAAACCTCATATTCCCCATAGTCATGCCTAAATTGTATGTATATGTCTACCACGGTAATAATGTATGGACCGAAGAGCACTGGGACAAGATATTTAAGGCAAGCAAAAAGCTTTCAGATGATTCTAGCAGGGTGATAAAGGAAATTCTGGATGGAAAATATACAGGAGACGAGGCTTCCAGCTTACTCGATCAGCTTGTAGAGTAGGATTATAGTATTTAAGAACTATGGCAATACCCAAAATATTACATCAGACCTATAAGACTCATGAAATACCTGCTCAGCTTGAAGAATATCGCCGTAAACTTATAGAGCTTCATCCCAACTGGGAGTACAGATTTTACGGAGATGAAGAGTGCCGAGATATTGTGGAACAGCATTTCCCTTCTTTTCTCCCTGTTTATGATAGTTATTCCGCTCCAGCACAGAAAGCCGACATCTTCCGTATAATAGTGGTCTATGCACTAGGCGGTTTTTATCTCGACATCGACATCGAATGTATAAAGAGTCTTGATCCGCTTTGTGAATTCCGGTGCGTATTTGCCGAAGAGCTGACAATTACACAAGAGCAGGCGACAGAATTAGGTCACAGGGATCTTCTAAGAGTTGCAAACTATATGTTCGGCAGCGAACCCGGACACCCTTTCCTGCTTCATATACTAAAGAGAATAGCACAGGAGTCCGAGCGTGATATCACCTCAGAGAATGATGTGCTGGAATCTACAGGTCCTGGCCTCGTTACTACAGTGTATCATGACTCACTTGAGGACTTCACAGACTTAGTACTCCTTAGAAATATCGACTTCATATGTCCGATTACAGCTGTGGTTGGGTGCCGCTTCGGAAATTACGCAGAGCATCATCATGTGGGAACTTGGAGATGGGAAAACTCTTTAACTCAACCATTGGTCGACCCTGTTCAGAGAAAGATGGTCACAGAATCACAGAGAAACAAAATTTACAGTGAGATTGATTCTGAAATCAAGAAGATACCATTAGAGGAGACAATATATCAACTCAAGACATATAACGACAAGCCTGACGACGGATTAAGTTATGTTTATGATCTCACGTCCAGAATTGGAGTTTCATTGAAAGACACAAAACATTTAAAAGGTCAAAAGGTTTTAATAAGCGGTATGCCTCATTTGTACACTGATAAAATATCACCGAGCAACCTGAATGTTGTTTCTACAACTTTTGAGAGTGACGGGCTTCTCCCTTTCTGGGTTGAAACGATCAACAAACACTACCAATATTGCGTTGTGCCACACCCGCATGTTAAAAAGATGTTCAAACATTCAGGCGTCAATGTTCCCATAGAAGTAATAAATTTGGGCTTCACTAGGTACAACAGACTCTACAAACAAGCGCTCCCGGAAGGCTTGTTCCGAGTCGGCTTCCTAGGTGTGCCAACAGCAAGAAAAAACCTGTTTAAGCTTTTTCAGGCTTGTGTAAATCTCTCTTCGGAGATACCAGGATTGAGACTGGTTGTGCATGTAGCGAGGCCGTTCAGTGATATGTTAAAGCCTGAGCTCACACTCGTGAAATTGTCCCCTTTTGTGGAGTGGACGGAAGGCCCAATTTCTGAGGACGAAGTTGCACAATGGTACAGCAAACTTTCATGCTATGTATTTCCGTCAAGCACTGAGGGCTGGTCTTTTACTCCCAGAGAGAGTCTTTATATGGGGATTCCAACTGTATTGACAGACATTCCCGTTCATAAAGAACTTGTTGAATCTGGCTATTGCAAGGTAATACCCTTAAACGGCAAAGAAAAAGCCTCTTTCGATGGAATTATCTCGGGTACGTGGGATAGGGTTAGTGTAGAGGATATAGAAAATGCGATACGCGATCTTTACCAGAATTACGGGAATTATTACAGTAAGGCGCTTCAGGGAAGCCAATGGATTGAAAATAAATGGACAAACGAAAGCTCCCAGCAAAATCTGCTTAACTTTCTCTTGAAGATATAGGAGTTACATCCTAGAACAATTATTGACAAATATCTTGTTTTTATTGAAGCTATGTGTTAATTTAGATTCGTCAATATATACTTACACATAAGCGGAGGGAAACATGAGCGATAAGAAAATTCCAGAGAACGTTAACTCAGATAGACGTGAGTTCTTGGAGAAGGTTACCAAGGGCGCGTTTGTTATTCCTACTGTAATATCAGTGATGATGCTCAATCAGAAGCTTAATATTACAACAGCCAACGCACAGAGCGGTAATATGACAATTATAAATTAAAATTATTTGAGACGACTTAAATAATTGTTGTTACGGGTCATATTTAGTGTCTTGTTATATGAAAATGAAATTCATATGAATAGGCCTGGTTTATATATGCATTCCCGAAGACAAGTTAGCCAATTGTCCAATTAAAATCTTAGTCCGACCTTCTGCCTCTTTTGTTGGACCAAAGTTCATCTGCCTATCATAACTTCACATTTCTGATGCCCTCATAATGATTAAGAGGGGCTTGTATATTTAAAATTTTCAAGAGTATATTTTCTTGTGAGCAAGAATACTTATAACCATTGAACATTTAAGATATTCTGGTGATAGTAGACCATAAAAGCGGGACACGGAAATTGGAAGAGGAAAAAAAAACAAAACTCACATTCGAAGATTCCAAAAGCGAGTATAAGCCAGAGTACGAACAAGAATTACTGCTCAGCGCATGCCTACTGAAAGGCGAAGCCGCCATTGATGCTTATAATCAATGGAAAACCTCCGTAGATTTAGATAATGTCGATCCAGGTTCATACCGTCTCTTTCCTCTACTTTATTTCAACTTAAATTCGCAGGGTATAGAAGACCCGATGATGAATATTTTTAAGTGGGTTTACACGAAAACCGCTGAGAACAACCAAATACTAGTCAAGAATCTCGCTCAGCTTCTTAAAGAGTTTAACAAGTCCTCTTTAGAAACCATTTTGCTTAAAGGCACTGCGTTGATAACAACTTGTTATAAGGATTATGGACTGCGACCAATGATGGATGCTGACCTGCTTGTCCCTACCGAGAAAGCAGGTGAGGCAATTCAACTTTTATCCAGACTCGGATGGAACTCCTCCATAACACCACTCAAAGGCTTTCAGGAGATGGCTCTCTTGTCACGGCTTGGATGGACTCCCGGGAATAGGAAGCTCGAAGACTTTACGGACGAGTATTTTTGTGTGAGGCACGGTCAGGACTTTACGAACCCCGAGAAATTCACTGTAGACCTCCACTGGCATGTGCTGCAAGGATATAACGCCTCTGATGCCGATGTGGATTTTTGGCAGGGCGCTCGAAGTATAAGCGTTGAAGGTGTTAATACACTTGTGTTAGATCCCGCCGATTTGCTACTTCACGTATGTTCCCACGGTGCTAAATGGGACACTATTTCCCCAATACGCTGGGTTGCAGATGCAACCTGGATAATAGACAGTACAAATGGAGAAATTGATTGGAATAGATTTATAGAGGTATCTAATCGTCACGGTAATGTGCTGCATGCAAAGGAGGCTCTACGCTACCTGAATCGGTATTTGGAGTGTAAAGTGCCCAAATCCGTATTCGAGGTTCTAGATGCAGCTCATATAACGAAAGCTCAATATTTGGGCTACCATATAAGAATGCGTCCACCCGGGATACTCGATGGTTTTTATGAACTCAGCTTTCTCTACAGCAATTATTCAAGAACAAACCAAGATAAAAATTTTTTTCGCAGAATTGCTGGATATCCTCGGTTCCTTCAGAATGTATTGGGAATGGAAAAGCTGCGACACCTGGTACTGTATAGCGTATTCGAGTTTGTACGCAGAGGCCTTGAGCTTCCGGGTTCAATAATTAGACGTTTGAGGTAAAAGCTTATAAAGGGGCGAAACAACTTGGGCTGTCATCTTCTGATTAGAAATGTTTTTAATGTGTGTTTCTAAATAATCTTCTATTTTTCTCCAGATAAACCCAGGCAAGTATTCTATTTCATACCGAACCTTCTATGAGTTCAATTGTCTTATCATGCCAGTTATTATTTGTTTATCTTTTCTAAGATTTTTCTTGCCCTTTCTGTTCCTTTCTCTTCAAAAAATTGGCAAACCCCTTCTTTATAAACCCCTATTTTTGCATCTTTTATAGCTTCGGGCAAAGACTTGCTGAAATGTTCAAAAGCCCATGTGTCTGGTCTTGAAATATTGAGCCTTATATAATCTGTTGCTCCTATGCTCCCGAGACCGTCTCCTGGGTAGACTGCCACGTGATGTTTAAATAGAGCAACGGTAAGCTCCTGCGCACTCACCCCAGTGCCTGAAACATCTACAACCATAGAAAACCCGTACTGAGGTTCTACCGGAATTACAACACCTGGAGTTTTATCAATAATTTCCTTAACAAGTTTATAGTTTCTGCGGACAATCGCCTCTGACTTTTTTACATACTCATCATCTTGTATAGCCGCAAGAGCACCGTGCTGTGAGATAATATTTGTGTTAAGCCTGGTTAAACCCACTTTAGACATAAGACATGCCCTCATCAAATCAGGATGTCCGGCTAAAAATCCAAGGCGGACACCCGCCATTCCGTATCCATGAGACACGCTGAATGTTGAAATCACATTATTAACATCAGCCTCTTTCCAAAGAGAAGTAATAGGATAATGATTAGCATTTGGGTCTATGCGTTGCGTATTATGAGTAAAATCATCAATGATTAAGATGTTGTGCTTTTTAGCTATCTCAGCCAGCGCTATTAATTCGGCTTTCGTCTGCACTGTTCCAAAAGGGTTAAGGGGGTTGCATACCAGAAGTACCTTTGTGAGGGGTGTAATTGCTTGCTCTACTTCGTTAGGATTTAAGCGGTAGTTGTTATGTTCCGTGATCGGAATTCTTACAGGAACTCCCCCTGCCATAAGGATTGCTGATTCAAAGTGGAAGTATCCTGGATCTGTAATTATTACTTCCTCTCCCGGATTGAGGAAAGTTTGAAGCGAATACGAAATACCGGCTTGTGCTCCCTCGGTGCCAATAACCTCAAACTGATCGCTTCTTTCTCTTTTAAACTTTATTTGAGCACAAGCTTCCCTAACCGGATTGATAAGGTCAGGGGAATAGGGGTTCATGTTTTCAGAAGTAGTTTGCTCCTTCATTGCTATTACTGCGCTCTCAGGGGGTCCTGCGTAGCAGGTCATCCATCCAAGGTCTGCCCATTCGCTCGGGTCCAGATCAACCCTGCCGTCCTTATAAATATCCTCGAGTTTCATGCCCAATATCTTAATGGCATCACGGTAGCTCATATAGTTCCACATTGCGTGAGGGCTTCCCATTACTGACTTAATCCTGTCTGACAGAAGAGGAGCTGACACCGATTTCTCTCCTAATTGTTTTTCCCAGGATAGGACAAATCTTTGTTTTTTCATAAGTTAAAATTACCTCGCCTGATTTTTCATCATAACTACCGCATATACTCCACAATCATCCATTACGGTATGTGGCTCAACAAAACCCGCTTCCTCGGCCCACTTTATTACAAGCTCTGCGGGGCGAAGATGCCATACGCATGGCTCCCCGTCACGGTTTACCAGGGACCTTGCTATTAGTTCAATTTGGGGGTTATAAGTTTGGACGTTAAACAGTATCGCATCTGGTTTGAGTATCTCTCTTAGATCAACAAAATGTTTTCGAATTTTCTCGTCATCATGAATAATTCCATAAAGTCCAACCTCGATTACAATATCCGGCTTAGGATCTATTTTTTTAAGGCTCTCCGTATCAATTGCGTTCCCAAGCTCGTATTTGATTTCATTCGGCAGTTTCAGATTCTCTGCGATTGCTTTACTATCTTTAAGAGCCGATTCATCAATGTCACGAAGCAGGATCTTTGCTTGATTACCGGTTTCCATCAGCGCGTCGTAAAGGTAGTCAGCTTTTCCTGATGCGAGATCAGCAATCAATGTGGGTGAGCCGTTTCTTTTACTGATATAATTCTTAATCATATTTTTTTGGATTTCTTTGATAGACCTAAAAGCCCTGCATGTAATTTGATTCAAGAAAGCTTTGTCCAGAGCCTTACCAATATAGAATGTTCCCTGAGGTACATCTTCGTATATGTAGTTCATGATCATCCCTGAGTCAAACCCATGTGTGTAGCCGATATTAATTCCTTGAGAAAGCGTACCTACTGTTCTCAGAAGTAGTGATGCTGCCTCGTAATACCATCTCTTTGGAGAGTATAGAGGTAGTGGTATTAATAACTCTTCAAATGTAGGCATTTTTGCTGTCACAGTAGCCACCATAATTCAATTCCTCTTATCATATTTTATCTCTTCTACTTCTTAGTAGACCAAAAATATAATGCCCCGATATAAAGACACGTTAATCCAATTAAAATGATGCCTCCCCAAAGCGAGATAGGAAGCAGATATGACATATTGCTTCCGTCTGTTGTTATAAGATATACCCACTCATCAAGAGCCAGACTTAAACCAATACCGAATATAGCTGTTGCTATATTTAGAATCCGCCCCAGATTGGAAAATAAAATTAGAGGTATGCTAGCAATAGTGATTAATATAAGCCCAGTATATAAGTGATGAATGTTATAACCAAAAAGGTTAAAATCCGCGTTAGGGTAAAAATAAAGCCATACTCGAATTATAATAAAAGTAAGTACTAGAGATGCTATTAGTATTTTAACCCGCGTCTTATTTATTGAAATCATAGCAATACAATACTAAAACATACTATTGTTTCAAATTTGCCGCAATTTAAAATAGGTTGTTATTTTGATTGCACAATTTTAACTTTCCACTCGCCTGACACGTTAATATCTAGAATGTAATCACCACCCTTTTCCTGTTTAGAAACGCCTTTTCCAGGCCCTATTTGCTCCACAGCATATCCAAGCGGAACACTGTCGGCGGAATTCATGAGGATTTGCAGATATTGACCCTTGGTTTCCCACTGGATCTCCCAATTATCTGGAACTGTTATAGGACCTACACTAACTGTCTCAGATCCACTAAGTTCCTTTATAACTTCTTCAGCTCCTGCTGGTACTAGCAAGAACATAAACAGAACTAATGATGCGATAAAAACTTTCATAATCCCCCCTTCTAGATATAAGTATATTATGGGCACAAGTAATGTAATTTTCTCATGCATGGCCACATTCCGAAATTATCATAATCGGACAAGCAGGTTATATACTAAGGTTGTAATTACTAAACAATTCCATACGCTAGCATAACGTCGGCAACTTTTACAAATCCGGCAATATTGGCGCCCCTAAAATAATCTATGGTTCCATTTTGCTTTCCGTACTCAATACACTGCTCATGAATCCTTCTCATTATTACATGGAGTTTCTCATCAATCTCTTCATGAGTCCATGTAAGACCAAGAGCATTTTGGGACATTTCAAACCCTGATACAGCAACCCCTCCTGCGTTTGCAGCTTTGCTTGGAGCATGGAGTATGTCTGCATTTTCAAATACTTTAATCCCCTCAAGCGTTGTCGGCATATTGGCGCCTTCGCAAACAACCTTACAGCCGTTTTTTACTAAAAGGCTGGCATCGCTTTCATCAATTTCATTTTGAGTAGCGCATGGGAATGCGATATCACAAGGTACTTTCCATGGTTTTATGCCATCGTGGAATTCACAATCAAATTCAGCAGCATACTCAGATATACGCCCCCTCCTAACTTCCTTCAGATCCTTGATAAAGGAAAGCTTTTCAGTGTCGAGACCGTCGGGATCATATATAAAGCCAGAAGAGTCAGAAAGTGTTACGACCTTTGCACCTTCATCGATAAGCTTTTCAACAGTGTAAATAGACACATTTCCTGATCCTGAAACTAAACAGGTCTTTCCTTCTAGTGTCTGGTCTTGAACATTTAGCATCTCAGAGGCGAAATAAACACATCCGTACCCAGTAGCTTCAGTCCTTAATGGACTTCCGCCATAATCAAGTCCTTTTCCTGTCAGGGTCCCTGTGAATTCTGTATGGAGTTTCCTGTACTGTCCATACATATAGCCAATCTCTCTTGCGCCAACACCGATATCGCCTGCAGGGACATCAATATCTTCACCTATGTGTTTGGACAGCTCTGTCATAAACGCTTGACAAAACCTCATAACTTCACGATCTGATTTCCCTTTGGGGTCAAAATTAGAGCCGCCTTTTGCTCCCCCCATAGCAAGAGTCGTAAGACTATTCTTAAATATTTGCTCGAAACCAAGAAATTTTAATATGCCTAAATTAACACTTGGATGAAACCTGAGCCCGCCTTTGTAAGGCCCTATGGCATTATTAAATTGGACCCTGTAACCCTTATTGACCCTAGGGTGGCCTTCATCATCTTCCCAAACCACCCGGAAAACAATTGTCCGGTCAGGTTCAACTATTCTTTCAAGAATAGAGGCTTTTTCATATTGAGGATTTTTATTAATAAAAGGTATTAAATTTATAGCAATCTCGTTTACAGCCTGATGAAATTCCGGCTGTCCAGGGTTCTTGCTAATTACGTCTTCCATAAAAGTTTCTAGTTCCATAATTTTCCCTTTTTTAAGCTCCGGTTTTTAGTAGCATTAGAGCACATTTGTGCATTTTAGATGAAAGAAAGAAATAAACGCTTCTAAATTTATCAACAAGAATAAAGTTGGAGCAAATAGAACTAATCCTTGTCGTCTTCTTTCTCAAATTCCAGTGCGCAGGAATTTATACAGTAGCGAAGCCCGGAGGGGTTTGGACCGTCTGGAAATACATGACCTAAATGCGCGTCACAGCTGCTGCAAAGAACTTCTGTTCTCATCATACCCAGACTTGTGTCGGCTTCTGTAGTAACATGTTCTTGACTGGCAGGCTCATAGAAACTCGGCCAGCCTGAGCCGGAATCAAACTTTGTATCGGATTTAAATAATTCCTTTCCACAACCCACACACTTGTATATGCCTTGTTCTTTATGATCATTGTACTTTCCGGTAAATGGTCTCTCAGTTCCTTTTTGTCTAGTTACATAGTGCTGCTCTTCGGTCAGCATTTCACGCCACTCTTCATCAGTTTTTTTAATCTTCTCTGCCATTCTATCTATCTCCTATCAAGAGTTATGAATATTTCAGAATTAAGAAATAGTGTATCAGAAATACGTGAAGAAACATAAAAAAGTTTTATTTTATTAAGTTTTTCGAGCTAATGAGGCTTTAATCTCTCAATAGTCACCCATGCTACAAATGTTCCGATGAGCACCAAACCAGCCGATATCATCATCATCAATCTAAAGCTCGCAAGAAATGAATTCTCGATTGCATTCTTGAGGTCAGTTTTTGTTTCAGTTGAAATTTCTTCAGGAATATCGATTAGCAAAATCTTGATACGCTGGTCATCAATTGACTGCCTTGTTTCTTCTTGAAGGTCCAGAGAACTTAACTCGTAGTCAAGACTTCTATTAAAAGTAGATAGAGCAAATACACCCATAATAGCAATTGCCAAAAGCCCAGCTATTCGGCCAACAGTGTTATTGATTCCAGAAGCAACTCCTGATTCTCTAAGCTCCACAGATTCCATAACAGCGGTTGTTAGTGGTGAAATAATAATTGCCATTCCAATACCTAAAACTGTAATAGCGGGGAAAAAGGTAGTCCAATAGCTGCCTCCAATACCCGGCAAAGTGAAGAGATAAAAACCTAGTGCAGCCATTATTGTTCCAACTAATAATGGGGGCTTAGCCCCATAGTTAGCCACTAATCCACCAGCCCAAGGGGAAACCAAAAAGAGAGCAACCACAAGTGGAGCAAATGCAAGCCCTACACCTGCAGCACTATAGCCTTGAAGCTGAATGAGATTAAATGGAATGAAGAATATGGCCCCACTCCACGCGCCCCAAAAAAGTAGAGTAATTAAGTTTCCACCGCTAAATGTCTTTGATTTAAATAGATTGAGAGGCATCATAGGTGAAGAGGATCTGCTCTCATGAAATACGAAGCTTAATAAGAAAATTCCACCAGCTACTAGTGGAATAATTACTTTAGGATGGCCAAATCCTACATTTGCAGAATCAATCAATCCAAAAACAATGCATCCAAATCCGAGTACAGCAAATAATGACCCCCAGACATCAAGCTTCTCTTCTCCATTACCTTTCCGACTTTCAGGAATCTTCCAATATAGTGTGGCTAAGACTATTATAGCAAGAGGAACGTTAATAAAAAACACAAAACGCCAAGAAAGATTTTGAGCAAGCCACCCACCCAATATTGGGCCCAAAGCTGTAGTTATTGCGGTAAATGCCGACCAGGTCCCAATGGCTCTACCTCGCCTCTCATCACTAAAAGATATGTTTACAATTGCTAAACTACCCGGCACAAGAAGCGCTCCCCCAGCTCCCTGAAAGGCTCTGGCCACAATTAGCTGACTAGTGTTTGGTGACAGACCACACCATATAGAAGCTCCTGTAAACAGAACAATACCTAGGGCAAATATCCTCTTTCTTCCAAACTTATCCCCTAACGCCCCTCCCAACAGCATGAGGGAAGACATAAAAAGAGCATAAGCTTCCATTATCCATTGGACTTGAGGAATAGTGGCGTTGAGCTCCGATTGAAGTACCGGGATAACTACGTTCATTGCCGTGCTGTCTATGAAGGCCATTCCTGAGCCCAAAATAGTAGCTAGCAAAACCCAACGTCCAACACTATTACTTACAGGGAAAATTCCTGAAGAGTTATCAACAGTATCCTGCGGTAAAGCCTTATTCGTCATCTATCTCCCTATCAACTTTCACTAATCTTATCTATGTATATGGAATGTCAACTCCGCAGTGGACATACAGATAGCTTTATCCTACCCGAATGAGCAAAAATTATCTCATTTTATTTCCAACACATATTCTGTCATTAGATCGTTAGATAGCAGATAGCACTATTAAGACTCATTTTAATAAAATACTAATATGATATTTCGTGGTAGACCTTCCCCCTATAAGTACCTAGTAGTCTGGCAAATATTTTATTAGCAAGCAGCCGAACTATCATATCTCCAATATGGGGTGAGATTGCATCTGCCAGCATCAAAACTTTTGGCTGAAAAGGCAGAACTATTCGTGCTTGATTGTAATAAACACCATTCACAACCGCTTTAGCAACTGAATCAACTGTTATTGGAGTCATACTCCTAAATGGGGGTGGCATATCTTCAGGTCTAACGTGATCTAGAAGCGGAGTTCGTGTTAATGCCGGATGTATTATTGATACTTTGATTCCGCTACTTCTAAGTTCCTGTCTTAATGAATCAGTAAATGCAGAAATTGCATGCATTGCAGAAGAATATCCCCCAAAATGAGGAAAAGCTTTTCGGCCTACAACTGAAGACATATTCATTATATTCCCTTCTCCCTGTTCTTTCATGATAGGAAGGATCTCTTTTGTCACCATAATAGTTCCAAAATAATCGACTTCCATCATCTCTCTTGTATTTTCAAGGAAATTGCTATCCTCAACCCGACCAACAAATGAACTTCCGGCATTATTAAACAGGACATCAATTCTGCCAAATTCTTCTAAAACAGTTTTTACCATTTGCCTGACCTGATGAGCATCCGAAACATCTGTAGGAATAACAAGTGTGTTGGGATTAAAATTCCTGATCTCATCCGCCACTCTTGCTAACTTGTCAGCCGAGCGGGAAACTAATACTGTTTTTGCTCCTTCCCGGGCAAACTCAAGCGCAGTAGCCTGACCAATACCACTTGATGCTCCCGTTACCACAACAACCTTATCTTTAAATCTAACTTTCTCACTCATTTCTTAATGCCTCCTTAATTTAGTAAAATTTTTGTATTTATTTTTCTCAAAATTACACTGCAACTTGATGTTCCTTAGTGCTTCTTACTACATGAGTCGGCTTAAGGAGCGCAGCCCGCTTCTCATTGGCCGTCACCATCCACTCTTCGCTATCGTGAGCAAGAACAGGTTCCGGCAATAAGGGGTATCCGCGCTCGGACTCCCAGCCATTAAGATCTGGTGCTCGGGTCAACATTGTCCTAAGCATTAGCCAGGCTGCCTCAAACTTGTTTCCGGTCTTAAATCTAGGAAACACCAGCTCCGGGCGCTCTATATAACGACGCGCGGTGATCTCAAAGTCTTCCGGCGGTCGTCCGGTTACCAGTTCCACATGATCTGTGGGTGCACCGACAGCATAAGTCCCACCTCTGATCTCCTCTGCGTAGTGTCGGATCTGGGCGATCTCAAAGTTCGAGAACTCTAGAGCCTTAGCAGCTTTGATGAACATCAAGGTCGGAACATCCCGATAAACAACCTTGCGATCTAAAACATGACCGAACACATCTGCCACATCGTGCCCGGAAATAAGCTTAGGGCCCGTCGGGCGGTAGTTTTTGCCGATATGTACTGCTGGCTGCTCTAGAACTGAGGCGGCGACAGAAGCAATGTCCTCGTTTGAGGGCGGTGCGTTCAGCCCTTCACCGAACGGGAGCATCAGCCTGCCGAAGTGCGCAACCGCTGGCAGACCGAAAAAGTATGTGAACGCAAACATTCCGGGGTTTATATATACGACACCGACCGTCGGCATCCACTGATAGATATTGTTTGTGATCCAGTGCTCACGCTGATGTATCGACGGGTGAGTTGGATGAGGGTTCCATGCGGTCAAAAGTGCCACCACCTCTAGCTTCGCTTCCTCTGCGGCCAGAGCGAAAAGCATTGAGCCATGCAACACGTTCTGTGCGAATGGCGGACAGTAATAAGCGCGCTTAACATCGACGAGCGCCTCGCGGAGATCGCGCATATCGTACAGATCCCCGACGAATATCTCAGCACCAGCTTTCTTAAGGCGCTCAGAGCGAGAATCGTGACGGCGTACAAGCGCCCTTACAGGAAAACCTTTCTCCAAGAGTTGAGTCACGACCAAAGACCCTGTATGTCCTGCAGCTGACGTGACGAGTATTTTTGGTTTATTCATTTAATTCCTCCTATGCGTGCATATACACATTGTTCTTTAAATTTTTTTAGCTCTCTTTCAAATTTGTAACCAGACCTGTCAAATTAGACATCATAGAATCCCAGTTCTCAAGACCTAGCGCTGTTTTTATTTTTTCCTGTGTTTCTTTCCATAATGGCAGAGCATCGGATAAAACTTCTTTACCACTGGTCGTAATATTGATAAATTTTGCCCTTCTGTCACTCCCGGGCTTCATCTCTACAAACCCCCTCTTCTCTAAAGGTCCAAGATTCCGAGCAAGCGTAGTCCTATCAACATCCATCAAATCAGCCAGTTTTGTTAAAGAAATTGGTCCGTAAACAAAAATATGGCCTAAAACTGTATATTGAGTCCCCTCTAACCCAACAGATTTAAAAGCATCATCGAAAAGATTTTGAACAACCCTTGTGGCTCTCTTCAGGTTGAAAGCTGTACACTCTATGCCCTCAGCAATTTCGTGCCTACTTAATTCGTTCGCTTTAACATTTTCTTTAATCATAATTAGGAGTATATACACTTATTAAAGCTTTGTCAAGCATTTTTTTTCAAGATTAGCAAAATGGTATTCAATCCAGTTTGCCTAATTGCCTTTATTTCCTATAATATTATGAAGAGAGTATAAATAAATGAGCAATATAAAAGAGAAAAATATTATCCTTGGAGTCACGGGAGGAATAGCCGCATATAAATCCTGTGAGCTTGTAAGGGGACTAATCAAAAAAGATGCTTCCGTACAAGTAGTGATGACCAAAAATGCTACTGAATTTATAACTCCTCTTACCCTGCAAACCCTTTCAGGCAATAAAGTGGCTATAAATACTTTTGATCTTGAATGGGAATCTGAGATCGGCCACATTACTCTTGCAGACAATGCCGACCTAATAGTAGTTGCTCCTGCTACCGCAAGTTTTATAGGAAAGGTAGCTTCGGGTATAGCGGATAGTCTTCTCTCTACAATAATTCTTGCAACTAGGGCGCCCATAATACTGTGTCCTGCTATGAACGTGAACATGTACGAAAACCCAGCGGTTCAAGAAAACATAAAGAAGCTACAACAACGAGGATTAACAGTTATGGAACCTGGAGAAGGGGATCTCGCTTGTGGCTGGGAAGGAAAAGGTCGCCTGCCGGAGATAGATATAATATTATCAGAGATTGAGAAAACGTTAACCCCAGAAGATATGAGTAACGAAAAAGTACTCATCACAGCTGGGGCAACAAGAGAGTTTATCGATTCGGTGAGATTTATATCTAATCCATCCAGCGGTAAAATGGGATACTCCCTTGCCAAGGAAGCTTCAAACCGGGGCGCGGATGTTGTACTAATTTCGGGAAAGACTAATCTATGCCCTATACCTGGCGTTAAAACAATAAACGTAGAAAGCTCTAAAGATATGTATGATGAAGTCATGTCACATCTAGATTGGTCAACTATTGTAATCAAAGCTGCCGCAGTGGGTGACTATACACCAACCGAACCTCAAGACGGAAAGATTAAAAAAGACGACAAAGATAAAACCTTAGAACTTAAACGTACTAAAGACATACTTCATGAAATAGGAAAGAAAAAGAATGGAAGAATTGTAATAGGTTTTGCAGCTGAGACAGATAATTTAATCAAAAACGCTAAAGACAAATTAAAGAAGAAAAATGCAGATATGATTGTAGCAAACGATGTCTCTAAACCTGGAGCCGGATTTGAAGAGGACACTAATATAGCCCACCTGGTTTACAACAAGAATAGCGAAGAATTACCACTTATGCCAAAATCCCACCTAGCAAGAATAATATTTGATAAGATTTCAGAAATTAAAAAAGATCAGTAGGTGCTCTGAGCAACTGTATTTATTACTCTAGCTGTAATAATTTATGATTTTTGTGCAAGCAATTTCACAAACCTTGCTCTGAACTACTCCAAGATCTACACAAAAATTGAAGAACCTACTATTAGAATGAAGATTTAGCCTAAAACTGAATCTTTACAGGCTTTGGCAACCCTGAATTTTACTACTTTTTTGGCTGCAATTTTAATTGTCTCGCCTGTAGCAGGGTTTCTTCCCATTCTGGCTTTACGTCTGTCTAATACCAGTTTGCCAATTCCTGGGATTGTGAACTGCTTGTTCTTCTTTGCCTCTTTATAGGCAACTGCAGCTATTTCATCAAGGATTTCTGTAGCTGCTTTTTTTGTAATACCTGCCTTCTCCGCTATATGGGTAGAAAGCTGAGATTTGGTCATGGGTCTACGAGGTGCCATCTTTTACTCCTTTAAATACTGGGTTTTGTCTCAATCTTACTAAAAATATCTAAAAAAATCAACTGGTTCTGAGAAAAAAGTAAAAACAACTTTAAGGTCATTGCTCAACTGTCTCTGGGCATTGAATGTTTTTGTGTCAGAGAACCAAATTGTTGAGAAAAGTGAATAAACATGGACAATTATGAGATAGGGCAACAATTGAAGCTATTCAGCCAACTAGGAATAAGTCAATGAAATTACTTATATTTAAAAAATATCTTGTGCTAAACTTATTTGGTATTAGTTTATATGTATAGGTAAAAGAAATATGAAACGCTCAAAGACAAGAAAACAATGGATTTGGTTTTTCGGTATATTAGCAGCTTTTATAGTACTCTTAATAGGTCTATATGTGCGCATGATCTCAGTACGGACCTCCGCATATGAAACAGTTACTGAAGAGAGAATTTCTCCTGTTAGAGTTCAAGATACTGTATCAACCGAAGTCTGGAGAACAACAAGCTTTTTAGCCAGGGTTGAGGGTGGTCAGACTATAGACGTTATTGCATATGTAGGTGGCTGGGTTATCGAGAAGAAAGTTATACTAGGTCAAGAAGTAAAAAAAGGTGATCCTTTAATAGTGCTTGAAGACCCTAGAAGAGAACTGAGATTAAAAGAATCTGAAGCCCGATTAAAATCAGCCCGCGCTAATTTAAATGAATTAAGACGAAAACTTGATCAATCACAGGCCTTGTTTGAAAAAGGCATAGTCGCTCGTGACACAGTAGATTCTCTTGCCAACCAGGTAGCTTCTGAATCAGCAAGTGTAGATTCTCTGGAAGCTTCTTATGGTCTCATGAAATGGGACGTTGACAACTTAACTGTAACTTCTCCTATTGAAGGTAAAGTAGAAGAAGTGCTGCCGGATGTTGGCCAGGAAGTAACTGAAGGGCAATTACTCGTAGAACTTGTGAGCACAGAACAAAAAAGGGTTGTAGCTGGAGTAGAACCAAGATGGGCTAGGGTAATCCGGCCTGGAATGAAGGTTGCACTTAGCACAAATTATAATAATCATATGGAGAAAACAGAAGGGGAAATATTGGGTGTTAGTTCCAATATTGATACAATTTCCGGGACATACAGAGTAGAAGCCAAAATTATTGACAATCCGTATAATTGGCTTCCCGGAGAAATTGTAAATATGGAAATACCGATTGAACTACTCTCAGATGTTGTTGTTGTACCTAGAACTGCTGTATTGTCTGATAGCAACGAGCTCTTTATTTTTGTTTATCAAGATGGAAAAGCAGTTAAAGTTCCAGTTGACGTAGATTGGATTAATGATAGAGAAGGGACAATTTCTACAGACCTCATTCCCGCTGATAGTAGAATTATTGTGGAAGGCCATGTTGGACTTTCCGGTGGTCAGATAGTCAAATTAATGCAGTAACACATTTCTAATGCATATAGCTGAATTCTCAGTTAAAAATCCAGTTCTAGTCAATTTATTGATGCTAGCTATTTTAATAGTTGGTATTATGTCTGCGTCAAGATTGCCTCTTGAACTATTTCCTTCAATCAAACTCGAGCTAGTTTCAGTAACAACAGTTTTCCCTGGTGCTTCAGCGGAAGATGTAGAGAAGCTGGTTAGCATCCCAATTGAAGATGAGATTAATGATATAAGTGGTATTAAAGTAATTAGATC